>CAYRSW010000001.1:0-15646 GCA_964427335.1 uncultured Candidatus Saccharibacteria bacterium
CTTGAGACATAAGCCGAGCCTGAAGCCCCATATGACTTTGCCCCATTTCTCCTTCAATCTCCGCTCTGGGCGTAAGAGCGGCAACAGAATCTATAACAATCGCATCTACTGCCTGAGAGCGGACAAGCGCTTCCACTATCTCTAAAGCTTGCTCGCCAGTATCCGGCTGAGAAATAAGGATGTCTTCTACTTTTAAGCCAATTCTTTTAGCATATTGAGGGTCCAGAGCATGCTCAGCATCTATAAAAGCAACCGTTCCTTTTCTCTTCTGGGCTTCAGTTAAAATATGAAGGGCAAGGGTTGTTTTTCCGCTTGACTCCGGTCCATAAATTTCAATAACCCTTCCCCTAGGTATCCCTCCAACCCCTAAGGCAAGATCTAAAGAAATGGAACCGGTTGGAATAAAATCTACATCAAGTTTTTTCGCTTGACCCAAGGTCATAATTGCCCCTTGACCAAAACGGTCTTGAATCTGTTTGACTACCTCTTGTATAAAGTCCTGCTTTTCTTCAGGCGTGATTTTTTTATCCCCTCCTTGTTGCTTAGTCATATGTTTTGATAGAAACCTAAGGGCTTCTAAATTAATATTTAATAATATGTCTTGTTATTACTCGCTCCTTGCTCAATTTATTTGTAGCCACTAAATAAATAGTGTTCAAGCCCTCTTGAAGTGGAACCAGTTCCCTAAATTCACCATTTTCATCCGTCCATATAGATTGACTATTAAGTGAAATTTCGGCTTGCTTGAAAACTTTTCCTGAAAACATAATAAAATCCTGATCGGTCTTTAAATCTTGAGAAGGTTGCTCCAAACCAATCTGGGGAAGTCCCTTAAACAAGTCTAGCTCATACCAAAAATAAATAAAAATCGCTGCCAGCGCAATTACCACAAGAATCCAGGTGAAACTCCGGGGAGTAATTACGAGCCGTGGATACTTTAAGAGTTTAAGATTTTTCTTGGGGATCTCTCTCTTTTGCTCTAAATTCTTGAAGATTCGGCTCTCTCTCTGAAAAATCCTAATAAGTTTCTCTGGGCTTGTCTTAAAAAATCGCCCATAAACTCTCAAATACCCTTTTACATAAACATCGGCAGGAAGGTTCTCATAATCACCGCTCTCTAAACTCTTAAGATGCTGTTTAGGAATCTTAACGAGCTGTGAAATTTCTTCTAAACTTATTTTTGCTTTTGAGCGGTGCTTTTTTAAAATCTCGGATAGTGTTTCGGAAGAATCTATTTTTTTAGTTTTGAAAATCATGCTTCTAGTATCTTCCTCGGCTTTGCTCCGTCTGCTGGCCCAATTACTCCTCTTTCCTCAAGTAAATCTAAAATTCTTGCCGCTCGAGCATAACCAATACGCAGTCTCCGTTGAAGAAGCGAGGCAGAGGCCTTGCCGGCCTGGGCAACTACTTCCTTTGCGTCTTCGTAAAGCTCATCTTCTATTAAATCGAGGGCCCCGGAAAAGTCAGTCTTGCTTTGTATAACTTTTACTACCTCTTCATCATAGTCTGGTTTTTGTTCGTTTTTAAGATAATTGGTAATATTCTTAATCTCTTTTTCACGAATATAAGCTGCTTGAATTCGTCGGGGTTTTCGAGCACCGCCGGCTAAATAAAGCATATCTCCATCTCCTAAAAGTTTTTCTGCGCCAGCCATATCTAAAATAGTCCGAGAATCCACTTGAGAAGCAACTTGAAAAGCTATACGCGTGGTTATGTTTGCCTTAATCAGTCCGGTAATTACTTCTACCGATGGACGTTGAGTGGAAATAATCAGATGAATTCCTACTGCTCGAGCCATCTGGGCAAGCCGGACGATTGCCGCTTCCACCTGCCTGCCGTGAGAAGCCATTAAATCTGCCAATTCATCAATGGCAATAACAATATAAGGTAAAGGATTATCATTAATATGAGAGTTGTAAGAACCGATGTCTTTTGCCCCCGCTTCCTGTAAAATCTTGAAGCGCTGCTCCATTTCTTTTACCGCCCATTCCAAAGCATTAATTGCCTTATCAGGATCAACCACTACTGGAGTAAGAAGGTGTTCCACTCCATTGTAGGAAGTAAACTCTACTCTCTTAGGATCAATTAGAATAAATCTCAAAATTTCCGGTGAATTTCGGTAAAACAGGGTAGTTAATATATCATTGATACAGACTGTTTTGCCGCTGCCGGTAGCTCCGGCAATAAGAAGATGAGGCATTTTAGCTAAATCTGCAAATACTACTTCTCCGGAAACATCTTTGCCTAAAACAAGAGTAAGAGACGGTTGCCCTCTAAGAGCAAAATCCTCCAACAAAGCTCTTAGCGTTACTAGAGATTTCTTCATATTAGGGATTTCGATGCCAACCAGATGTTTACCGGGAATCGGCGCTTCCATCCGAAGAGGGTGAGCGGCCAAAGCTAAAGCTAAATCGTTTTGAAGGGCGGTAATATTAGAAAGCTTTATTCCAGCTGCCGGCCTTAAAGTGTATTGGGTAACAGTCGGACCTACTGTTACTTTACCCATCTCTACATCTATGCCGAAATTTTGGAGGGTTTGTTTTATAACGTTAGAATTTCTTTTTGTATTACCGCCGGAAGACTCTTCTTGAGAATCACTCAAAAGTTTCAAAGGGAAGGGTCTATGGGAAGGGCTCGAAACCTTTGACGTGACTTCAAATTCGGGCGATTTAGATTCTTGAGAATCGATGTAATTTAGCTTAAATTCAGCTGGAGGAAACATTTTACTTTTCAGAGTTTTTAGAGCCGAAGGTAATATTCGTGATTTCGGCTGTTCCTCCGGCTGTGTTTCAGAGTTAAAATCTTCTTGAGGACGCCCAAAAAAATTTTTAAGGATAAACAATTTCTTCAAAGTTAGATTTAAGCTAAGAAGTAATGAAATGACGAAAAGTGCAAGAAGTATGACTAAACTAGCCCAAAAACCAAAAAGTTTTGCTAAAGGAAAACTTATGACCATTCCTAAATACCCTCCGTCTAAAAATGCTTGAGAGAAAGATTGACCATTAGCACCCAACAGTCCTAGAATTCCTAAGAAACTTAATGTAAATAAGCCCACTGCGACTATTGTTAAAGAATAAACTTTCCTAAGGCAGTAAATTCCCTTTATGGCGATGAGTATTAAGATGAACGGAATTAAAAATCTTCCCCAGCCAAACAAATTCCTTAAAACCCAGCTAAGTCCTTGTCCAACATTACCAGCGATATTAAAAAAAGCAAGAATTATAATAAAAGCTAAAGCAAAAAGCAAAACAGCGATAACACTATGTTTTGTCTCAAGAGGAAGGTCTAGTTTATCCTTAAGTTCCTCTCTCTTACTTCTTTCTGTTTTCTTTTTTTTAGAACGCTTGATCATAAAACGATTAATTACTTGATTTATATCCGGTGCCGGCCGGTATTAACTTCCCTATTATTACATTCTCCTTTAATCCTCTTAGTCTGTCAACCTTGCCCATTACTGCCGCATCAATTAAAACCCTAGCTGTTTGCTGAAAGGAGGCGGCGGAAAGAAAGCTTTCGGTAGACAAAGATGCTTTAGTTATACCTAAAATCAGCGGCTCTCCTTGTGCTTTTTTCTTTTTAGTTTTCTGGTTTTCTTCCTCAAAATAAGCTTTCTCCACAATGCTGCCGGGAATAAGATTGGTATCTCCAGAATCTTTTACCCGGAGAAAAGAAAGCATTTTTCGGACTATTACCTCAATGTGTTTATCGGAAATATTTATTCCCTGCGAAGAATAAATCGCTTGAATCTCCCTTAAAATGTATCGAGCCAGCGCTTCTTTGCCGGCTACCTTAAATAATTCTTTTAAATCCACGTGCCCCTCGCAAAGCTGTTTGCCGCGATAAATTCTATCTCCCTTTTTAACCCAACAGGCAGCTCGACGAGGAATCTCGTATTCCTTTATTTGACCCTTACTAACAATTTTAACTATCTTCTGTCCCTTAACCTCTACTACATCCAGAACCTCACCATCTACATGGGAAATTACTGCTTTCCCTTTTGGAGTTCTTGCCTCAAAAATTTCCTCCACTCGAGGTAAACCTTGTGTGATGTCTCCTCCACCGGCTACACCGCCGGTATGAAATGTTCTCATAGTAAGCTGTGTTCCGGGTTCTCCGATAGCCTGAGCAGTAACAACCCCAACAGCTTCTCCAATTTCCACTAATTTATTTCTCCCTAGATTAAAACCATAACACTTTTGACACACTCCACGTCTTGTTTTACAACTGGTTACCGAATGAACTCTGACAATATTTAAACCCGCCTTATCAATAAGATGAGCTTCCCGGGGAGAAATAATCTTTCCTCTTTTTACTACTAGCTTTTCTTTTACCTTTAAATCTTGAGCCGCTACTCTCCCAATAAGGCGCGTTGCAAAACTTATCCCTAAGTCTTCTTCATCCTCTCTAAAAATCTCTGTGCCATCGGTATCACCGCAATCCTTTTCTCTAACGACAACATCCTGGGCTACATCAACAAGTCTTCTGGTAAGATAACCAGCTTTAGAGGTTCTGAGTGCTGTATCAGCCAATCCTTTTCTCGCTCCGTGAGTAGAAATAAAATATTCCAAAATATTTAATCCTTCTTTAAAAGAACTTTTAACCGGCAATTCAATAGTCTCCCCGGCTGGATTAACCATTAATCCTCTCATTCCCATCATTTGGGTTATAACCGACCAGGAACCTCTGGCGCCCGAATCCACCATTGAAAATACTGGTTCATCTTCTCGGAAGGCATTCCTGACAAGTTCAGCTACCTTTCCTCGAGTTTCCTCCCATATTTCTATAATTTTAGTTTTTCTTTCTGGTTCACTTAAAAGTCCTTTTTCGTACTGATTCTTTACTGCCTCTACCTTACCTTCAGCTTCTTCGATTAACTCTTTCTTTCCCCGGGGAACGTGGAGGTCGTTTATCCCCCAACTTATTCCAGAGCAAGT
Organism: uncultured Candidatus Saccharibacteria bacterium; assembly: GCA_964427335.1. Lineage (GTDB taxonomy): Bacteria > Patescibacteriota > Minisyncoccia > CAYRSW01 > CAYRSW01 > CAYRSW01. Next base: position 4,935 of record CAYRSW010000001.1, read on the forward strand.
AACATATTTAAAGCCCAATTTTTTAATTTTATCCAAAGTGGCAGTTGTAATCTCTTCTCCGTAGTTTTCCAAAACTTCAGCTATTAGGTTCTTTAGTCTCTTTTGGTTCATTGTCTGGTTGATAAATCTTAATCCTTTGGGTAAGGTCTCGTTAAATATAATTCGGCCAACACAAGTCTCGATTATAGAACCTGCTAAACGCACTTTTATCTTTGTTTTCAGATGCACTTGTCCGAACTGATAAGCCAGGATTGCCTCTTCTCGGTTGGGAAAAATCTTACCTTCTCCTAGTAATCCCTTTTGAGTCTTAGTTATCCAATAACAGCCGAGAACAATATCTTTAGTCGGAAAAGTAATCGGTTCTCCAGTGGCTGGTTTAAGAAGATTACGCGCTGAAAGCATAATCTCTGCTGCTTCCCTTTGAGCTTCTCGGGACAATGGCAGATGAACAGCCATTTGGTCTCCATCGAAATCAGCATTAAAAGCCGAACAGACTAAAGGGTGAATCTGAATAGCTTTCCCTTCAATGAGGACGGGTTTAAAGGCCTGGATTCCTAATCGGTGTAAAGTAGGAGCTCTATTTAAAAGAACCAAATGCTTACCAATAATCTCTTCAAGAATATCCCAGACTACCTCTTCCCTTTCCTCAATTAGCTTTCCGGCGCTGCGAACATTACTAGCTAAATTGGTCTCAACCAGTCTATTTATAATAAAAGGTCTAAACAACTCTAAAGCTATCTCTTTAGGAAGACCGCACTGGCTAAGTTCTAACTCCGGACCAACAACAATAACGCTCCTAGCTGAATAATCAACGCGTTTGCCCAAAAGGTTCTGTCTGAATCTACCTTGCTTTCCTTTAAGCATATCAGCTAGAGATTTAAGAAGGCGTTTTTGTCCGGTAGAAGCCTTGACTGCCTGACCCCGACGGGCTCCATTATCAATGAGAGCATCCACTGCCTCTTGCAGCATTCTCTTTTCATTCCGTTTTATCACTTCGGGCGCTTTTAATTCTATCAACCTCTTTAAACGATTGTTTCTATTGATTACTCGGCGATAAAGATCATTGAGATCAGAGGTAGCAAATCTTCCACCGTCCAGGGAAACTAAAGGTCTTAAATCCGAGGGAATCACCGGAAGCACTGTCGGACACATCCATTCCGGTCTGACATCGGCTCTAAGCATTCCTTGTAGTAATCTAAAACGTTTAAGTTCCCGAGATGATGTAGATTTTTTGCCACTCTCCTGGGTCTCACCCGTAGAGTGAGACTCTTTTACTTTCTTTTTTACTTGTTTTCTTATCTCTTCATTAAGATCAATTTGAGCAAGAAGCCTTCTTATTGCCTCTGCCCCGATGCCAGCTTCAAAAACCTGACCGTATTTTAAGGAAAGGTTATGATACTCAACCTCTGAAAGAATTTGAAATTTATGTAAGCCCATTAGTTCCTGCCGAGCTTTATCCCGCATAGCCTTCAGGTCTTTTAATATCTTCTCCTTCTTATTTTTTATTTTTGATTTTTTATTTTTTATTTTTGTTCTGTATTCCCTTTCAATCTGCGCTAAAGCATCTTTACGAGCCTTCTCATCTATCCCGGTAATTATATAAGAGGCAAAATAAACTATCTTTTCTAAATCTTCTACGGAAAGATTAAGAAGAAGACCTGTCCGAGAAGGAACTCCTCTTAAAAACCAGATATGTGCTACGGGAACAGCTAGCTTAATATGACCCATACGCTCCCTCCGAACAGAGGCGCGAGTCACTTCCACCCCACATTTATCACAAATGATTCCTTTATAGCGGATACGTTTGTACTTTCCACAATAGCATTGATAATCCTTGGTTGGGCCGAAAATCCTTTCACAAAAAAGCCCATCTTTTTCGGGTTTTTGAGTTCGGTAATTTACTGTTTCAGGTTTTAAAACTTCCCCATGAGACCAAGAAAGAATTTTCTCCGGTGAGGCAAGCCGTAACTTAATTGTAGTAAAATCAAATGTTCTCATTATTTTAGATGAATTCAACGTCTAGTGCCAACGCTTTTAATTCATTCACTAACACATCAAAAGAAGCAGGAATGTTTGGTTTTCGGATAAACTCTCCTTTAATAATAGAATCGTAGGCCTTTGCCCTACCTAAAACATCGTCTGATTTAATAGTAAGCATTTCCTGTAAAGTATGAGCTGCTCCATAAGCCTCCAAAGCCCAAACTTCCATTTCTCCAAATCTCTGCCCTCCGCCCTGAGCCTTACCGCCAAGAGGCTGTTGAGTAATTAGAGAATAAGGACCAACAGAACGGGCATGAATTTTATCCTCCACTAGATGATTAAGTTTCATCATGTAGAGGAAACCGACAGTTATCTTTTGGTCAAAAGCTTTCCCTGTCCTTCCATCGTAAAGGACAACTTTTCCACCCTCCGGCAGCCCAGCACGCTTAAGCTGGCTTTTTATAACCTCTTCTGAAATACCAGCTAAAGCTGGAGAAGCTACTTGAAATCCAAGGATTTTGGCTGCCCAACCTAAATGAGTTTCTAGGATTTGGCCGATATTCATCCGAGAAGTAACTCCCAAAGGAGAAAGAATTATATCTATTGGAGTGCCGCAAGCCAAGCAAGGCATATCTTCCTCGGGTAAAATCCTTGAGACAATGCCTTTATTTCCGTGACGATTAGCTGTTTTATCTCCAATAGCTATTTTCCTCATTTGAGCAACGCTAACTTGAATAGTCTTTGTTACATCTGAAGGAAGTTTGTCACCCCTCTCTCTGGAAAAAATTCTTATCCCAACAACTCGACCCTCTTTTCCATGAGGCAAAAGTAAAGAAGCATCTTTCACATCTCGGGCTTTCTCTCCAAAAATCGCCTTAAGCAATCTTTCTTCAGCAGATAAATCACTTTCCCCTTTGGGGGAGATTTTGCCTACTAAAATATCCCCAGTTCGCACCTCTGCCCCAATTCTGACAATTCCTTCTTCATCAAGATTGGCTAATTTTTCCTCTCCAATATTGGGAATGTCCTGAGTAATAATCTCTGGACCTAGCTTTGTCTCTCTCACGTCAACTGAATAATCCTCAATATGGATTGAAGTGTAACGATCGTCTTTGACTAATTTTTCCGAAATTACTACAGCATCTTCATAGTTTGCCCCCTCCCAACACATAAAAGCTGCTAATAGATTTTGCCCTAGAGAAAGTTCACCATTAGATGTAGCCGCACCATCAGCTAAAAGCTCGCCGGTTTTCACTCTTTGATATTTTTTTACTCGCGGCTGCTGATTTATACAAGTATCTGCATTACTTTTGGCAAAATTCTTTAGTTTATAACGAATAGTGTTTTTGCCCTTGATAACAATATGGGAAGCATCAACTTCTAGGATCACACCTCCGGTTTTGGCTAAAATTACCTGTCCCGAATCAAAAGCAGCTTTTGCTTCCACACCAGTACCAACAATCGGACTTTGGGGCCTGATACACGAAACTGCCTGGCGCTGCATATTTGAACCCATTAAAGCTCTATTAGCAGCATTATGCTCTAAAAAAGGAATAAGAGCTGTAGCTATACTTATAGATTGATTAGGAGAGATATCAACATAATCTACCTCTTGAGGTTTCACTATGCCCGCTTCTCCTTTTATTCTTGCTGGCACCTTACTTTCAAGAAAATGTCCCCGAGAATCTAAAGGGACATTGGCATGAGCAATTACTGTCTTTTCTTCTTGGGTAGCATCAAGATAAATAATTTCATCGGAAACCCGAGGAGTCGATTCGGAAGAACCTTTCTTTACTTTTCGATAAGGGGTTTCCAAAAAGCCATATTCGTTTATTCGGGTATAAGAAGCCATGTGTCCAATAAGCCCTATATTCTGACCCTCCGGTGTCTGAATAGGACAAATTCTCCCATAGTGAGAGGGATGAACATCTCTTACTTCAAAACCGGCTCTCTCTCGAGCCAGCCCCCCCGGCCCCATAGCTGAAAGTCGTCTTTTATGTTCAAGCTCAGCCAGAGGATTTACCTGGTCCATGAATTGAGAAAGCTGGGAAGAAGCAAAAAATTCCCGAACCACGGCTACTAAAGGTTTAGCATTGATAAGCTGAGGCAGTTGTAAGCTACCAACATCTAAGGTACTCATTCTATCCTTAATATTTCTCTCCATTCTCATCAATCCCACTCTTAATTTATTTTGAATCAGCTCTCCTAAAGTTCTTACCCGGCGATTTCCTAGATGGTCAATATCGTCTGGATGAGCTTTTGGATCGTTATTGCGCTTAATAATTTCCTTAATTGCATTCACCAAATCCTCCTTTCTTAGGATTCTTAACTCGGGATTATCTGTTGAAAGATTCTCATTAAATAATTGATTTAGTTTATACCGGCCAACCCTCCCAAAATCATAGCGGTTAAAATTAAAAAACATTCCTTCAATCATTTGTCGGGCGTTGTCCACAGTAGCTAAATCCCCCGGTCTTATTCTTTTATAAACCTCAATTAGTCCCTCTGAAGAACTGTGAGAGGCATCTTTGTCAAAAGTAGCTTTAATAAAAGAAAGATTGGGATTGGTGTCCAGCAAGACAAAGAGTCTTTTTATTTGGTCGTCCCGAGAATACCCAAAAGCTCTAAGAAGAGCTGTCACCGCTACCTTTCTTTTTCTATCAATTCTTACCATTATCGCCCCATTCTGTTCCGTCTCAAGTTCAAGCCAGGCACCTCGATTAGGAATAATTTTTGCCCCAAAAAGAAACCTGCCGCGTAAATTAGTGGCAGTGAAAAAAGCTCCTGGCGACCTAATTAATTGAGAAACAACAACTCTTTCTACTCCATTAATAATAAAAGTTCCTCTCTCGGTCATTAAGGGCAGGTCTCCTAAATATATTTCATGTTCAATTATCTCCTTTTCTTTTAATTTTGTTAGCCGAGTATTGACTCTAAGCGGAGCCTCGTAAGAAATATTATGTTCTCGAGAGGCTTCTTCGCTATATTTGGGTTCGTCTAAATAATAATTTAGAAATTCAAGCTTCAGCTCCTTTTCCGTCCAATCATAGATCGGTGAGATTTCCTCAAAAAGCTCCTTTATACCCTTCTCCAAGAGCCAATTATAAGATTTAGTCTGAACCTCAATAAGATTAGGCAGCTCTACGGGTGGTGAAATTTTACCAAGAAAAATTCTTTTCATAGTAAATATAGAAAAACTCCCTATTTTATATTGGGTCAATTTTATTTGATTTATTCGGTTTTATAATCATTCGGCTTCACCGTATTCCTATGTTTAGGGATTAATAGAAGCCGCAAAATTAAGAGCATTCTTTATCGCCCTTATTACTCTCTTAGCTGTAAATCCGACATCTTTAGATTGTCGGAGCTTAAAAGACTTTATCTCTGTAACTTCCATTTTAATCTTTTTCAAAAATTTGTCAAGGAATTCTAAGAATTCTTTAGATAATTCTTTCTTTGGCCTGTATGTTTCCTTCTTTATTACCCTCTTTTTCTTTTTTAGAGTAAAGGTGAGTTGGTCAGGTTTTTGGTAGATGTGGAGTTGCATTTATTAATTTATTGGTTTATTGATTTATTAATAAATGAATAAATAAGTAAATAAATAAACTACTCTCTAGCCCCCAACTTCCCTAATTCTTCTCTAACTACCCGTCGATCATCCCAAAGAATTTTTTTATTATTCACCATCATCCACGGCTCGCATCCTTTGCCAGTAATAATAACTATATCATCTTTTTTTGCTATTAAGAGGGCCTTATGAATAGCTTTTCGTCTGTCTGATATTTTACAAACTTTGCCGCGACTAACACCTTTAGCTATCTCATTTATAATTTTCATCGGCTCCTCATCGTAAGGATCTTCAGTGGTGATTATTATTTCATCACAATGCTTCGCCGCAATTCTTCCCAAAACAGAACGTTTCCATCTATCTCTACCACCACCAGCAGCGCCAAGAACAGCGATTAATCTTGTATCTTGAATCTTCAGTCTTGTATCTTGTATTGTCTGATAAACCTTCTCCAATGCCGCCGGTGTATGAGCATAGTCAACAATTACCGTAAATTTTTGCCCTTCGTCAATCAGCTCCATCCGACCAGGAATCCCCCTGACTTTTTCTAAAGCAATCTTAACTGTCTCCAAATCAATCCCAAGCGAGAGTCCTACACAAATCGCCGCCAAAGCATTATAGGCGTTGAACTGACCAAGTAAAGGAATTTTGAATAATGAATTATGAATAATGAATAATGAATAACTTTCTTTTATCTGTATATCTTTGGCTTCAATAATTTTTAAATGCTTAAATTCCTGATTCTTGATTCCTAATTCTCCATCCTCCGTAGCAGTGCTACTGCGGAGGACGGGCTGATTCCTGATTCTATAGCCGTACTTTTTGTCTGCCTCAAATCCCAAAAAATACCTGGCATTCTTACCATCCAAGTTAATAACATGAATTCCTTTACATCGTCTAAATAATTTACTCTTCGCCTCCCTATACTTCTTAAAGCTCCCATGAGATTCGATATGTTCCGGCGAAAGATTTGTAAGCACAGCTACATCAAAATCAATGCCTCGGTGGCGATACTGTTTTATTCCCTCGGAGGTAACTTCTAAAACAGCGTATTGACAACCAACTTTAACCATCTTTCTCAAAAGCTTCTGAAGTTTAAATCGACCAGGCATAGTCATTTTTAACTTATTAAGCCACGTTTTGTCTCCAATTCTAAATTGAATAGAGGAAACTGAACCAACCTTATACCCACTAGACAATAAAATTTGAGTCACAAGTTCCACCACACTCGATTTACCATCCGTCCCAGTTATCCCAATAACCTTTAATTTCCTTGAAGGAAACCCATGCCAAAAACAAGCCAAAACCGCCAATACGAAATGGTAGAAATTGATAAGGAATTCGGGGGTAAATTTCCTGATAAAAGCTTTCATGCCAATTTTATCGAAATTTTGGAGTCCCGCAGCACTGCGGGACGAACAAAACTTCGTGATTAAAATTGAGCACCCCGCCCCCATTTTGCTCTATGGAATAAAAACTATAAAGCAAAATGGAGGCGGGGTAAAGGTTTTGTTGCTAAAAATTCCTCGCCTACGGCTCAAATTTTTAGACAAAGCCCTTCATCCTCCTTGCCAAATTATATATCTTATACCAAGCTGGTTGGTAAACTAAATCCCAAGCTCCAATGTAACCTATTTCCTTTCCTCCAAATCCTTTTTTAAAGCGAGTAACTCCCGGCCATTTTTTCTCATCAATGCCCCAAAAATCATACAGGCTTTTGCCTTCCTTTTTAGCTTCTAGGATTTGATGCCACTGAAGAAGATAAGGCGCCATAAGGTTTCGATGTTTATAATCCGAAGCGCCATGAAGATAAGCAGCGCGCTTACCAAAAAACACAACAATATCAGCAGCAATAATCTTGTTTTTGTATTTAGCCAGGAAGAGTTTGGCTGGAGAAAAAATCTCTAGCATTTTTTGATAATACTCTTTAGGATGAGTCCGGAATGAATCTCTTTTTGCCGTCTGAGATAGCAAATCCCAAAAGATGTCAATCGAATTAGAAGTTTTAATGCTCACTCCTCTCTTCTTAGCCAGCCGGATATTATACCTTGTTTTGTGATGCATCTGGCCTAAAAGTTCTCTCTTCGATTTACCTAGATTTAAAACAAGAGTTTTTTTGGGTTGAATTTCTCTGGACAGTTTCTCCAATCCTAAATTTTTAAATATGCCCTTTCCCTCCTTACTTTCTGACATGATTGGATCCATCCTCCAAAAAATAGCTTTTTCTTTTTGGGCAATTTCTCTTACTTTTTTAGATAGTATTTTGAATGCAGCAACAGAATTCTTAAGAAAAATATCTGTATCGATTATCGGACCATGGGGAGAATACAAATAACTTTTACCAAAGGGTAACTTGTATTTTATCACCAAAGTTTGAGCAACATGAGGAATAGCTAACCTAAATACTTGTCTGCCTAACGATTCTTGAAACTGACTCCATTCAAAAGATTGTAAAAAAGAACCGTAGGGATTCTCGGTTACAAAACGGTTCCATTCTTCTCTTTGAGCTTTGTTTATTTTTATAACCTTCATAATTGCTTTAATGCTTCCCTCACCTTTTCCTCAACAGAATCTGCGCTTTTAGGAATCTTACTTAGTGCTTCGCGAGCCTGGCTTACGGTATAACCCAGCCCTAATAAAGCATCGATAGCTTGAGAAAGGCCAGAAGTGCCCTTCATTCCTCCAACATCCATTTTTATTTTTGACTTCAATTCTAAAATTACTCTCTCGGCTGTTTTCTTGCCAATGCCGGAAACTTTAGTCAGAAGTGAAACGTCTTCTTGGGCAATAGCATCTTTTAATGCCCTAACCGGTGCTAATGCCAAAATTCCTAAAGCTGCTTTAGGCCCAATCCCGGAAATAGAAATAAGCATCTCAAAAAATTCAAGCTCATCATGCTTCAAAAACCCATAAAGGGCAATTCTTTCTTGAGAGAAATATAGATGAGTAAAAAGATGGAGGTCATCTTCCTTCTTGATTTTTTCCAAGATAAAAGAAGGACAGGTTATCTTATATCCTACGCCAGCTACATCTAAAATGATGAAATCTTGCTTTTTTAGGATGACTTTACCTTTTAGACTTGCAATCATAATTAAATTGTTGTATATTTACATTATGCCTATCACTAAATCTGCTAAAAAATATTTAAGGGTCAGCATTAGAAAAAGAGTATCTAATTTAAGACGACTCAAGAAGATGAGAGGTCTTATTAAAGACCTGAAGGACCTTATTGCTCAAAACAAAGCCAAAGAGGCCCAAAGTTTACTTCCTCAAGTTTTTAAAGCAATTGACAAAGCAGCAAAACGGGGAGTGATTAAAACCAATACCGCGGCTAGAAAAAAGTCTAGATTGACAAAAGCAATTAATCGACTGGGTAAAAAATAACTATACTTATATCTCCATCACCAACAAATCCAGCGCTACCCTTGGTTCAATTCTTCCTGTTTTAATGGCCAAATCCATATCCAATAAATATTCGTAGATATTTTTTAACTTCTCTTGAGTAAACCTTCTGGCTAAGAAGGTGCTTTTTTTAACTACAAAAGGATGAAGCCCAGTCCCCTTAGTGCATGAGCTTACCTTAATCAAATTCCTAAACTGCCAGAGAATCATAGAAAAAAGATACGAAGGATCTGTCCCTCTGCCAAGATACTCCCAGATAAGTTCTAATGCTTTGGCTCTGACGCCTCTGGCTAAAGCATCAATAGTTTCAAAAATATTGAGATCAATTTGGGAACTGACTAAAAGCTCAACATCTTGAGATGTTATTTCCTCTTCTGGCTTGAAAGTTATAAGTTTCTCAATCTCATTAGACATTCGCCAAAGATCTGAACCAACGCAGCATATAAGCAATTCTTTGGCATCTCTTGTAAGCCTAGAGTTTCTACTTTTGCATTTATTTTCAACCCACCCGCGAAGCTCTCTAGCATCGGCCAGCTTAAATTCTTGGCATTGAGCATTAGCTTTTAGCCATTTGAATGGGCTACTCCTTTTGTCTGGACTCTGCTCCCAGAAGACAACGATAATGTTTTTGTCCGTTTTTAGTTTGTTGAAGTCTGACTTCAACAATTCTGTTGAAATCTGACTTCTTGCAACTCCAAACAGTTCTTCCAGGATAATCAGTTTCTTCTCATTAAACATAGAAACTGTCTTGAGAGCCTGACGAAACTCATCAAAATCAAAATTTTCTTGGTTGAACCTCGTTAAAGCAAGTCCGCTTTTATGAATGGATTGATAACGTTTGATAATCCTATTCAGTTTTTCTCGGCTACGATAAGTATCTGGCCCGTATAGAAAAATAATCATAATGTTTCCCATTTAACAATTTGGTAGGGTTCAACTACCTGCACCCAAATCTGGCCTGGAACAAATTCGACTTCTTGACCCTCTTCATCTAAAAAATAAAGCTTGGAAGAGGAATCACTTCCGTCCTTTTCCCATCGGCCGGTAATAAGTTCCCCATTCTGATAAACCTCAAGCTGGCCGCTTCCTTCTAAATCTAGGTCATTATACTCTTTTTCAAGCTGACGAGAAGCTGCCCGCATAACCACCACCACCTTAGGAGCTAATTGTTCATTATTATTTTTATCTATCTGCTTTGTTCCTCCTCGCCATCTGTAATAAGAATTGTCCTCGGGATTATATTCGTATTTTACGTTATAGGGATAAGGATAACCAATCGTTAGATTTTGGACTTCATTTGGAATTTGGAATTTGGAATTTGGAATTTCAAGATGCGGGTATCCCTCAAACTCATTCTCAAATCTGTATCCTAACTTTTCTGCGGCGTTTAATAACCTTTCCATTGAGGTAAATCCATTATGAGGCATAGGAATTTCCGGAATTCTATAAAAAGTCTCAAAAGGATTAGGAAGAGCATCTATATTATCCATAATCCCTGCGTTAAGCTTATTTAAAGCATAATGAGAACCGCCCCAATGAACAAGAATCGCATCTAATCCCATGACTAAAGGGATAAAATCATGACGGGCAGAACGAAGAGAGCCAATTTTTTGGGGGCTGCCGCAAACGTAGATTGCAATATAACGAGTAATGCCGCCAGTAAGCACCGGCATTTCCATAATTAGATCGGCTTCAGAAAGACCAGAGAGAGGACGAATCACTTTGTCTCCAGCAAGAATCACAGCAACAGGACCCCGCTTAA
>CAYRSW010000001.1:15656-18000 GCA_964427335.1 uncultured Candidatus Saccharibacteria bacterium
ATTTTTACACTTAAGCCCCGAAAGGGGGCTGGCTTCTTGGCAAGCGGCTGACTCTTCACCGCTCGTCGGGGTAATATCTTCATCTTGGTCTGAAAGCACTAGGTTTTGCGTATGACTTACCACCTCAAAAATAGTCGCTTGCCACCATCCGAAAAATAAACCGGCAGCAACTACGCCGATACTCCCAGCCAGTAGAATAACAATCAATAAAATTCTCTTTATTGTCATAGTTCTCCCCAATTCTGACCTATTTTTATATTAACCACCAGTGGCACCTCTAACTTTACAACATTCTCCATTATTCTCTTTATCCTTGGGACAACCTCTTCTATTATATCAAACTTTACCTCGAAAACCAATTCGTCGTGAACCTGTAATAGCAAATGGCATGTCGCAAATCGCTTATCGCCTTCTCTCTGCAATTTGCTAATCTCAACCATAGCTAGCTTAACAATGTCAGCAGCTGTTCCTTGAATAGGCATATTCACCGCCATCCTTTCAGCAGCAGCCCTTAGTTTTGCGTCCCTAGAATTAATTTCTGGCAGGAATCGTCGTCGGCCAAATAAGGTTTCTACATACCCCTCTGTCTTTGCTTTTGCCTTGGTTGCTTCAATAAATCTGGCTATATCTTTAAATTTCTCTAAATAGTTACTGATAAAAGTTTTTGCTTTATCGTGGCTGATGCCAGTTCTTTCTGCTACCCCCCTCGGCCCCATACCGTAAATTATTCCGAAATTCAAACTCTTGGCAATACGCCGCATTGAAGAGGTGACACAATCTTCTGGAGTGTCAAAAATAAAGGCTGCTGTAGCTTGATGAATATCCTTTCCTTCCTGAAAAACCTCGCTCATCTTTTTATCATGAGCGAGCGTGGCAATAATTCGCAGCTCCATTTGAGAATAGTCAGCAGAAATCAGCTTAAAGCCCTCCTTAGCAACAAAACACTCTCTTATTTTCTTGCCGAACTCGCCCCGGACAGGGATGTTTTGCAGATTGGGTTCGGATGAAGAAATTCTACCGGTTGCTGTACCCAGCTGATGAAAGGTAGTGTGAATTCGACCACCCTTTGAATCAACTGTTTTAGGAAGAGCATCAGCGTAAGTAGATTTTAATTTAGTCAATCGGCGGTATTCTAAAATAAGGTTAGTAATTTTATACTTACCGGCAAGTTTTACTAATTCAGAAGCAGCAGTAGAGATTACTCCGCCAGGAGTTTTTCTAAGTCCACTGGTGGAAATTTTTAATTTTTCAAAGAGAATTTGAGAAAGCTGCGCCGGGGAATCAATATTAAACTCTTGACCGGTTAGTTTATAGATTTTGGATTTTAGCTCTTGGACTTTGGATCCGATATCCTCGGCAAGAACTTTTAGTTTTTCAGTATCTACTTTAATACCAACCTTCTCCATTTGCTTAATCACCGGTACTAAAGCTTTTTCAAGCTCATAAACCTTCTTGGAGAAAATCCCATCTTTATAGGCCCTTTCGATTTGCTCATAGATATCGCTGATATTACGCTGATCAATACGCTGATTCGACGCTGATGTTGTTTTCAGCGTATCTTCAGCGTTTTTATCAGCGTCACTTTCAGCGGGTAGTCTCTCAATCAGACTATAAAACCCTAGCTCTTTAAATAATCCAATCACCTTCTCACGGTCATATTTGCCCCATCGACAATCCTCCAGTTTGAACTTAATCGGCACATCTCTTTTAATTGTAGCCAACTTTTTACTGAAGAACGCCTGCTCCTTGAATTCTAAGAGCTTCTTTTTTAGAGTATCTTGTATCTTGTCTTTTTGTCTTTCTAGACATTCATAAAGTCTCTCCATACTCCCAAATTCCTTAAGTAATTTTGTAGCCGTCACCTCTCCCACCCCCGGCACGCCGGGAATATTATCAGAGGGGTCACCTCTTAACCCCTTAAAATCTAGTAATTGGGAAGGTTTTAATCCGTAGCGTTCAAATACTGCCTTTTTATCATAAATCACCGTATCTTTTACTCCTTTGCGCAGAGTATAAACAGAAGTTTGTTCATCTATTAATTGTAGTGTGTCCAAATCACCTGTAACAATAACAGTCCTAATTCCTGATTCATTATTCTTAATTCTCAATGAAATAGTGCCGATGATGTCATCCGCTTCAAAACCTTGTTTTTCATAAATAGGAATGTCAAAGGCCCTGACTACTTCTTTTATTTTGCCAATCTGATTGTAGAGGGCGTCAGGCGGCTTTATTCTTTTTGCTTTATACTCTTTATATTCAATGTCTCTAAAGGTAGGCCCGGCCACATCAAAAGCGCAAGCTATGTAGTCGGGCTTCAGAACTTTCAGCATTTTAAGAAGAACTA
>CAYRSW010000001.1:18100-57434 GCA_964427335.1 uncultured Candidatus Saccharibacteria bacterium
CCCATTCAATAACTACCACTGCGTTCTTCTCTTCTAAAATTTCTCCAAATCCTAAGTCCAAAAGTTCTTGGGGATTTTTAATTCGATAGCAATCTATATGGTATAGATGTTGGATTTTAGATACTTTGAATCTCTTCAAAATCACAAAAGTTGGGCTGGTGATTCGCTCTTTTATACCTAAGCCCCGAGCTAAGCCCTGAATAAAAGTGGTCTTTCCACTCCCGAGTTCTCCTTCCAGGCAAATCAAAGCTTTTCCCTTGAGGCTTTCTGCTAAAAGTTTTCCAGCCTTTTGAGTCTGGGTAGCGCTTTTGGTAATTATCGTCATCTTAACTTGAATACTAGCATATTTTAGCCAAAAGTAAACCCCCGCTTCATAAAACTTTTTTTGTTTATCCACAGGTCATCGCTTGACGATAAGTCCTTCTCGCGATAAACTAATAAGATTAGCAACATAAGAAACATATGAGCCTTTCCGAACAACAACAAGCTTTGGAATTTATTAAAAGGTACCAGAAGATCCTTCTTCTTATCAGTAAAAACCCAAATGGGGACTCTTTAGGCAGCGCTTTGGGTTTATATTTAATTTTAAAAAAAATCGGAAAAGTTCCGATTTTGGTTTATCCCTCCAAAGAAAAAAGGGAACTAGAACCCTTCAAATTTCTACCAGCCCAAAACGAAATTACAACAGAGATTTCTCGTTCAAAGGATTTTGTTTTATCTTTAGCCAACTCTGAAGTAAAAATTGAGCGTTTGCGTTATGAAAGCACTCCTGAAAGACTTAAGATTTTTATTACTCCCAAACAAGGAGAACTTAAGAAAGAAGACCTTTCTATAGAAACCTTACCTCCCAAATACGAACTGATAATTATTCTTGACTGCCCGGATCTGGAACAATTAGGCAAGCTCTATGAAGAAAATGCTAAACTTTTTTTTGAAACACCAATTTTAAATATCGACCACCATTCTTCCAACGAACATTTTGGTAGAGTCAATATCATAGACCACACAGCTAGATCCTGTTCAGAAATTATATTCAACCTTATTTCCCCTTTGGGGGAAAATTTATTTGATGAAGATTCCTCTACCTGCCTACTAGCCGGTATTATCAGCCAAACTCAAAATTTTCAAAACCAAAATACTACCCCACAGGCCTTTAAGACCGCGGCGACTCTGATTGCTCACGGTGCCCGGCAGCAAGAAATTATAAGATATCTTTATAAAACTAAACCTCTAAAAATTCTCAAACTCTGGGGAAAAGTATTAGCCAACCTCGAAGAGAAAAAAGACCTGAATTTAATAATTTCAACCCTTTCCCAAGATGACTTCAAAAAGACTTGTACCTCCCCCAAAGACCTTTCTCTTATAGCCGAAGACCTAAAGAAAAGCTACTGGCAAGCAGATTTAATTCTGCTTCTTTTTGAAGAGCTCGAAGGAAAAATAAAGGCAGTGTTGCAAGTACTTAATAATTTTAACCTAGAAGAATTAGCAGCGCTTTTTGAAAATTCACGCATTTTGGAAAAAAATATCAAGTTTGAAATAGCGTCTCAAAATATTGAAGAGGCAAAGGAAAGGATAGTTGAAAAAATCAGGACTTTAAGCTATACTAGAAGTGATAGAAACTAAGTTTCAACGAACAAAAAGTTATGAATAATCAACAAAAAGCTAAAAGAACTTTGATTAAATTAACACGGGAGCAGGAAGAAAAGCTTGCTCAAAGGAAAGCTGAAAATTTGGGATTGCCTTACATCAATTTAGTCAAAATCTATATTGACCCAGAAGCCCTTGAAACTATAACTCAAGCTGAGGCAAGAAAGGCCCGGATGGCTGTCGTCTATAAAAAGGGGAGGATTCTAAAAATCGCTTTATGTGACCCCAAAAATCCTGAAACAATTGAAGTTCTAGCTGGCCTTAGAAAAGAGGGTTTTGAATACTCTCTTTTTATTTCAACTCTTAGCGGGCTTAAAACCCTCTGGAAGAAATATCCTAAAAAAATATTTAAAAAGACTGCTGAAGATTTATCCGTAAGCATTGAGAAACTAACTCAATTTGAAAAGGAAATTAAAAATATAAGCTCTTTAGGTAGTCAGGTGGTAAAGGTGCCTGTTACTGAACTTTTAGAAATTGTTTTAGCCGGAGCCTTGAAGACCCGAGCTTCTGATATTCACTTTGAACCAAAAAAAGAAGAAATCGACCTCCGTTTCCGGATTGATGGAGTATTGCAAAACATAACAGGGCTTGCCGGAGTAATTTATCCACGACTGGTAACTAGAATAAAATTAATCTCTGGGCTAAAAATTAATATTCACAACGTTCCTCAAGATGGAAGATTTAGTGTTGTTTTCAAAAAAAAACCTATTGACGTCAGAGTATCGGTTGTTCCTTCTGGCTGGGGAGAAACCGTAGTATTGAGAATTCTCGGTCGGTTTGGCCTCTTGGAAATTGACCAATTGGGCTTGAGAATTCCAGCTTTAGAAATAATGAAGGCTGAAGCGAAAAAACCGCATGGAATGATACTAACTACTGGACCAACCGGCGCCGGCAAAACCACAACTCTCTTTTCCTTTCTCAAACACATACGAAAGCCAGAAATTAAAATTGTTACTCTTGAAGACCCAATTGAATATCGTCTAGCCGGAATTACCCAAACCCAAATAAATATTGAAGAGGGCTACACTTTTTCTGTAGGCCTGAAAGCGATTTTAAGACAGGATCCAGATGTAATTCTAGTCGGGGAAATAAGGGAGTTAGAAACCGCAGAAATTGCTACCAACGCGGCACTAACCGGCCACCTAGTTCTTTCTACACTTTCTACTAACAGCGCTGCCCAGACCATTTCACGACTTATCAATATGGGACTAAAAACTTTTGTTCTCGCTCCATCAGTAAATGTAATTATCGCCCAAAGGTTAGTTAGAAGAATTTGTGAAAAATGTAAAGCCCGATACGAGCCTTCTAAAGGAGAAAAAGATTTGATAAAAAAGATAGTTACAGGAATCCCTCCAAATTATCCCGAACATCCAAAAATAAAAGCCGGCTTTAAGCTGGCTAGGGGTAAGGGATGTATTTATTGCAACTTTACCGGTTATAGAGGTCGGATTGGCATCTTTGAAGTCCTAAAAATAGAGAAAGATTTAGAAGGTTTAATCCAGTCTTTGCCTCGAGTTTCAGATATAGAATCTCTGGCAAGGAAAAAAAGTATGTTGAGTTTAAAAGAAGATGGAATATTAAAAGTATTAGAAGAAATTACTACTCCCCAAGAAGTTGAAAGGGTAACCGGTGCCCTCCACTAGCCTGTAGGCAATTCTCCGATTATTGAAAATCGGAGGAAGAAATTCTACCGGCGTAGGCGAGCCGAAGCTATCCTACCCATTTAGAAAATTCCCTAAAGGTTTTAAGAGCCAGACGACTTCTTAAAACAACCTTCCTTGCCTACAGGCTAGTGGAGGATAGCAATATTTTATCTTAGCAGACTAATATAATTTTGTCAAGGGCATGGGCATTATTTCTCCGAAATTCCAACTTGAAGACCAAAGGATTGACCGGACGCTTCGTCCTAAAGATCTTTCGGAATTCGTTGGCCAAGAAAAAATAAAACGAAACCTTAAAGTATTTATTGAGGCAGCCAAAATTAGAAATGAGTCGTTGGAACATCTCTTGCTCTATGGGCCAAGCGGATTAGGAAAAACCACTTTAAGCCATATTGTCGCTAGGGAAATAAAAGCCAATATTAAGGTTACTTCAGGACCAGCAATAGAAAAAGTTGGAGATTTAGCTTCTATTTTAACTAATCTTAACCCAGGAGATGTGCTTTTTATTGATGAGTGCCATCGGCTTCCTCGAGTGATAGAGGAAGTTTTCTATTCCGCTATGGAAGACTATGCTCTGGACATTATTATTGGTAAAGGCCCTTCAGCCAAAACCCTAAGATTAGATTTGCCTCGATTTACTCTTATCGGCGCCACTACTAAGATTGGACTCCTGTCTTCGCCTTTTAGGGGAAGGTTTGGCGCAATCTTTCGTTTAAACTTTTATACTACGCGGGATATCGAAGCAATAATTGAACGCTCTTCTAAAATATTGGACACAGAACTAACAAAAGATGCAAGAGAAATAATCGCCCGCACGTCACGAAGAACTCCCCGAATAGCCAATCGAATACTTAAAAGGGTAAGGGATTTTGCCCAAGTGAAGGGAGACGGAATAATTACTAAGGATATTGCCGAGGGATGTCTTAAAACGTTAGAGATAGACCAGCTTGGCTTAGAACCAACTGACAGAAAACTTCTTAAAATTATTATTGAAAATTTTAAAGGAGGACCGGTCGGACTGAATGCTCTAGCCGCCACTTTATCAGAAGAAAAAGAAACTATTGAAGATATCTACGAACCATATCTTTTACAGCTGGGTTTTATTGCTCGTACATCTAAAGGTCGAGTAGCTACAAAAGCGGCATATAAACATCTCGGAATAAAATTTACCAAAGAAGATCAACAGTTAAGTTTCTAAATTATGTTTAGAATACTCCTTTTCATCTTTCTTATCGCCATCGGAATATTCTTTAGTTTTTCCTGGGCTATTGTTTATCATTTAGCCAGATTTGGAGTAAACCGCAGGGCGACTAAATTAATAACTCTCTTCTTTATCAGTGGCTCTCTTGTTATAATAGGCGTAACCCTATGGGCCCTTATGAATGTAGAATAATGAAACGATACCACTTCCGGGGTCAAGACCCGGGCGAAAAAATAATAAAACTTTTGCATCGACACTTGCTAATAATTATAACTGGTGTTATGATGCCCCTGATAGCTTTTTTGTTGCCGGTCGTTTGCTACTTTCTCCTGCGAGAATTTTTTTCCTTTATTATCTCTGAAGTTCCCTACTTTTATCTTTTCATCTTTTTAAGCGGCATCTATATACTCTTTGTCTGGCTTCAATTAAATCTTTCCATTGCGGACTACTATCTTGACGCATGGATTATCACTGATAAGCGAATTGTTGATATCGTGCAGAGCGGACTTTTCAAAAGGGAGGTCTCTGAATGCCGGCTTGATCGTATCCAGGATGTAACCGCCAGAGTAAAGGGACTTACGCCAACTATATTTGACTTTGGAGATGTTCATATACAAACAGCTGGACGTGAAAAAGAATTCGTTTTCAGACAAGTCCCAGACCCCTATGGGGTAAAGGATTTAATTTTAGATTTAACTCATAAATAATATTATAATTATGACCTCCGCTTCGCTGCGGTCGGAGAATAATATAAAAACAAGCGACTTGAGTTGCTTGTTTTTTAATAAACCAATAAATTAATAAATTAAATTTATTCAACAACAACTGTTACCTCTTCACTTACCCCCATATTGCCAGCATTGTCGTAAGCTTTGGCTGAAATTTTGTACTGGCCAACCGAAGGTAAATCACTCCAAAAGGTTTGATATTCTCTAGAGCTATCCAAAGGCAAGGGAGAAGAACCAATAAGTTTTAAGATGCCGTCCTTGCCTTTAAAATAAAACTGCACATTGTCTATACCCAAACCAATGTCGGAGGCTTCAGCTGTAATTAAAAGCGGAAAAGATTCAATTATTAAGACCTGATAAGGTTTCGGAGAAATTATTTCAAGTTGTGGTGGAATTTTATCCGGGACCCTCAAAAAAATATTAAGCTTGCTTTCTGTGTGATTCTTTACCTCGTCGTAAGCTATTACTCTAATTGTATAGGCTCCGTTAGAAAGACTTTGAGGTAAAGTTAATCTTGCCTGGTAGGGTTCAGTTTCATCAGTACTAATTAGTTGGTCTTGGAAGAAAAAATCAAGTTGTTTTATGCCTAAAGGCGCTTGAGCTTGAGCTTCAATAGTTAGACCCTTGAGTTCCTTTAAATCGGTAATAATGAGATTTTCTTTTGGGCTTATAATTTTCACTTCTGGCCTGTTTTCCGGGATATGAACATCATCATACTCTTGAGGCAAGGGCTGGTTATAAAAACCGATATATTCCTGCCAGATTTTATCTTCCTCTGTCAACTCTTCAAGTTTTGCCAATTCTGTCATCTTCGCGGCCCATCTTAAAACCGGTGCTTCCCAATTTGTAAATTGAGGATCTTCATTTGGATGTTGAGGAGAAATGCCTTGGGGGTTATCTTTATCAATATAATATAAAATATTATGAACAACTCTAAAAATTTCTTCTTCTATCAATCCCGGTGGGGTAAATTCAGTAGCCAGTTTGCCTGAAATCTTATCCAGCTTCATGATATTTTCCGAGGCAAATTGTCCAGAAAGCACCGGCTTTTCCACCTCCCGAGGTTTAGGATCACTAAAACGCTCAACAGGGCTCGCTTTTAAAGATTCTCTCATAAAAGCATTCCAAATAGGCGCTGCAGCATAAATTCCAGCAGCTCCTTTTTTCATCTCGGTATTGTCATTGTTGCCCACCCAAACTCCTGCTACCATATCCGGTGTATAACCAATAGTCCAGGCATCGCGATATTCTTGAGTAGTACCGGTTTTAGCCGCTGCCGGACGGTCCCCTAAAAAAAGTTTACTTTGTAATCCAAACATAGGAGCGCGAGCAAAGTTGTCAGAAAGGATGTCACTAATTAGCCTGGCAATCTGGGGCTCTAACACTCTCTCGGATTTTGATTCAAATTCCTCCAAAACTTTACCCTCGTTAGTTTCCACTTTTAATAGGACTTGGGAAGGATAACTCTCGCCTTCAGCGGCAAAAACACCGTAGGCAGAAACTATATCTAAAAGTTTTACTTCTCCACCGCCTAAAACCAAAGAAAGGCCATAATAACGGTTCGGATCTCTTGTTAAAGTAGTGATGCCTAATTTTTGGGCAAGTTTAACAGTATCCTTTACTCCAGCTAAATAAAGGGTCTTTACCGAAGCCAGATTAATTGATTGGGCTAAAGCCTGACGCATAGTTATAGGACCTCGAAACTTAAGGTCATAATTTTGCGGCATATAGCTTTCAGCTCCGGCTACGGAAAATTCTGTTTCTAGGTCAAATAAAACAGTCTCCGGCGTATAACCCTTTTCAAAAGCTCGAGCATAAGCAAAAGGTTTAAAAGCAGAACCGGGCTGACGTTCCCGTGTTACTACATTAACATTAGGATCAAATAAACAGGTTTTTCCAAAGATGCATCCTTCGGGGTAGGACTCCTCGGCAAAATAATCCTTTGAACCAACCATAGCCAGAACCTGGCCAGTTTTTGGGTCAATGGCGGCCAGCGCTGCGTTAAAAGCCTTGTATTTTTCTTCGTTAATCTCCGCTTGGGCAGCAATCTTCTCCTCGGCAATCTGCTGCAGGTCCCAATCCAGAGTTGTATAGACCTTAAGCCCAGCTTCCTTTATGTAGTCCACTCCATATTTCTCTTCTAAAATTTCTTGAACATACATAACAAAATGAGGAGCCTTAATGCCGTGCTTATGAGTAACAAACTCTAGTTTTTCTTCAAGGGCCTGCTTTGCTTCCTCCTCGGTAATAAAACCTAGTTTCAACATTCTGGCGATAATGTATTCCTGGCGGGCTTTGAGTTCCTCGGGATGAGTCCCATAAGGAGAGTAATAAGTCGGTGCCTTTGGTAGAGCTGCCAATAAGGCACTTTCCGCTAAGTCCAATTCTCGAGCATACTTACCGAAAAAAAACTGGGCAGCTGCTTCAACGCCGTAAGTGTTGGAACCATAAGGAACTTCATTGAGATAAAAAGTCAAAATTTCATCTTTGGAATACTTCCTTTCTAATTCCAAAGATAAAATTATCTCCTTTATCTTTCTTGTTAATGTTCTTTCGGGCGTTAGCATTGAATTTTTAATAAACTGTTGAGTAATGGTTGAAGCTCCTTGAATGTGCTTGCCTCGAATATTAGCCCAGAGAGCTCTTAATATTGATTTAAGAGCTATACCTGGATGCTCGTAGAATGAATCATCTTCAGTAGCAACGGTAGCATATTTCATAAAATCGGAAATCTCATTAGTAGGAATAACTGTTCTTTTTTTCTCGCCGAATATTTCGTAAAGAAGAATTTGACCGGTCCTATCATAAATCTTTGTCGACTGAACTTCCTGACGCTCACTTACCTCTTCCGGATTGGGCAAATCTTTAGCAAACCAAGCAAAAGTACCAATAACCAAAAGAGCTGAAAGGAAAATTGTCAAAATAAAAAAGAGAAAGATTTTTTTTAAAATCCTCTTTGGCTTCCGAGCCCTCCTAAGCTCTCTTTTGAGTTTTTTGGAGGCCCGAGATTTCCTAGTGGTTATTCGATATTTCTTTCTTACTGGCATACGCTTAAGGAGATATCCTCTCTACTGCCGTCTATATATAGTAGAGTATCATAGGTTAAACGAGGATTCAAGAGTGGCGGGACAATATAACCATCAGACCTACCATTACCCAAAAGATTATGGCTAAGTCATTCTTCCAGTATGTCGTATCAATTAATCCATGAACTAAAATGTAAATCATCACAGCTAGTAAGGGCATTGCATACGATGCCCCTGCCGTATTAATTCGAGCCAATCCCTTCTTAAAAAACCAAACAACAATCCAAACAAACCCCAATAAACCCAATACTCCCGTCTGCAACCAGAACGCCAGGAACAGATTATGCGGCTGAGGCACGGCCCATTGAAGATAAGGTTCTTTAAAATAAGAACTGTAATCTAAATAGTATTTTTGAAAAGTACCCAGGCCAATACCCCAGAGAGGATGGTCTTTTAAAATAAGCAACCCTGCTCGCCAAATTATAAGCCGTGACTGCAAAGAAGAGCGCGTTGAAAAAAGAAAATTTTGGAATTTCTCTGTTCGTAACTGAAACGCACCTAGAATAATAATTAAAAATATAAAAATATAAAAATATAAAAATACTTTCTTTCTTTTTTGAGGGTCAAGGCTTCTAAAATTAAACCAAAGTAAAAATAAAAGTCCTACTAATACTCCCAACCAAGCGCCATAAGAAAAGGTGAAATAAAAGGCAATGCCCGCCAGTCCAACAACAATGAGCCAGAAATATTTCAACTCCTTAGAAGCCAGTAGAAAGTAGAGAGCAATAAGCAGTGCCGGAGCAAGATACATAGCTAAATGATTGGGCGAGAGGAAAAAAGTCCTAAGACGACCATCAAAAGTAAGGTTTCTTGCGAGGAAATAGCCAATACTAATTACTGCCACTCCCGCTCCTGACAAACCAAAGACAACCAAGATGTTTTTGATTTGCTTTTTGGTTTTGACCACACTTACGAGCACCATAAAAAATAAAAGAGGACCGATAAACCAACCCTTAAAGATGCCTAAGCTAGCCAACTTGTAAGGAGAAACGATGGTTGAAATTGTGCAGCCGACTAAGAGTAACATTATCGGGATAAAAAACTTAGTCTTGAGAAACTTAGTTTCAACAAGTCCCTTGTTGAAACTAAGTTTCAACAACCAAACGGTAAACACAAGACAAATCATCAATTCTAAAATCGTCGTCGGAACCCAGAAAATTTTAAGACGGATTAAATAGAGAGGTAAAGAAAATACTATTAGATAAATTAGATAAATAGACATAGTCTGGAGTCAAAAATTGGTTATTTATTATTTTATTTATTTACTTATTTATTAATAAATTAATAAACTAATAAATCAATAAATTGAAATCTATCCTACTCTCTAATGGGTTCTGATTTCCGGGAGCTGTTTTTAATTATTACTACCCCCAACCCTAACACCACCATTAATATCGGTAAAATTCTTGGGGAGAAAATTGGAGTTTCAACTAAAGCGTGAACTGAAAACCAAACTAAACTTCCCATAAGCCCAATTGATAAAAATTTTAATTCTTTTCCCTCCAAAGAAACTTTCCATAAGCCCCTTAAAGCCACAAGAAAAATACCCAGCCAAGCTATTAAAGCAAAAACTCCCATTTCCACAGCAATATCTAAATAAGTATTGTGGGCATAAATTGGAACGCGATAAGAAGCAGCCGGATTTATTAACTCTGAATAGCTGCCAATCCCTACCCCTAAAAAGGGATGGTCGTAAAAGAAATCTAAAGCTTCTTCCCAAATTAAAAGCCGCCCCAGATTTGACGGCTCTTTGAAATCAAAAAGGGAAGTGAGACGATAGAGGATAGGAGAACCAAAAATAAAAATAGCAATAATACTTAATAAAATAAAAGCAGCGACAAAGATTTTTAATTTTGGCTCAAAAATCCTCCATAAAAGCAAAATCATAAGCGGTAAAGCTACCAATAGACCCAAATAGCCTCCCCGAGAAAAAGTAAGAAGTTGAGCAGTAAGCAATAAACAGAAAACAAAAAACAGTAAGCCTTTATATCTCTTGCAGTAAAAAAGAAGTCCAAGGGTCAGAGGAATAACCAGACCCAGATAAAAAGAAAACATGTGAGGATCTGGAAATAGAGAAGTAGCTCTCAAGAAAGTTTTACCGCCAACATTTACTAACCAACTAGGATTAGCTAAAATCGCTGCGGTGAAAGTTTTGCCTAGAAATATCGGAGCTATATAATGAGCCCAAAATTGATAAACCGGCTTGATACCAAAAATAAATTGTGAAAAAAACTGAACGAGGCCGATAGCAGCCAAAGCCAGACTACTGAAAACCATCGCTTTGACTACCGTCTTAGCTGCCTTGGCAGAAAATACCCCCGTGACTAAAAAGTAGAGGGGAAAACAAGAAGCAAAAACTAAAACCTTTCTCAATCCTCTTTCCGGTGAAACACCTTGGGTTAAAGAAAGGCATGATAAAAATAAGAAAAACAAAATTAGATAAGTTATTGGAGAGACAAGAAAATCTAGTCTCTTTTGAGCTAAAGCTCTTAAAACCCATAAACCAAATATCAATAAAATCAAAACTCTCCCCGAAGCAAGATCTACATCAGGCGCTAAATTTAGAGCCAACTGAAAAGGAATATAGGCTACGAGAATTAGTAACAATTTTTTAGTTATGGAATTCATGCTTCCTTTTTTACCCCGTTAGAAAAATTTTTTCTAACGGGGCGAGTGAGTTTCACCAGGTCCTCCTTTGAAATTCCTTTTATTAAGTAAAGTACACCAAAATAAACAACAACGCCTGCTAATCCTAAAATGAAGGGATGCCAAGTAGAATTAAACCAAAGAAACCCTCCCATCGCAAGGGTTGCAAGAATAATTTTAACAAGCAACTTGAAAGAGAAAAAATGTCCAAGAATCTTATAGATAACAGCAACCATAAGGATTGTAACCAAGACCTCGGTAAAGATAGTTGTCCCGGCTGCTCCCCAATAAGAATATCGGGGGATAAAAATAAAGTTTGCCCCCACGTTGACCACAGCGCCAACCCCATAAATCCAAGCAAGAGCTTTCTGTTTTTTTAAAGCGATAATCACATTGGAAAAAAGCGCCCCTAAAAAGATTATCCCAGTGGCAATAATCAACAAATTAAGTACCCCGGCTGAAGCAGTAAAATGCCCGCCGCCAATGAGTTTTATTATCGCCGGGGAAAGAAATATGGTCCCGATTATTAAAGGGAAAATAAAGATAAGAAGAACTTCTAGAGTTCTTTGAGCAACTCTATTAAATCTTGACCAGCTTGTAAAAGCAAATCGAGCCAGAAGCGGCATAACCAGCCCGACGATCATAGCCGGGAAAAAGATAAGCGACTCTAAAATCTTATAAGCCAATCCGTAAATACCAACAGCTATAGGGCCTTTCATTAAAGAAAGCATTACTGTATCCAGTTTAAAATAAACCATTACCAGCACAGCGGCTATTCCTAAAGGAATGGAGTCCCTAAGAAGCTCTCTCCAATAATCGAAATCAAATCGGAGTTTTATTTTAATAAATTTTTGGCAAAACCGATAGACCAAGAAAAAATTCACTAAGGCGCCGACCACCAGGGCAGAAATCACACTCAAAAATCCCCAATCACGCCAAATAAAAAAAGCAACTAAACTAAGTTGAGCTGCTCTACCCACGAGTTCAGCAAGGGCCGGACGTGTCATTTTTAAATACTTCTGAAAAACACCCATCAAAACCTGACAGTTACTTAAAAACCAAAAACCCAAAGCACCCAAGGCAATCCCGACCTTCAGAATGGAGGGATAAGGTAAAAACAGAGCGAGTACCGCGCCTGCCCCGAAGACCAGAAGTCCCGAGACCAGTCGGAGAGTAAAAGCATTGCTGGCAATCTTTTGTTCGTCAGCGCCCTCCCGGGAAATCTCCCGGATAGTAATGGAGTAGAGTCCTAAATCAGCTGCCACGGAAAAAATATACACAAAAGCCAAGATTGTTATATAATGCCCAAAGCCAGCTTGGCCAAGATAGCGGGTAAGTAAAGCAACTATTATTAAAGCAAGGGCAGTTCCAATAACTCTTGCCCCTGCTGAAATAATAGCGTTAAAAGCTATTCTTCTGGGAGTAGAATCCATAACTAGGTTGGTTTAATTGTTACTCTTCTTTCTGGTTCCTCTCCGACGCTTGTAGTAGTTATATCATCCCTTGCGGCAAGGGATAAATGAATGATTCTCCTATCATAAGCTCTCATTGGTTGAAAAATAAAGGCACGTCTATTGCGGCTGACAGCCTTAGCAACATTTTCAGCTAATATCCTTAGGCGTTCTATTTTTTGAGCTTTATAACTGTTAATATCTAGAATAAAATAAATAGGGCCGCCTAATTTAGCCCTAACTATTCGGCTTGCCAGGTGTTGAAGGGCAGAAAGATTAGTCCCTCTCTGACCAATTAAGATCCCAGGTTCTTCGGATTTAATATTAACGCTAATTGCCTCTTCGGGTAAATTTTCCTGACCAATTTTATAATAAGAGGAATCGTTAACCTCTATCTCTTCCAGTGGAATACCTATTAAATCCACGAGGGTCGAAATGGTCTCTTTAATAATTTTAATTTCTTCATTGTTCATGTTTTTTCATTATGAGCCGCTGTTGGAAAATGGCAAATAAAGTAATAACCACCCAATAAAGAGGTAGAGCCGCCGGTAAAACAAAAGCAAAATAAACCATCAATATCGGCATAAAATAGGTCATCTGCTTGCCCATCATCGCACTCATATCCCCTTTGGACTTACCTTTAGGTGATTCTTTCAGCATCATTTTGCTCTGGATAAACTGAAGAGCACCCGCTAAAATACTCAAAGGAATATTATGGGTTGCCGAAAGGTCAATAACTCCCAAAAAGGTAGTGTTGATGCTACCAGGGTTTTGGACAAAAGAGTAAAGCCCTCCTAGGTTTTCTGGTGTCAGCCCGCTTATAAACACCCGGTAAAGAGCAATGAGAATCGGCAGCTGGATGAGTAAAGGCAAACATCCTCCAAGAGGGTTAATTTTATGTTCCCGGTAAAATTCCATCACTGCCTTGGTCTGGGCTTGTTTGTCATTTTTAAATTTTCCCTGAATCTCCTTTATTTTTGGCTGAAGATTAGCTACTGCTCTTTGAGACTCAATCGCTTTTTTAGAAAGAGGGTAAAGAAGAAACCTCGTAATTAGCGTCAAAGCTATAATAGCTATACCCAAATCATGACCGGGAATAACATTATATAAAAAGACTAAGGCATTTAGTAATGGTCTATATAAAATTTCGTGAAAGAGTAATGATAGTATCTCCATTATTCTAAAGGATTCCACCCTCCCCTAGAGAAAGGGTGACACTTAATAATCCTCTTTACGCCAAGCCACGTTCCCTTGAGCGCTCCATAAATCCTCACAGCCTCTAGAGTGTATTCAGAACAGGTGGGTCTGAACCGACATCCGTGATAAGGATATACTTCCCTTAAAGGGCCGTGGTCTAGAGAGAGAGTTTTTTGGTATAACTTAATGAGATTAATAACAATAAATTTCGGCATTATTCCATTTTTTTAAAAACCAAACCAATCGTTGATAAAATATCAGTAAAGGATTTTTTCTCTATTCCTTTTTTGGCTATAATAACCACATCAAGCCCTGGTTTTAATTCAAGAAACTTTCTTTTAACTGCCTCCCGTGAAATTCTTTTTATCCTATTGCGAATACTCGCTCTATTAGAAATTTTATTACTAACCACAAACCCGAATCGAGAAACAGGAAGGTTATTCTCAATAAATTTCACATATAGAAAATTTTCCGAATTAGAGATAGACTTTCCCTTTTTAAAAACTCTCTGGAAGTCTTTATCCCTAATTAAACGATGTTGTTTAGGAAGCATAGTTAATGAGCTAGAACTTTACGTCCTTTTCTCCGCCTTCTTGACAAGATTTTCCGACCTGATTTTGTTTTCATTCTTGACCTGAAGCCGTGACTTTTTTTTCTTTTTTTCTTTTTGGGTTGATATGTGCGCTTCATGGTTATAAAACTATCTAACCCAAATTATATAGCACAGGAAGAGAAAAGTCAAATGAAACACCGCCATTGCGAATCAGGTAATCTGGGTGTAAAATTGGTTTGAAGAGGTGAAAAATTTTCTACACACCCAATCCACAGCTTATGAACAATTTGAGTGGTTTTGAGGTGTTGGCAATATTTTCCATTATGTTATATACTAGGTGATAGGATATTTGTTAATTTATTAGTATGACTAATAAACAACTCTGGCGAAGAGTGTTAAGCGAACTTGAATTAAATCTTTCCCAAGCAAGTTTTAATACTTGGTTTAAAAATACCTCTGTGGCTTCAAAACAGAAGGAAACTATAGTGATAAGTGTCCCCAGCGGATTTGTGAAAGAGTGGTTAGAAAATAAGTATAATAAATATATTCTGAAAGCTTTACAAAAATATTACCCCAAAACGAAGAAAGTAGATTTTATTATCAAATCTCTCTCTCCGATTGGGGAAACTTTAAAAAGGTTAAAAAAAAGTAAAAATAGAGAAAGAGAAGAATCAGTTATTAGTACTATCCCTAATAAAGCAGAACTAGGTAATCTCGAAGGCCTAAATCTAAATTCTCGGTACACCTTTAACCTTTTTATTGTCGGCTCTTGTAACGAACTGGCTCATGCAGCGTCACTAGCCGTATCTAAAAATCCCGGTAAAACTTATAACCCCTTATTCATTTACGGTGGCGTAGGTTTAGGAAAAACTCATCTTCTTCAAGCTATAGGGAACGAAATAATTAAAAATCACCCTACTAAAAAAATTAAATATATTACCTGTGAACAATTTACTAACGAACTTATCAATTCTATCAGACAACAAAAAATGAACGACTTTAAAAATAAATACCGGAAAATTGATACCTTAATAATAGATGATGTTCAATTTTTAGCAAAAAAGGAAAAAACTCAAGAAGAATTTTTTCATACCTTTAACACTCTTTACGAAAATAACAAACAAATAGTTCTATCCTCTGATAGAATCCCTAAAGCTATCCTAACTTTAGAGGAGAGACTTCGATCCCGTTTTGAGGGAGGTATGATTACTGATATTGGTCTCCCTGATTTTGAAACAAGGTTAGCTATTTTAAAAATGAAATTAGAAAAAAAACAAGAAACCCTCCCACAAGAAATTTTAGAGTACATAGCTTCTCACATCCAGAGAAATATAAGAGAATTAGAAGGAGCCCTAAATAAAATAATT
This sequence comes from uncultured Candidatus Saccharibacteria bacterium, assembly GCA_964427335.1. Taxonomy (GTDB): domain Bacteria; phylum Patescibacteriota; class Minisyncoccia; order CAYRSW01; family CAYRSW01; genus CAYRSW01. The sequence goes on from CAYRSW010000001.1 coordinate 33,638, forward strand.
GCCTATAATGAGCTTAATAATAATTTATTAACTTTAAAAGATAGTAAGGCAATTCTCTCTTCAATTATAAAAATACCAAGAAATAAGAGTATTTCCCCTCAGCAGATTATAAAAGTGGTTACAGAATTTTATAGTATAAAACCTCAACAGTTATTTGAAAAAAATAGAAAAAAAGAGGTTGTTTATCCTAGACAAATAGCTATGTATTTAATGAGAGAAGAGGGTAAGTTTTCTTATCCTACTATAGGAGAAAAATTTTCTAATCGAGATCATACCACAGTACTCCACGCTTATAAAAAAATAAATAGAGAAATCCAGGAAAATGAAGGTTTAGAAGAGGAGATAAATATAATTAAAGAAAAACTCTATAATGACGTTTAGTTTTTATATTAATATAGTAAATAGTAGTAGTAGTAGTTATAAATTCAGTGGATATATACTTTAATATAGAAAGGAAAGCGAATTAGTAAATAATATAATGTTAATAAAAAACCCGAAAATATGTTAATAATTTTACTTATAAAAAATTTATATAATTTAGACACATTTTAGACAAAAATTATGCACATTATTTGCACTCAAGAAAATTTAAATCAGGGAATAAATATCGTAGAAAAAATAGTCGGCAGGAACACAACCCTACCAATACTTAATAATATCCTTCTTAAAACAGAGAAAGGGGGGATTAAACTTTCCTCAACTAACTTGGAAATCGGAATAAACTGTTGGATAAGGGCCCAGGTTAAGGAGGAGGGTGGAATAACTGTTCCCGCCAAAGCTATCTCTAGTTTTGTGAGTAGTCTTCCAAAAGAGAATTTAACTCTTAAAGTTACTAAGGATAAACTGGATATATCTTGTAGGGAATTCCGAGCCGAAATAAAAGGAATGGGAGAAAAAGATTTTCCTTTAATTCCTAAAATAAAAGAACGACCGACCTTAACTCTTAAAACTCAAGATATTAAACAGGCCTGCGGTCAGGTTGTTCAGGCAGCGGCCCTAACTGAGTCCAGGCCAGAAATCGCCGGTGTTTTATTTGATATCCTTCCTTCCGGGTTTACCCTTGTTGCTACCGACACTTACCGGTTAGCGAGAAAAATAGTAAAAAAAGAAAATCCTATAAAACAAGGAATTTCAGTAATAGTACCAAGCGCGACCGTTCAAGAATTTATCAGAATATTTTCTGAACTAAAACAAGATTTAGATATTATTTTTGATAAGAATCAGATTCTATTTAGCTATGAGTCTTCAACTCAACCTATTATTGCTATTCACCTTTTCTCTAGATTAATTGAAGGTAAATATCCTGATTATAAGGAAATAATCCCCGAGAGTTTTGAGACGGAACTCGAATTTTCAAGGGTTGAATTGATAAATAAAATTAAAGTGGTTAGTCCCTTTAGTAGTAAAGTTAATGATATAAAGATAGAGCTCGAAAATGAGGAACTGGTAAAAATATCTACTATTTCACCCGAACTAGGAGCGAGTACCGCTGATATAAAAACGAAAACGTCTAAAAAAACCGCAAGCCTAAATCAAATCACTTTTAATTACAGATACCTTCTTGACGGTTTAGAAAATATCCCAACCAAAAAAGTCATTCTTCGTCTAAATACCGAAAACTCGCCGGCCGCTCTAAAACCAGAAGGAGATAGAAGTTTCCTCTATTTAATAATGCCGATTAAAACATAAATTATGTTGGTATCTGTAAAAAAACAGGGTCATCCCTGTTTTTTTATTGACAGAATTAGTAAAAGGTAGGTATTATTAAAGCATGAGTGGACATTCTAAGTGGTCACAAATTAAACACAAAAAAGCTGTTACCGATATTCGTCGGGGAAAACTTTTTTCTAAAACAGCCAAAATGATTAGTGTGGCTGCGAGAGTTGGTGGAGGTGACGCAGATTCAAATCCAAAGTTGAGACTTGCCGTTGATAAGGCCCGGGCGGTCAACATGCCCAAGGATAACATTGAGCGAGCTATCGAACGAGGCAGAGGTGTGGGGGTGGCCAGACTTGAGGAGGTGAAATACGAAGCCTATGGGCCAGCCGGTGTTGCTTTGATTATAGAAGGTATCACAGATAATAAGAATAGAACCCTTTCTGAAATTAAACATATACTTGCAGCTCATGGGGGAAAATTAGCCGAAACAGGAAGTGCTGTATGGGCGTTTACACGAATTGGAATGGACTGGGTGCCGAAGAGTCCTATTGAAGTAAAGGATACTAAGCAAAGATTACAACTCGAGGATTTATTTGAAGCGTTAGATGAAAACGATGACGTGCAGGAGATTTATTCAAATTTGGAACAAATATGACGATATTAGGCATTGATCCTGGCACAGCCACTACAGGTTACGGCGTAATAAAGAGGACAAAGCAGTGCCTCCAAGTTTTAGATTATGGTTGTATAGTAACTAAATCTGGGCTTTCGACTGCTGAGCGGCTAAAAGAAATTAATGAAGGGTTGATAGAACTCATCAAAAGGCATAAACCCGCTACTATGGCTATTGAAGATATTTTCTTTTTTAAAAATTTAAAGACAGCAGTGAAGGTCAGCCAAGCAAGGGGAGTGATGATGCTGACTGCTTGTAAAGAGGGGGTTTCCGTAGCTGAATACACTCCTTTACAAGTGAAGCTCGCTATAACTAGTTATGGTCGAGCAGATAAAAATCAAGTACAAAAAATGGTGCAAGCATTACTCGGGTTGAAAGATATCCCTAGACCTGACGATGCAGCAGATGCGCTGGCAGTGGCTATATGCCATGCAAATACAGTTAAAAGTTAAAAGTGCAAAGTTAAAAGTATGTCTCAAATCATCACCTACATGGTTACCCAAGGGGTGCCAAAGGAAACAGTCATTCTCATTTTAATGCTTCCAATAGTAGCCACTATTATTGCTTTTACTAGACAGGTAATTGGTATTAAGGGTTTTGGTATTTATACCTCCCTTATTATCACTTTTGCCTTTCTTTCTACGGGGCTTAAGTATGGATTAGCTATTTTTTTTATTGTTCTCATTACTGGGACCTTGATGCGCTTTATTCTTAGACGCTTAAGGCTTCTATATCTACCCCGAATGGCTATAGTTTTAACCACAGTAGCCCTGGTAATAATGCTTATGTTTTTAGAAGCAGGTAATTCTCAAAGGGTAGATTTTTTAAAGGTTTCTATTTTCCCTATCCTTATTATTATCACTTTAGTGGAGAAATTTGTTGCTGCCCAAATTGAGAAGGGTAATCGAGCTGCGGTAATTCTCTCTCTGGAAACGGTAGCTTTAAGTGTACTTTGTTATTTTGTAGCTGGCTGGCCTTGGCTTAAAGACCTTATTTATTTTTATCCCGAATGGATATTTTTGACCATTGTTATAAATATATTTCTGGGTAAATGGGCTGGTCTTCGGTTAAGTGAGTATTTTAGATTTAGGCAGGTTTTGAAACACCGCTAATTTTTTAACTCATCACGAATAACGAACTCCTATTCGTGTATTTTATTAGGATGAGGAAATTTACGAAGAAAACCCAAAGTATTCTAGGTATGAACGCTCGTAACCTTCTTTATCTCTACCCTTATAACTCAAAAAGGGCTATTCAGCTTGCTGATAATAAGTTAAGAACCAAAAAAGTGTTAAATAAAGCGAAAATTCCTATACCAGAAGTTTATAATATTGTTACCGATAGATACCAATTGGACGAGTTTAATTGGGAGAGCTTACCCAATAGTTTTGTTTTAAAACCCAATCGAGGGTTAGGGGGAGAAGGAATTCTTATCGTTTATGGAAGAAAAAAGGGTAACGGCAATTGGGTGAAAGCGGATCGAACCCAGGTGGCTATAAGCGATCTCCGCAGTCATGTTCTAAACATTTTTGAAGGTAATTTTTCTCTCTACGGCATGGGTGACATTGCTTTTTTTGAGCAGCGCGTAAAGATGCATAAGGTTTTTAAACCCTATTCTTTCCGTGGTATTCCTGATATTAGGGTGATTGTTTTTAATAGAGTACCGGTGATGGCAGAGTTGAGATTGCCGACCGAAGAATCAAAAGGAAAATCTAATCTTCATCTCGGAGGTATTGGAGTGGGTATTGATATAGGCAGCGGTATTACAACCTTCGCTGTTCGTTATAACGAGCTTATTGAATATGTGCCTGAAAAAAGACTTGCTTTTAGAGGGATAAAAATTCCTCACTGGCAAAAAGTGTTAGAGCTCGCAGTTGAGGCTCAAGTTTTTTCAAGGGTTGGTTTTTTGGGGGTGGACATTGCTATTGATCGTGAGTTGGGTCCGATGGTGGTAGAACTCAATGCTCGGGCTGGGCTTTCAATTCAGGTTGCCAACCTCTGCGGTTTAAGAGAGCGGCTAAAAAGAGTTGAGGGGCTGGAGGTGAAAACAGCTCTTAAGGGAGTAAAGATCGCTCAAGAGCTTTTTGGGGGAGAGGTAGAAGAAGAGCTGGAAGAAATTTCTGGTCGCCGGGTTATTGGCATAAATGAGCCCATTGATATCCTAGACTCCAAAGGTGAGAAATATAAGACCATTGCCAAAGTAGACACCGGGGCATACCGAACTACACTAGCCGAGAGTCTAGCAAAGGAATTTGGTTTAGATGAAGAAATCAGACGGAAGATTGTTCGAGGGGCTTTAGGAAGGCAGGAGAGACCGATTATTAATTTCTCTTTTATTCTTGATAAGAGATTAGTCCAGACAGAAGCCTTTATCGCCGATAGAAGTCAAATGAAGTATGATATTATTGTGGGAAGGAGAGACCTAAAAAGGTTTTTAGTTGATCCAGCTAAGAATGTTTTAGTAAGGAGAAAGCCGGTTAAAAAATGATAAAAGATAAAAACACCAATATTATTATCAGAGAGGCTAAAAAACTTGGTCTTAGAGTAAAAGTTCTTCAGGAGAAAAGAAAATTTTTAGAATTAAGCATTGGCAGGAAGAAGTTCTTGCTCCAACGAGATTTCCGAATTAATATTGACCGGTTTGGCACTAGGAATATTCCTCTCTTTAAAGATTTAACCTACCTTCTCTGGAAAAGAGAAAAAATTCCTATTCCCAGAACCACCACAGCATTTTCTCTCCAAGAAGCAAAAAGGAAACTAAAAGAGATTCCTCGCCCGTGGGTTATCAAAGACGCTGTAGGTTCTCTAAGTAGGTATGTCTGGATTAATGTCTCCGATTCTCGAAGAGCAATTTCGATTTTTGAAAAACTATTTTCTTCGCTTCGGATTAAAGCAGTGGTTATCCAGAAATTCGTCAAGGGAAGGGAGTTTCGGGTTTTGGTCCTCAAAGATAAAATTTTAGGCATTGTTGAGCTTACCTGGCCCCTTATTATTGGTGACGGCCGACTACCTGTTAGAAAACTATTAAGGAATTTAGGAAAGATTGCGAAATGCGAAATTACGATTGACGAAGATTTAAAAAATTTAATAAAACTTCAGGGATATTCTTTAGATTCAGTGCTGTCCAAAAACAAAAAAATATATATTAGGGAACGCTCTTCTCTTAGTGAAGGAGGGAAGATTAGGTCGGTTCCTATTCGAGTTCACCCACACGTCAAACAGATGTGTCTTCGGGCAACAAAGGCAGTCGGATTAGAATTAGGCGGCCTGGATATCATTGCTGAAAATTTGTCAATGTCGCCCCAGAGCCAAAGATTAAAATTTATCGAAATTAATGGACGGCCCGACCTTTGGCTTCATCACCTGCCGGATGAGGGCAAGCCCGTTAACGTAACTCGGGAAATTCTAAAATACATCTTTTTTAATTCCCACCATAAATAGTTATCAAACTGATAAATGCGATTAAAAACTAAAAATTACATCCTTGCTGGTTTAGATTTTATATTTGATGAAAATGATAATCCTTGGTTTTTGGAAGCAAATGGGCTCCCCAGAAGCTACGAAACTATTATGAAAGAGTTATACGGAAAATCTGAACCCGTGAAAAAGCTTTCCCAGATTATAGATTATTATGGGAAAAATTTTTGTATTCTACCTCCCAGGAAAAGAATATTGTTTAAAAAAGATATACCCACTCTCCTCTCCGAATTTAGAAGGTATTTAAAGGCAGATATTCATCTCTGCTTTCTTAAAGACAACAAAAATAAAAGAAAAAAACTTTTAGATGAGAATGGTGTTAATATTTATCCCGACAGCATTTTAAAATGTCTTACTTCTTTCATGCCAAAAAGCCTCGAGAAATCTCCTGCTTTATTGATTAACCCATTATCTGTATTGAAAATAACAAGGAATAAGTTGTACACGATAGATATAGTTAGAAAGAATACTAAAGCAAGAGTGCCTAAAACGTTTCTGATTAAAAACGCATCTGAGGTAGAAAAAATTGTCGAAAAAGAAAACTTTGAATCGTTTGTTATCAAACCCATACGTGGAACAGGCGGTCATAATGTGTTTGTGCTGTCTAGGAATGAACAAATTCCTAAAATAAAGACACCATTTTTACTGGGACAATGTATAAACCCGAAATTAAGAGACAAAAGGCACTGGGATGTAAGAGTTTATCTGGTGAATGGTGAAATGGCCGGCGGCTTTATCAGAGAAACCATGAGCAAAGTTACAAATATTGCCCGCGGCGCCAATGCCAGCAAAATTACTAAAAAACTTTTGAACAAGCTTATAAGACCTTCAATGGAAATCGTAAGAGCTATAGATAAAGAAGCTGAGAAAATTAAATTTAAGAGATAAATATATGGACCACTTTGCTATAATAGGAGGTGGAAAAAACTACTCTAATACGATTGCAAAAGAGTTGAGGAACTTAGGTGGAAGAGTTGATGTTCTTCATTGGGCTGCCTTCTTCCCCCTTTCTTATAAACTGGACATTTCCAACTATAATCTTATCTATTTAAGAATAGGGGGGACTTTTAGTGTGAGATTTGTTTTAGTTACTCAACTGGAATTAATGGGATATAAACTAATTAATAACCCAAGATCAATTTTTATTACCAACAACAAATTTCTTGGCTGCAGTGTAGTGAGGGAAGTGATAAAAGTTCCTCCAACTTTTCTCGTAGGTCGGAAGGAAAATTTAAAGGAGGTCCCTTCAAAGATAAATTTTCCTTTTGTTCTAAAGCCTATTGTTAGCATAGGGGGAAGAGGGGTCATTAAAATAGGAAATCAGGAACAATTAGAGGAATATTATAAGAAAGTAGACCCTCGGCGAATAAAGAAAAGGCCTGTATATGCTCAAGAATTTGTGGATTTTGACAGATTGGTTCGGGTGGTTATGGTGGGGAATGAGGTTATAGATGCTGCTTATGATGAACTAAAAGAAGGAGATTGGAAATGTTCAGTCTGTGTTAACCCAGATGTGAAACCCTACCCAATAGACAAAAAGCTAAAGAACCTTGTTTTAAAAGTGAAATCTGTAACAAAACAGGAAATATGTATGTTGGATGTTTTTGAAAAAGATGGGGAATACATATTCAACGAGATAAATAATCAGTGCGACCTAAGCTATATGCAGCAAGCAACCGGCGTAAATCACGCCAGGAGAATAGCTGAATATTTAATAAAGGAAGTGGCTAAAAAACATAATGATAAAAGATATAGAAACTCTTAAAACTTTTTTCCGTGAGAAAATAAAGACTCCTGTTTTTGGTGTGGGGGTCTATGCTTTTAATCGGCTGGGGTTGGCTGATGTTATTCCTGATTTTAGAGTTTTAGCTTTGCGTTACAGTCTAGATACCGAGCTTATAGAAAAGGACATTGAAGTTTTTCCGCTTGAGAAAGGAATGGGGACTAAGCATATCAAGGAGCCAAGGAATGCTACTACTGTCATAAGGCATCCACGGACCGAAAAATATTTAAGAAAATTTAAAAACCCAGCATTAATTGTTTATAAGTCTTCTTCCCGGATGGAAAAGGTCTGTCAGCAGCGCGGCTGGAATTTAGTTGCCGTGCCGGTAAAGTTTGGCAAAACCTTATTTGAAAATAAAGTAAAATTCCGGAGAATTCTAGAAGAAATTGGTGTTCCTGTTCCACCGGGCAGAATTAAAAAACCTCAAGCTCTTCACTATGGTCATTTGATGAATAGTTATGGGCTACCTTTTGTAATCCAACATCCGACCCGAGGAGGAGGAAAGGGAACATTTTTTATCAGAAACAAAGATGATTTTGACCAGGCTTTAAAAAAATTAAGAATAAGAATAAAAGAAGGCCAGGAATTACCCGCTAAGGAGCCAGAGGAAGTGATTGTTACTCGCTTTATCAAGGGGCCTTCGCCAAGTATTACTGGTTGTGTCACCCGTCACGGGATTTTGTCTACTTGTCCTCAAATACAGATTTTGGATATCCCCGAACTTTTTAACCCGGAAAGAGGTTCGGGTCTTTTTTGCGGTCATGACTGGGATTATCATTTAAGCGAGGACATTAAGAGACAAGCATATAGTATTGTGGAGAAGATAGGAAAATATTTTCAATCACAAGGATATAAAGGGATTTTCGGCCTGGATTTCGTTATGGACGAAAAAGAAGAAAAAATTTATGTCATCGAAACTAATCCCCGATTGCTGGCAACATTTCCTACTATCACTATGGTTCAAATTAGAAATAATGAACCTCCCATTATGGCTTTTCATCTTTTAGAATATTTAAATATTGATTATGATATAGACATAGCCGAGATTAACCGATTGATAAGGCAATCAAAGCAAGGAGCCCAGGTGTTTTTGCATAATCTTACGGGAAGATGGACGAGGAATTGTGGGGAGATTAGGGCCGGTGCATACCGGCTAAATCCAAAATTAGAATTTGTTCGTCCTGGCTACGCGTTAAAGCATTTGAAGAATGAAGACGAGTTTTTAGTTACTGAAGGAGTGTCTTTCGGAAAATCTCATTTTAGCCCCAACCGGCGGCTCTGTCGGATTCTCACCTTAAAGGGGGTCCTAGAGGATTATACTAAACTAAATGATTGGGGCCGAGAAGTGGTTACCCAAGTCTATCAAGCCCTAGATATAAGGCCAGTAAAATTTATTAAATTAAGAAAATTCTTTTCCCCACATTTTTTAGCGAAAGGGTAAAGAGGAATTATGGAGATTAAAAGAGTTATTACTAAAAAAAAAGCAAAAGAGGTAGCTGCTTTAATTAACAAATATGCCGGATTTCCTCTTAGGAGAAGATATAATGACATTATCTCTAAAAAAGATAGAGTTTTCTTTGCTGGATTTTATAAAAGCAGGCTTGTTGGTTGTATTGGAGTAAAAAAAGATTACTTTTATTCTTCTGAGCTGATTAATCTTTGTGTAAAACCTGAATTTGGGCGTCGGGGTTTTGGTACGAAACTGATTTCAGAAATGACAAAAAGGTTCGGCGAGAAAAGGCCAATATTCTTCAGCACGATAAGAGAAAAAAACATTGCTTCTCAAGTATTATTTAGAAAACTTGGCTTTAAGAAAATAACCGAGTTCACAAATCCTGAAACCGGCCATAAACTCGGTTTATATTTTTTAAACTATCAAAAACAACATGTACATAGGCATTGACATCGGCGCTACCAAAATTGCCTTCGGCAGAGTCAAAATACAAAATATTCACCCCGCCCCTCGCGGAGGGCGGGGCAAGAAATACAAGATACAAGATACTATCAAGATAGAAACCCCTGAGCAGAAGCAGAAGGCTATTGAAGTCATTAAAGAGAACATTAAGAGACTTATAACTCCGAAGGTTAAAGGCATTGGCATTGGAGCGCCTGGTTCTTTAGACCGAGGGAAAGGTATTATTCACTTCGCCCCCAATCTTTCAGGTTGGAAAAATTTGGATTTAAAAAAGCCCCTGGAAAAGGAGTTTAAGGTTCCTGTATTTTTTGACAATGATGCTAATTGTTTTGCGCTGGCTGAAAGCCGGTTTGGCGCTGCCAAAAATCTCGCTTATGTTGTTGGGTTAACTATTGGCAGCGGTTTAGGCGGAGGGATTATTATTGATGGTAGTATTTATCACGGAGCTGATTTTGCCGGAGAAATTGGGCATATGACCATAGATCCAAATGGGCCGAAGTGTGGTTGTGGCAACCGTGGGTGCTTTGAGGTTTATGTTTCTGGAGGAGCGATTGTGAGGAGATATAAAGAGTTAACCGGAGTCAAGAAAAATCCGAAGGAAATCGAAGAAGAATCATATAATCGCAGACTGAAGTCTGCTACTCCTGGAGTAGCGACCTTAAGGTCGCGATATCCTGCTCTCCAAGTCATCAACGAAACTGGCAAGTACCTAGGCATTGGCTTGGCCAATATCTGTAATATTCTTAATCCAGAAATGATTGTTTTAGGGGGAGGGGTGGCAAAAACAAAAACTCTCTACAAACCAGCTATCCGTGAGATGAAAAAAAGAGCCCTTCCTTTTGCTAAGGGGACTCCTGTAGTTCAATCAAAGTTGGGCGATAAGGCAGGGTTTATCGGTGCAGCACTTCTACTATCGCTTCGGCAAATTTCTTAGCTGCTTTTGGTCCATTGCCAGTGACAATTTTTCCATCAACTACCACATCTTTTGCTTCATAGATTACCCCACTAGCTTCTAAAACCTTTACCATGCTTTTATCTAAAGGAGAAGACCAGACAGTAGCACGTTTTTCCTTTAAGATTCCCGTTTTTGCCACAATGGCTGGAGCAATACAAATTGCTCCAATTATTTTATTAAGATCGGCTGCTCTCTGGGTAATCCTAGTGATTTCTTTATCACCCATATAATTTTGGGCTCCTGGTCCACCAATAAAGACAATAGCATCATATTCCTCTGGTTTAAGGTCTTCTAAAATAAAATCAACCAAAACCTCTCCACCGTCAGCCCCTTGAGCAGTTCCTGCTTCAGAGCTTACTGTTTCCACAGTTGCTCCAGCGTTTTCAAAAATTTCTTTAGGGGTGAAGTATTCTTCGTCTCTAAAATCTTTATAAGCCACAATCATGGCTATTTTCTTGCCCCGCACCTTCTCTTGTAAAATGGTGCGGGGTTTATCGCTTATATCAGGCATAGGTTTTGATTAATTTTATTTTTATAAATCGTCGTTTTCCCACTTGCACTACTATCCCATCTTTTATCTTAATCACTTTCTTCCAATCCTCAACTATTTTATCATCAATTTTTACTCCTTTTTGCTGGATTAATCTTCTGGCTTCGGCTTTAGAGGGAACCATTCTTAGCTTCACCAATAAATCTAAAATATTACAACTCGTAATTCTTAATTCATGATTCCTAATTTTAGACGGCTTCTTGCCGGTTTTAAATATCCTCTCAAACTCTTTTTCTGCTTCCTGTGCCTTTTTGGCCCCACAATATATGGTGACGATTTCTCGGGCTAATCGTGCTTTAGCGTCTCGAGGATTAAGTTTTTTAGATTTCAGCCCTTTTTTAATTGAGTCAATTTCTCTAAGAGAAATTTCAGTGCATAGCTCGAAACAAGTAATAATAACTTCGTCTGGTAAGGCCATTATTTTACCATACATTTCTTTAGGAGAATCGTCTAGGGCAATAAAACTACCTTCACTTTTACTCATTAGTTTCTTGCCCGTCTTAGGGTTGACCAGAAGTTTGGTTGTAATAACAAACTTTTCTTTATTTTTGTAGACCTTCATCAAATCCCTACCAACCAACATATTAAAAGTTTGGTCATTTCCTCCTACTTCAATATCAGCATTTAATGCTACGGAATCATAGCCTTGCAGTAGAGGGTAAAGGAATTCGTGCAAATAAATTTCTTCTTTTCTTTTTAACCGCTGCTTAAACATATTTCTTTTAATTATCTGCTGGTAGGTGAAATTAGAGGCTAGTTTATTGATTTCTTTGAGGGTTAATCGTTCAAGCCACTGACTGTTAAACCTGAGTTCCGCTGGGTTTTTAGATGAGTTAAAATTTAGAAATTTTCCTACTTGTTTCTGGTAGGTTTTAGAGTTGTCCCGGACTTCTTCTTCTGTTAAAGCTTTCCTGGCTGTTAATCTTCCCGTGGGGTCACCGATACGAGCAGTGAAATCACCAATGAGAAGAACGACCCGATGTCCTAACTTTTGAAAATCCCTTAAAAGAAAATAATTAGTTGAGTGCCCCAAATGCAAATGCGGAGCAGTAGGATCTACTCCATGGTAAATAGCCAGTCTCTTTTTTGACTCTAGCAATTCTTTTAGGGTTTCTTTAGAGGGATAAATTTTTTCTATTCCTCTATATCTAAGAATTTCTTTAATTTTAGCCGGAGTTATGTCGGTCATGTTTCCACTATATCAAATTCTACTTAAAAACACAATTTTTACATAGTTCTCTTTTCTCTTTCCTCTTTCTTCTTTCCTATCTCCTATCTCGTTTAAACCTCATTTAAGAGCTAGATCTCTCTTAGCTTCTTTTCTTTATATTCTAGACGACCGCACTCATTATAAGAGAAAATTTTGTAAGGAAAGCGGGGGTAGATATTATTTATTTTTTTGTATTCTTTTGGTTGTTCTCTTTCTGTTCTGCTTTTTTACTTCGTTGAAGAATTTTTTGGTAAAGTTTATAGGCTTTCTTGCCATACCAATCATCGGGTAAAAGATCTCCTGGTAACTGTGGATCATCTTTTAAGATATTCAGATATTCCATTTGTATTTTAAGTTTATCAACTTTAAGCTCCTCTACTTTTTGAGAAAGTTTTTTATATTTAGAGAAGAATTCTTTATATTTTTTGTTAATTTCTTCAAGGTGCCAAACTCGACCGGCTAATTCCTGGGAGTCTTCCCGGCCTAGTTTATTGGTAACTGAAGGGATAACCCAACTTTCCATATTATGAAACTCAACTAAACTCTCAATATTGGCTAGAAAATTGTAAGGAGAAATCCAAACACTGTCTTGGAGCCGACCAAAGCCTAATTTCTTTAATTTTTCTCTGAAGGCATTTCTTTTTATTCTCCGATCTTCCGGGATGTCAAAGGCTACTATATACCATTTATCATCCCAGGTGGATGGTTTTTTGTACTCAGGCAAAATACTCTTTAGTCTTTTCCATCCCTCTTTAGTTAATTTCCAATCTGGATCAAGCCAACCTTTTTCTCTTAGTTTATAAAAGTTACGATATAGCGTATTTGGATCGTAACCTCCAAGCCGTAAATCCAACCTTTTCATCATAGACATTGATCCCGCGGAACCTAGAGGACTGATTTCTTCTGCAAATCCTACCCAAAGAAGAATAAAATCTTCTAAACTGCGGACTAGCCCAGAACTTAATTTAATAACTTTTTTCCTAATCGGTCTCCTTTTGGATTTTACTTTCTTGTTTTTATTTTTTATTCCTTTTTGCATTGTTTTATTTCTTTTTCTTATACGATATGCGGTCGTCGGTATTGTAAGGTTATCTGTATTATAAGAGAAGTTATAGAAATGTGTCAAGGATTTTAGATTTTGTTTTTCGTTTTTTGTGTCAGTTTTTTAGATGTATTTTAAAATAGTTTGACAGGGATCGATGAGCCTCGTTTTCTCTCCTTTTTCCTTATATCCAAGACGATCGCATAGTGTATAAGAGAATAAAGAATAAAAAATAAAAAACTGACTCTGCGTAAGATGAGATACATAGATAACACCTTGAAAATTAAAAATGAGAGGCCCTATTACCAGAGAAAAATCGTTGTGGGTTATCAACAATAAGAGTATAGCTGTTTGGTGGAAGGATAATTTCGCCCTGATGTAAGCTTAAACCGTGATTAACGTCATCTTCATAAAATCTCCAACCAGTTTAATCATGTTTGAGGTATCATCTCCATATTATACACAAAAAATACCAAAGCTCAAACCTCTGGTATTATTTTTACGCCTCCACGGGTTACGCACTACTCTACTCTATTCCATATATATCGACTCTGCCTGAATAGAATACAATTTTCCGTCTCTTTGGTTGGTGAAGAAGAGGGTATCTTCTTCTTTGGACAAAAAGAGATTAGTAGCGTCGTAGGACACTGCGAAATCTTCAAGAGTAATAAGTAGAGTTTTTTCGCCGGTGGTAGTGTTTATTTTGAAAAAACTGTCTTGAGTGGAGACTCTTCTGGCGTACCAATCATCAGGTATAACAATATCGTCCCTAAGCGGTGCGGGTACAGCGCAAAAGAGAGTAATGTTATCTTCGGACCAGACACATTTTTCAACAATAGTTGGAGTTTCTAATCGTTTTATTCCATATACCCCCTCTCCAATTAAAGCCAGTTCGGTTAGAGTGCCGGCTCGGTAAACAGTGTAGGAAATAATTGCAACATTTCCTTCGGGCGACCAGAGGATGTTAAGACCGTAATAACCGCCGATAACATGAATTGGCTTCCCGCCGTCAAGAATTATACTATTAATAGATGATTCTTGATAGCCGCTGGGAATGGGATAAAAAGAAACTTTATTCTTTTTTGGGATAGGGGTAAGTTCTGCTTTTATAGCGTAGGAAAGAATTTCTTTATAATTTGTTCCATCGGGGTCGGAAACATAGATGCCGCCCGACCTTTTTTCCAGGTCGGTATATTTATAAATAATTTTATCCTGCTCCGGATGCCAGATGGCAGCAGTGATGTGTTTATCTAAAGCCCAAGTTTTGCCAGTAGCTTGGTCGTAAGAATAAAATCGTTCTCCCCCGGTTTTGGAATCGTAAGAGGCGATTAGAGCTTTATCTTTATCTTTAGACCAGAGGACTTTAGTTAAATCCCCTACTGCTCCAAGAGAAAGTTGTGCTGTCCCGCTTCCGTCTGGTTGGGCTTGCCAAATATTGCCTTCTTTTGGGTCAAAATATTTTATTTTATCTGTTTTATCCAAAATAGCGCCAATAGTTTGTTTTTCAGCTAAGGATTCAAGGCCCTTAATTTCTCCTTCGGCTTCTTCGGCAACTTCTCCTTCTTTGGGCACAAATTCTCTTTCTTCGGCTTCCGGGAGCTTAGCTTCCCCCCCTTTTTCTGTAGTTGGTGTTGCCTCCGGCTTTTCTTGGACCAACCAATTATAAACCAGCATACCGATGATGAGTACAAATAGGGCGATAATACTAATAATGAGGATTTTTTTAGTATTCATTTTATTTATTCGACATACCCTTTACATTCATGTGCTGATCTATCTCTGCACTCCCAATGTTTTCCTTCTTCTCCTCCAAAATCTGCACCAGGATCAAAGCAGGATTTACGGCAGGCCTCTAAAGTTTTACAACCTCCCGAATACTCCCCTCCGTATCTTTTTGTCCAGCACAGATAGACTCCCCGGCAAGATTCGTTCTCTTTACTACATTTATCAGATTCAGCACCTGCTACTCTTTTGCATATACCATCGGTTGGGTCGCAATATAGGTACGTACTGCAAGGTCTCCCTGCCTCTGCACAGTCACTCGCGCCTGCCTTTCCCATTATTTTTTCACATATTCCTGTTGTCTGATTACATTTATAATAAATACAACTTTCTCCTACACTCGTACAATTATCTTCATCTCCTTGGTTTTCTTGTTCATTAGGGAATCTTTTACATGCATAGCCCTCGCCACAGGCTAAATGAGTATTTGATTCAGGTAGTTCTATTTCTGTAACAGTTAATTTTTTTAAACTAACCAATTCGGGATTGATAGTGTGTAGGATTAGCCAAGAGGTAAGGACTAGAACTAGACCGAGGATAGCGCTGGTAATCTGACCTTTGGCCTCAGAGATTTCCGCTTCATTCCCAGCCGCAGTCATATACCTGATGCCGCCAATAATGATAAATAGCATGGCAATAACGCCGACAATAGCCAGACCAAAGAGATAAAGAGCTTTAATATAATCGCTGATGTCGGTGATTTCTCCAGCGCCAGGAATAGGAACCATTGGTTCGTAACCCAGAGCGGGTGTTGCCAATAGAAAAGTCGTGAGGACCATTAGGATAATAAAGATAAGTTTTTTCATTGTTTTTTTCTTCTTCCCGGATAACTCCAAGGTCTTGTTAACGAGAATACAACGGCCATTAGGGCAAGTATTCCTAACCCAGCCAATCCTATTTTAAGAGCTAACTTAAAAGATTCAGGAATGAAGAAGCCGACAGCGGCAAACATTGAACCGAAGAAACCGAGAGTCATTTCTTTACACACTCCGTCTTCGCAGTTTCCTGAACAGCAATCTTCGTTAGTGCTGCAGTTTTCTCCTACTACCTTACAGGGAGTCTCTACTACCTCTAAAATTATTTCATCAGTCGCTTTTCGGCCGGCTGGGTTTTTATCATCTCCTATTGCTGCGGCGGCAAGACCAACTGTATATCGCGAGCCCCTTTCTTTTGCTACCAGCAAGGTAAGAAATTTTCTATCTGCGCTCAATCCGGCTGAAATTCCCAGTGTTGCTAAATCTTCACTTGGTACTTTCGCTCCATCAATAGCCCAGCTATAGGAAAGAGAACCATTAGCAAAAGTTGAATTTATTGGCCCCGGGGAAGCCTGGAGAGTTATCATGTCTTCGGTTCTTACATCAGCAATAACCAGCGGCGTAGTCGGTCTTCTGGTATCAGGGATAGGGATAATTTTTACATCCGGCGCATAGACAAAGAGCTCTACTTCTTTAGTGGCAGTCTCTGTTCCATCAATATTAGTCCCCGTCACCTTTAGTTTATACTTACTTCCGGCCGGTTTATCCACCACTAGTCGGAATTCCTGCGGACTGCCCGGGACGTTCTTTTGTCTTTGGCCGTCCAAATACCAGACATAAGCGCAGTAGCTAGCCGGATTATCAACATTTTCTTTAGTGCACTCAAAAGTAGGTTGAGCTGTTACGGTGAAAATATCTCCGGATAAAAGATTAGGCGGCTGTGTACCGTGGTTGAATTGAAGTTCAATTTTACTGCCTGCTTCAATAATTAACTTTCCAGAGGCCTTTCTCTTTTTATAATCCTCCACTCTTTCTGCAGCAAATACCTCTACTCTGAATGTTCCCGAAACCGCCGGTGTAAATTTGAAAGTCCTCCTTCCCTCTAAGGGCCCACTGCCGCCTGGCGGCTCAAGGCCAGTAGCTTGGTCAGCGATGCCTATAAAGTCACCTGTTGTAGTGTCTTTATAGGTCAAGACCCAGTTGTAGAAAAGATGATTATAATCTAATTGAGAAAAATAAGGAGTAGCGAATATCTCTACCGGTTCGCCAACAGAAGGATAGAGACCTTCAGTAGAAAGCTTTACTTCCAGCTCTTTTACTTCTTCTGACTCAATATATAATTTGAAATATTGATAGATGGTTTTACATATTTCAACATGAACAGATTTTTCTTTTGCTCGGCAAACATCAGCATCTGTGTCAGTAGCATTTTCTCTTTCCTCGTAGGTTCCACTGCCTATCCAGCAGGCTGGCCATTCATCCATTTGGTCTCCATCAGCAAGATTTTCTAGAGGTCCCCATTCAGCCGGGCAGTCAGCAGATTTTACGTCAGTTAATTCTTCGCCGCTTAAAGCAATGTAGGTTTTGTCAGGACAATTAACTATTTGTTTTTTCTGAGAAATACCTAAGGCAAGGGTGTCTAATCTGTAATATTTAACATCTTGAGGTAAATCCTCGGGGACAGTGAAGGTTATTTTACTCTGTCCCAAGCCAATTATGTCCTGTTCGTCTCTATACCCATCTTCATCCGTATCTCCTTTAATCGGGCTAGAGCCAAAAACATATTCTTCGTAATTAGTCATGATTCCGTCTCCGCTTTTGTAATAAGTATCAGTTACTGGATTATAAGCATCCGGGGCAATGTTTCGAGGAGAAGAAGGGAGTTGGGAAGGTTGTTCCGTGTATGTGCTAGGAGCCGACTCTGGCGGTGCATGAGGCCAGTCGTAGCTACGATTAACCTCGGTTATATGAGCCAATAGACCTGCGTCTTCAGGTGCACACCCATAGCCATTCCAAGCATACATACCATAACCATCTTTTTGCGTTCCAATGCCATATTCTTGCCAGACTTGCAGCATATCGTCCACGATACCCGTGGGATTTAACTGACCTCCATTATAAAATGCCTGCACAATTGCTGTTCCTCCAATCCCGCCACTGCGATCCCCGCAGACATTACAGGAGTTACGCAAGCGGGGCTCCCAATTGGGAGTATCTCTGTGGTAAGGATAGGCATCAAAACCAGCGTGGTCAAAGGCGTTAGGATTCCAATTTGCCTCATCTTCGATATGAGCTGAAAAAACTGTAAACAAATCATGGTTGGGGTCCGCGGCTTTAATGGCATTATACCACTCCTGTTGCTTTGCCCCAGAAAAAGCGCTGCCTTTTATGTCGGGCTCATCCAAGAAATACCAGGCTGCCACTGCTGGATGATTCTTCCAGCGATTTACAAAATTAATAGCACCACTTAAATCGATATGGTCTTTATCGTAAAAATAGGCGTGAAGGTCAGGTATTACCCATAAACCTTTAGCTAAACATTCATCAAGGAGGGCTTCTGTTGGGGTTACATAACAGCCAACAGTATTAAAACCTGCGGCAAGGATATCATCTACGTTGAATCCCCAAGCATAAGCGAGCTTAACACCATCCCAAGTGAATGCTCCTCCTGATGAGGAAGCAGAGCCTTGGTAGGAAAATTTTGACACCTCACCATAGATGGCAATATCTTTATGGGCGTACACCCTTACTTTAAGAGAGTAAGTTCCGTCATATTCGGCTGTGTAAGCGCCGGGACCATTGATGACTCTGGGTCCGGAGTCCACATCAGTCGGGTCTGGATTATAAAGAACATAAATTGCTCCGTCGGAGGTTCCCTTTTCTGGAAAATCCATTATTTCTGCAGGAAACGTTACTTCGGCTTGTCCGCCCCTTCCACCTTCACCGCCTTCACCGCCGGTACCGCCTTCACCGCCGGTACCGCTGCCAGAACCAGTATCTCCTTCTCCCCATCCGCTTCCACCACTTCCACCCTCTCCTCCTTCTCCACCTTCTCCGGCTCCACCACCCTCTACTTCAGTTGATGGATAATAAGTGATAGTGCCGCTTAATTCAATCTCATCTCCCTTTTTAAGAGTAAAAGTTACTCCGGCGTGCCAACTCTCTCCAACGCACCCTTCTTCTATAATATTTCCAAGTTCATCATAAATCTTATATGGCGTACAATGAGCTGTGACAGAGGCGATTACCCCTTTTGTCATAATAGAGCCGCTTGTATTACTAGTACTCTTAGCTATATATCCATCTTCATCAAAATCTTCATCGGGGCCGTGAGAAAGGTCGCCGAAATAGAACATTTCCCAATCGTCATCCATTCCGTCTCTATCAGAGTCACGAGTGGTAGTTCTTGTTACCACCATACTATCAGCATGGTATTTCCATTCAGGTGAGCCGAAATTGGCATCAGCATAATCCATAATATAGAAAATTCCATAATCGTTTTTAAGTCCCGGTACTGCTGGGAGGGCTGGGTCTAGCTTAGAGACATCGGGAACAAAGAAAAGTTCATCACCGGCCATAAGCGGCTGGATGCTGGTGTTATTTATAAACCACATATAATAGAGGTCATCTGTTTTGCCGGTATAGTATAAAGCAGTAGCAAACACGCTTACCTCATCGCCTCTTTTTGGTTCGGTAGGGACAGTTTTGAAATCCACTCGCGGCCAAGGATTCTGCCTAAGGTTTTCTATTTTTCCTTCTCTTATCCCCTTTTTGTAATAATGGCTAAAATCACAGCCGCTGAAGAGGGTGATAGCCAGGATGATAAGGATTAGGAATGTGAGTTTTCTGGTTGACATACGAATTTTAATGCGAATTTAATGCGGATTATGCGAATTGTTTACTTGAAGAGTAATTGTAGGCCCTTCCAAATTGCCCAAGGACCCTGGGCGAGAGCAGCAAATATTGACTCTTTTGCTTCTGGGACAAGACTAGCTACTCCGATTAACACAACTATAACTATTATAACAAGACATCCCCAAAAACCAATAAAGCCAACTACTGCCCCACCAATAGTTACAACTATCCATTTAGTGGTAGCCATAAGAGCTTTAAGGAAAACTTTTTTAAAAGCTTTTAAGGCAAGTTCTTTTGCTTTTTCAGCTGCCTTTTCAGCTATTCTTGCTCTTGCCTCTTCTGCTAATGTGGCGAGCCGAGACTGCCTTCTTTCTTCTTCTAATTTTTCATACTCTTCATACTTTTCTTCCTCATCCATGTTTTTATCCTTCCCTCGCTAATTCCTCCTTTGCTCTTTCTATCTCCAGAAGTTGGGCTGGGTCAGTGGTAATTACCTGGTCTTCAGAATAGGAAGCGACCACTTTAATAGCCGCTCGTTTGAGTCCGGCGAAAAATATTCCCTCGCCAATATTTGACTCAAGCAGCAAATATTTTTCTTCATCAGAAAGATAAAACGTTTGAGCCACCAAATCTACAGAGGCCGGAGACTGTTTCATTAAAACTTGCAAAGAAGAATTGGTAATAATTGGTTTTCCATAACGACTTTCAAGAAAATCGGAAACATCTTGAGTAATAGTTGTTACCCCCAGGTAATATTTTCTTGCTCTTTTGGCAATGCCAAAGAGAAAAGAAGCCGACTCTTCATTTCTCATCATCCACCAAGCTTCGTCAATAACAAGGATTCGTTTTTTAAGCTCCCTCCTGACAACATTCCAGATGTAATGAAGAATTACATACATAGCCATAGGTCTTAGCACTTCTTCCATATCTCTAATACTGAAGACCACTAACTTTTCTTTAATGCTGACATTGGTTGGCATATTAGCAAATCCTGCAAAAGTACCGGTAGTATATTTTTTGAGTCGTTCTATTAGAGATTCCGCGCCTTTCATTCCTTTTAATACTTTTTCAAGGTCGGACATAGTCGGAGGAGTTGCTTTAGAGAAGTCACTCTCCCCAGTTATATCTTTTAGGGCATAAGTTTGATACAATGCCTCGTCGATTAAGGACTCTTCTTTGGGTGAAAGCCCGCCAAGCATTAATTTTAAAAGCCCGGTCAATTCTATGATATTAGCCCTCAAAATATCAGCAGGGGATTCTTCTTCAGAAGCTTGGGGAAGGTCAAATGGATTAAGATGTGCCCGAGATGTAAGCGATATGGGGATAAAACTTCCTCCGGCAACTTCAGCCACGTACTTATATTCATTTTCCGGGTCAATAACAATAATTTCAGTATCAAGCATTAAGCTTCTCAAAATTTCTAACTTAATGGCGTATGATTTTCCGCTTCCGGCTTTCCCGAACAAAGCCATGTTCGCATTTTCCATGGAAAATCGGTCAAAGAGGATAAGGGAGTTATTGTGACGGTTTATTCCATAAAGAACTCCTTGGTCGGAAGTGAGGTCTGAAGAAACAAAAGGAAAAGTAGTAGAAAGAGAACCGGTGCTCATATTATTAGAAATTGCCAGCTTATCTAAGCCAAGCGGCAAGGTGGAGACAAACCCAGGTTTTGTTTGAAAGATTGCCTCCTTTGTGTAAATGAGTCCTCCGGAAAGTATGGATATTACTTGAGAGCTGGTTTTATTAAGCTCTTTTAAAGAATCAGCGTAAACGGTTATATAAAGAGAGTACCTGAAGAATCTTTCAGTGCCCTGCTGGAGCATATCTCTTAAAGATTCGGCATCTTCGTAGGCAGTTTCAAGCATTGGGTCTCGAACCATTCCTTTTTCTCGATTCATAATAATCTGTGATTCAATCTGCGCTACCTTCTTTTTGAGATTTTTTAAAATTATGTGAGTTTCCGCCGGATGGATGAACATAGCAATGTCCATACCGGCGTCCAAATTAATAACCGGAGAAAACCAGGTAGTTTGGAGATAGCGAGGGTAAGTATAGATAAAGAGAGTTCTTAAAAATTTTGAGCCAATCCTTATGTAATTAGCATTAACCTTTAAGGCAGAAGGAGCGAGGATATCCTTAAGAGTTGCTACTCCTTTATAGTAGATTTTCTCTGCCTCTAAAAGTTTAGCTTCCTCTTTGGTTCTTTTGATTTTGAGTTTAATCATAGGCCTATTCCTCTATTTCCAATTGGCTTATTTCTGCCATTCCTTTTTCGTGCGGTAGCCCTGGATTATAAAGAGTGTAAAAAAGTTCGATTAGCTCTTGGGTATTAAGTGGTGCCATCCTAACACCCACTCCTTCTAAGTTCGTTACTACGTGCTCTACTCTCTGGAGAAGTTGGTCCTTGTATTTGGCAAATCTTTCCTTTTTGAGTTTTGCTACCTTTATTGAGCCTAAAAAAACCTTTAATTTTTCTGGGAGCCCTTCTCTTTTTGCCTCTATAGGCGCAAAAGGTACCACTACATAAAAAGTCTTTTTCATAATATTCGCCATCTCAACTAGTCCCCGGATAAACTCTCTATATTCGGCTGTTTGAATTTTAAGGAGTTCATTAGTTTGGCTTTTTTCTCTTTCTTCTAAAGTTTCCAGATACGGGGTGATGTTGAGCCGACGGGAATTAATTACTATTTGGACGGGAAAATCTAGCGAATTTAGGAAGGACTGGTAATGATAAATAATTGCTTCTTGCTCTTTAGTAGATTTCAGAGCAAAGTTTATTGCCGAAGTCATAAGGATTATTCTAAGCGTACCGTCTTTGAGAACAACGGTTCCTTCCTTTATTTCTTCAATGTCCAAAAATTGTTGAGTAGAACCAGGTTTCATAGTTGTTTCTTTCCCCCCGTATCCAATGTCCATGCTAAATCCTTTAATCTACTTTGACTTACAATCTTCAAGGGCTCTTTAGAGGGAGAAGGTTTTGCCCCCTTTTTAATTTTTGGCGCTTGGGAAGTCCTTTTAAAAAGATAGAACTTTGGTTGAACAAAAAACTGTGATATGGAGGAAAAATATGCAGAAAAAGACCTACCATAGGGTTTGTAAAAGGCAAAAGCAGCGCAGATTATAAGTATCGGCAGGCCCAAAAGAAAGGCAAGGGCGACGGAAACGAGATAGGCAAGAAAGATAAATATACCTATTCCAGCAGCCAAAAAGGCAAACTGCTTTAAGGTTAAAGGTCCGATAATCTTATCTTCTACCTCAATGAATTTTGGAACAGTATATTGCATGTTTATAGAAGCGGAAAGACGCGGATAGTTCACCCGCCTAAATTTTTGTGAAGCAAAAACTTTGGCGGGCAAGCGCGGAAAGACGCGGAAACTATTCGCCTTTCAGATCCACTACATTTCCCTTTATTCTCGGTTTTACCTCCTCTGGCTTTGACGGTATTTCTGGCTTACTCGGGACTTCTGGGGGACGAATTGGAGATGGTTCGGCTTCGCCTGTCCTGAGCGGAGCCGAAGGGCTCACCATAGATGGTTCAGCTTTTTCTTTATGGATCTCTTTAAGTTCTTCGGAAATTTCGGCAAAGATTTGCTCATTAATATCTCGGGCAATAGCTTGAGCAATATCGGGAGCTACTCCTAATTTTTCTTCCAAGATTTCAGAAAATCCTTTTAGAGGGGTAATGCCTAAAAGCACTGTTCCGGTGATATAAGAGCCAATCCAGAGTTGTTCGTGAGAGAGCTTATGATGCTTAAGTATAATTTCTCGGATTCTCTCTGCTGTTTTTGTGGCAAATAAAATATCTTGCACTTTCTGGGGCAATTGATAATAAAGAGTATATTTCCGTTTTATTTCGGGGTCGGAAATTCTTTTAAGAATTCTTATTTGGTCAGGCGTAAGTTTAGGCATAATTAAGTTTCCTTTTCTTCTGTTGCTTTTTTAAATTCGGTTTCGGTGCCGGGGACGATTTTCTTTTCAGTCGGTCTTTCTTCAGTTCTAGTTCTTTTTGCTCTCTTTTTTCTCAATATTTCCTCTAATTCTTCCTTAGTGCCATAAACAGATTTAGCTGCATCGGACTCAAGCCACATTTGGACTTGGGGAGAGAATTCTTTTTTATGAGGGACAACCACTTCATTTTTAA
>CAYRSW010000002.1:0-14500 GCA_964427335.1 uncultured Candidatus Saccharibacteria bacterium
CCAAAAGTAGATACAGCCATATTAAAAATCACGCAAATCCACGTAAATGCGAAAGCAGATTCACGCAAATTATTCAAGGTTGTAAAAGCGGGATTTTCTTCGCCGCGAAAACAGTTGATTAACAATCTGGCGAAAGGACTAAATTTAGATAAAGAAAAAATTAGAGAAATCTTTAAGGAAATAAAAATAGGCCCTAATGTCCGGGCCCAAGAATTAAGTATTAAGGATTGGATGAAAATCCTAGAAGTTATCAGCAGAAAGTAGTATTATCAATAAAGCATGGTCAAAAAAATATTTAAGTCCATACCTACTTTTTTCTTCTACCTATTTCTCCTAAGTATTCCTTTGCAAGCTCGAATTGTATTTTCCCAAAGATTTGGGAGTTTTAATGAATATACGAGCTATTTTTTATATATTTCAGATATATTCTTAATTATAACACTAATTTCTTGGTTTGTCAAGTTGCTCTATTCTCGGACAAAAAATGTTTCACGTGAAACACGGCTGCAGCCGGGTGAAACATCTAACAAGAAATCATTTGTAACCTGCCCGCCTAAATTTTTCTCCGAAAAACTTTGGCGGGTGAATAATTTGTTATTTGTTATTTTCGTGGCATGGTCTTTTCTTTCCCTTATTTGGGCTCAAAATCTTGGAGTTGGACTTTTTAGAGCTATAAAACTTACTGAATTTGCTCTTCTTTTCCTTTTTGTTATCCACAATATCAAAACTCAAAAGCGTCCAGTACCACTAAAGGATACTGGACACCCTGAATCCTTTAGTGGTTCAGGGTGTTTATTCTGGACTGCTTTGTGCCTCATGGCTGCTGGGTCTTTCCAGGCAATAATCGGAATTTGGCAGTATTTTATTCAACACTCAATTGGCTTAAAATGGCTGGGAGAGACGATTTTAAGCCCAAAGATGCCGGGGGTGGCTAAAATCATGGTGGGGGGCCAAAAAGTAATGCGAGCTTACGGAACTTTTCCGCATCCCAATGTTTTTGCTGGATTTTTACTCCTGTCAATAACCTGTGGATTACTGTTGTTGTTTAGAGAAAAGAGAGTTTGGTTCCAATATTTTTTATCTTTTGTTGTTTCTCTACAACTAATAGCCCTTGTCCTTACTTTTTCTCGCACAGCTTGGATTGGTATGGCTTTTTTATTCATTTATTCATTTATTAATTTATTTTTCCGCGTATATCCGCGTAGCTATCCGCGTGAAGCAAAGCGATCCGCTTCTACAATAAAATTAGCATTTTTAGCCGTAACATTGGTAATTCTCGTAAGTGGAGTAATATTCTGGCCTCAAATTGCTAGTCGGTTTAAAATGGAAGGGCAAGCTTTAGAAGAAAGAGGTTTATATAATAATCTTGCTCTTTCTATGATTAAAAAATCCCCTATTTTAGGAGTAGGAATGGGGAATTTTGTGGCCCGAATGGGTGAATTTACCCCGGCTGAATTACAACCTTGGCAATATCAACCGGTTCATAACATTTACCTCTTAATTTTAGCAGAATTGGGAGTAATTGGGTTAATTTTGTTTGCGTTTTTTATTTTTAATATCCTAAAAACCGCCTGCCCTCCTAAGTTTTTCAGAGAAAAATTTTGGAGGGCATGGTTAACACAAAAAACAACCAATGTTTCACGTGAAACATCTCTCTGTCCCAAAATGTTTCACGTGAAACATTTTATAACCATCGTTTTCATCGGTTTTCTCTTCATTGGCTTTTTTGACCATTATTTCTGGACCTTGCAGCAAGGTGGGTTGATGTTTTGGTTGGTTTTGGGAATTTTAATGGTTCAATTTAACAATCGATCAGGGCAGACACATAGGTCTGCCCCTACGGGATGATTTATGGCAAACAAACAATATCATCGTCGATCTATTCGTTTACCCAGATACAATTATTCCAAATTTGGATATTATTATGTGACGATTTGCACCCAGAATCGGGAATTGTATTTTACAAATAATAATATAAAACAAACGATTGATAATGAATGGCAGGAATTGAAAAATAAATTTCCCAATATTGATTTGGATGAATATGTGGTTATGCCCAATCATTTGCACGGGGTAATTTTGATTAATGACGATAACATCGGTAATATCGACCACGGTGATACCGATCGTGTAGGGGCAGACCTACGTGTCTGCCCAACAATCCATACAAAAGGACGGACACATAGGTCCGCCCCTACCGAACAAAAACCTGCATTGGGACGGATTATCCAATGGTTTAAAACGATGACCACCAACGAATATATTTGCAATGTCAAAACAAAAAATTGGCCATCGTTCAACAAACGATTGTGGCAACGCAATTATTACGAAAATATAATCCGTGATGAAAAATCATTAAACAGAATCAGACGATATATCAAAAATAATCCTATTAATTGGAAATTTGACCGAAATAATCCAAAAAAAATTCCGGTTAATAAATGTTTCACGTGAAACATTTTGATAATTATGTATAGAATCGGCCTCGGCTTTGACATTCATCGTCTCGTCAAAGCAAGAAAACTAATTTTAGGTGGCGTAGAAATTCCCTTCAGTAAAGGGTTTTTGGGCTATTCTGACGCTGATGTTTTAACCCACGCAATTTGTAATGCACTTTTGGGTGCGGCTGGATTAGGTGACTTAGGCATTCATTTTCCTAGTGATGACCCGAAATATAAAGGGATTTCTTCTTTAAAGTTGCTCAAAAAAGTAGGAGAAATGATTGATAAAAAAAGATTAAAAATAGGCAATATTGATAGTCAAGTCTTAGCCGAGAAGCCGAAACTTTCGCCTCATTTTAGCCAAATGAAGGCAAAAATTGCTCAGACCCTTGAAATTTCAAAGTCAAAGATTAATATAAAAGCAGGCACTTTTGAAGGTCTTGGTCTAATCGGTCAAGAAAAAGCCATAGCTGCTTTGGCAACCGTATTATTAGAGAAATAACAAATTATGAATATAGCTATAATCCTCGGCGCAGGCAATAGCATTAGGATAGGAGGAAAAACTAATAAGGTTTTCTTAAAAATTGCCGGAAAACCGCTTATTTATTGGACAATTCGGACTTTTGAAAAGCATAAACTGGTTTCCGGCATAATCTCGGTAGTAAAAAAGAAAGAATTTGCTCAAATGAGGAAAATTGTTAAGGATTACAGCTTTTCTAAGATAATTTTTATTGTTAAAGGCGGCAAAATGCGCCAAGATTCGGCCTATCAAGGATTAAAAGCAATTGAAAATGTTTCACGTGAAACATTTGTAGGGGTAGACCCATGTGTCTACCCAAATTCAATACAAAGATTGAAAATTAAAAAATCGGATATCGTTTTATTTCACAACGCTGCCAACCCATTAGTGAGTCAAGAAGAAATTACCAAGGTAATAGCCGCAGCCAAAAAACATGGCGCAGCTTTAGTGGCCCAGCCGGTAAAAGATACAGTGAAACAGATAAACAATGGCTTATTTGTGAAAAAAACCCTTGACCGGAGAAAACTATGGCTGGCCCAGACTCCACAAGCTATTAAATATGAATTAGCCAAAACTGCCTTCGGTATTGCAAAAAAGCAGGGTTTTTACGGCACAGACGATGTTTCTTTGGTAGAGAGATTAGGAAAACGGGTAAAAATCATCCCGGCTTCCTGGCAGAATATTAAGGTAACGACAAAAGAGGATTTGGTATTTGCAGAGAAATGGTTAAAGAGTAAAAATTTCTAATTATTCTAATTAATCCCGATAAATTCACCTAATTCATCTAATTTCTAATTCACCTAATAAAATGTCCAATGTCCAATGTCCAATGACAAATTTCCAATTTAGACATTTTAGAATTAGAAATTTTATTAGAAATTAGGTTAATTCTATCCTTTATGATTCTTATCCCTCATATTTTAGTTGGCGCCGCTATTGCCTCCAAAATTCCTAATATCTGGGGCTTGATTTTGGCTTTCTTAAGCCATTTTGTCTTGGATGCTATCCCTCATTTTGAATATAAAATAAAAGGGATTCAAAGATTAAAGAAAAACCGCTTCTTAAGAGATGTGTTAAAAGTGGAACTAGATTTTTGTTTAGGGGTGATGATATTTACTTTTGTTGCCGTAGATTTGTCGCCAATCAGAGTGATTTATGGTTTGCTGGGTGTTGCAGCAGCAGTATTGCCGGACGGATTGATGTTTTTTTACTACATTTCAGGCAAAAGATGGTTTAAGAATCTTGGTGAATTTCATTACTTTATCCATACCAAAGGGCAAAAGTCCAAAACAAAGCGAAAACCATCGTTTTTAAAAATTTTAACCCAAGTTTTAGCGGCTATTGTAGCTATAATAATCTTAGTTCTATGAAGATAATTTTCCTTGGCACAAACGGTTGGTACGACACAAAAACCGGCAATACGCCGTGTGTTTTTATTGAGACTAAGACTCATTATATCGTCCTTGATGCTGGAGATGGAATCTATAAACTAGATAGTTTTATCACCACTAATAAGCCGATTTATCTATTTTTAAGCCATTTTCATTTAGACCATATCAGTGGCTTGCATATTTTGAATAAATTCAGCTTCAAACAGACCTTTCATATATACGGCCAAAAAGGGACAAAAAAGATTTTAGATAGGATTATCTGCCATCCATACTCTATTCCTTTTGAGAAATTGTCTTTTAAAGTCAAGTTTCATGAATTAACCGAAGGAGTGCATCGAACACCCCTCTCTTTTTCCTGTCGAAAATTATTACACGCTGATCCTTGCTTTGGCTATCGGTTTGAATTAGAAGGAAAAATTATCACTTTTTGTACTGACATGGGTATTTGTCCCAACCTTTCGAAATTAGCTAAAAATGCTGATTTATTAATCTGTGAATGTTCTTTAAAACCTGGTGGGTATACTCCCGAATGGCCTCATTTAAATCCTGAAGCAGCAGCACATCTTGCCAAGAAAGCTGGGGTAAGGCGTTTAGTTTTATTTCATTTTTCTGCTGACCAGTATAAATCCCTAAAAGAGCGTAAGTTCGCAGAAATAACTGCCAAAAAGATATTCAAAAACACAATAATAGCTCAAGATGGGATGGAACTTGAGCTTTAGATAATATCAATTGTCTACACAGTTTAAGAGGGCACTGATTTTCAGCGCCCTCTTTTTTCTATTTCGGCCAATAAATTTCGATTTTAGTGATAGTATCATCGAAATCGTCAGAGACCCATATGATAATTACATCATCAAAATCCTCGGAGACCCATTCTTTTAAACCGTTGTCTTTAAAGTAGCGAATCCCCAGAGCAACCTTTACTTCTTTATCCCTCTGGGGTTCAATGAAAATAATTCCCCTATCAGCAGTTTGGAAAGCCACTAAAGCATGTTTTCTTACTTCATTGCCAAAGATTTTTTCCCTGAACCAGATAATAGCACCGGCGCATCTAATACCTTTCGCAATAGCACTTTTTTTAACGTCATTAGCGAAATTTCCACAAATGTACGAATCGTCTCCATTAGAGTTAGTTCTATCACGAGCTAAAAATTCTTCCATCTCAAGGTAAGTCGGATCCCTAAGTTTTCTATCAGTATAGTCAGTATTAATGAGTTCTTTGAGCACTTGTCGATATAGTCGATTTCCAATACTTATTTGTGTGACCTCTTTTATTGTTAGTAAGAACGTCGCTACAACCACTACTGCCAATATTACAGCAAGACCTCTTTCAATTCTTCCCTGCCAGCTCATCGGAATTCCTCCTCAATTTTATTTAAGTATTTTTAAGAACAAATCACTTTTCAAAACCTTCAATTATATTATACCTCTTTATTATAATTCTGTCAATACTTGACAAAATTATGATTATTTGCTATAATTGCTAGTGAGGATGGGGATAAAAACTTGTTTTTATTTCATCCGAACGACGCAATTTCAAGCTTTGCTTATAATAAAATCAGATTGAAAATCAGAAAGAGTAGTTTCTCATTATTGAGAACTTGCTCTTTCAAAAATAAAAAGGAGGGAAAGTCGATGGATTACAAAAAGGTTGACGGTGTCACTCACATCTATGTGGGTGATGGTGAAACAGAACGGCAGGTTCTTAGAGCTATTGCTAAAGCATCATTCGATTTGGCTCGTCCTGCTGGTCTTGGCTGGCTACACTTTAATGATAAGGAAGTGGTGATGCTTAACGAGGCGGAAATGTTTATTAGTCTTCCACCTCGTTATAGCGACATTGTTGTGGATATGGACTATGTTCAGGGTCGCCAGTGCAAGACGGTCATTCATAAAAAAGGTGATGGTCATTTTACTCTCAGTAACCACCTCTTCGAGCGGGACCGTGGCACACCAGAGCCAATGTTAGAGAAAGCAAAGAAGATCTTGGTTGGCAAGAAATCAGTTGGGAAGAAGTCGGTCGGTCTTGCTTCTACGAGCCATATGTACAAAGGTGAAAGTCTGACTCTTCGTCTCAAGGAGTATAGCTTCTTCCGCGGGTCTGGTGAGAACGACTGGGATTTTCGCAAGCGGGTCTTCCCTGATATGTACCAGATAGACGCTGACCGCGCAATGGAATTCCTTGTGGGCAGCAGTGCTGCTGAGTGGGAGGAGATGGACAAGCTTCTTTATCTCGCTCTCGCCAGTAAAGGTAAACCAAGCCATGAGGAACTTATAAGGTTCGCTAAGGGCTTCGCTGCTGATCCTCTCCAGGTGCGAGGGCAACGTGAATCCGACTAAAAGAGAAAAAACTAGTGCCAGCGTAATTTATTCAACCGGCACATCAGGGCTACATAGGTACAGAAAACCATGTAGCCCGTTTTATTTTGCATTTAGAAAAAGCTATGCCTCAGAAAGACATAGCTTTTTTGTGATTCTTAAGATTTTTTCTTTCTATCTTTGATACACCCAGGCGCTTTTTCCACTTTTTAAAATTACTCTCTTTCTTCGATAAGCATCGGTTTCGTATTTATCAATGATTTTCAGTTCCTCCGGAATAACCGAAAGAACTAGTCCTCCGATAGAACTTGCAGAATCAGGAACTACAATTGGATAAGTTTTGCCATGTATTTTGACTTGTGATTTCTTATAACCCTCCAGAATATCTGGAAGGGCTTTATTAACTCGCCCAACAACTTCCTTTTGGACCTTAGGATTTTTTAGTGTGCCGTAGATAAAAAGTAACTCTTTCATAATCTTTTGTTTTTAAAATAAAATTGATAAACAAGTCAGTCCCCCGCCCATTTTTTGGAATTCTGATATTTCTATTTCCAAAATCTTATATCCTAGTGCTTGAATTTTTTCTTTTGATTTAGAAAAACCCTCAGGTATCAACAAAAAGTCATTAACCAACAGGCAATTTGCAAAATCACTTTCTTTTTTATCAACTTCTATTATATTAAATTTCTTAAATTCATCCCGATTGGCGAATTCGTCGGTAGCGACAATATTATTATTGCCAATAAAAGTTACGCTTGTTTTAAGATGTAGGACGTTTTTAACGAGAACGCTTGAAGAGGTAAAACCATATTTAGCTAAAATTTTTGAGAGCTGTTCAGCTCCTTCCTCATTTGTTCTTTTAGAGAGGCCAATATAGAAATGATTATTAATTCTTAGAATGTCCCCGCCCTCAACGATTCCCGGAGATTTTATGAGCTCAATGGTTCTGAATTCTCGTAAAGTTTCTCTTATTTTTTCTTCTTCTCCTCGCCGAGATTTAGCTCCTAGATTTGTAATAATGGCGAATTCTTCTGTGACTATGGCTGTATCCTCCACAAAAGGACAATCTGGAAATCTTGGGTCTGCCTCCAAAACTTTCAGTTTCACCCCACATTTCTCCAGCACCTCACAATAATTATCGTGCTGCTCCAATGCTTTTTTAAAATCTGGCTTTCCTAAATTTGCCTTAGTGAGACCCTCACTGAAATTCTTCCCTGGTTTTCTAACGATAGCATATTTGAACATGATTAGATAAGAAATAGAGGTAGGTTCAATTTTTTAAAGAAAGTTGGGCCTCTGTCCCTATTTCTTATTAGCTATTAAAAGAATGAATTTGCCCATTGCTATATATCCGTATCCCCGTATCTTAGTTAAATCGTCAATGAAGGAAGACTCGTAGATTTTAATACTGTAACCCTTGAGCAAGTTTTTCAAAAATTGTTTGGCGGTTTCCAGTTCATATTGTGGTTCGTCTTTAAAGATTTTGCGCCTTCCGCTTGGAAATCGTCTCTTTATATCAGTAGCAAAGTCTATAATAATTTTTCCTTTCAGCCTTAGGACTCTATCAATTTCAGCAAATACCGAACGTAAAACTTTTTTAGAAAATAGATGCAAAGTTCCAGTACAAAAAACCCCATCAAATGATTTATCTTTAAAGGGAAGTTTTTTAGTGAGATCAAAAACTTTTATTTTAAGCTTAAACCTTTTTCCTTTCGGTGTATTTTGCAGAAGTCCTTTAAGTAAGTCCCGATTAATATCTCCCGCTACTAAGTTATCTACCTTATTTAACAATTCAGGCATATAACGGCCATCGCCGGCGGCTAAATCTAGCCAACATCCTTTTAATCGAAGCTTGCTAAGAACTTCAAGCGTTAATTTATCACCCTTACCCCAAATTGGTTCTTGTTTTGGTGTCATGGATAAATAGGGACAGGTCCAATCTCTTTTTAATTTAATCTAATACTCTTATTAAACTTTCATCAAGTTTGGGACTAGTATCAAACTTTTTTATCTCTTCTGGCTTAATCCATCTATATTCGGTATGTTCCCAGTCTAATTTTATACTTGGTTTATTTTTTAATTTTACAAGTACAGGATGAGCAATCCATGTTTTATTTACATCGGCATCTGTGAATTTGTGAGATTCTCCAAAATAGATTGACGAGATATTACTTTCTTCAACTCCTATTTCTTCTCGAAGTTCTTCCATTATTTTTTCGTGTAAAGGTTTCATTTCATCAAGATAACCAGCAACGGTAAACCATTTTCCTTTATACACTCTCACTTTATCACTTCGCTTCAGCAAAAGAATTTTATCTTTGTATTTTACAAAAACAGTTATGACCGGTGCGATATTAGAACTTGAGTAATCGATTCTTCCGTCTGGAAACTTTGGTAATTTTTTAGCAAATTCCCCTATCGTTTTCAATATTTTTTGTTCTTGTTTATCCATAATTAAATGTTTAACGTCGGGTGTTAAACATTATTAATCTAATACTCTTTTTAAGCTTTCATCAAATTTAGGGATAATATCGCTGCCCACAAGCTAAATTTTTTTGCATTTAAAGGCGATAAAAGTCGGAAGAGCTTTAAATTGATAACAAAATTCTTTTTTTGGCAATAAATCCTTTGCCTTTTTAGGCATTCTTGCTTCTCTAAAATCTTCTATACTAAATTTATTATGTAATATATATTTCATAAGGTCCCCAAGAGTAGAAGAATAATTGGGAATTTTAACCTTGGAGCCATACAATTTCCAATACGTTTTTTTCTTCTTAAAATAGTCAGTTATTATAAATCCCCATTTCTTTTTGTGTTTAATTAATTCTCCCCTACAAGGACTGTCGGTTGAAAATACTAGGATTCCTCCCTTTTTTAAAACTCTGTAGAATTCTTTAAATGCTTTATTTGGATTTTTTAAATAATGAATAACTAGAGAAGCAACAATAATATCAAAAGAACTATTTTTATAAGGCAGGTTGTCTATACTGCCTTTATCAAATTGAACTTTTAAACCCTTGCAATGTTTTTTTGCAAGAGTCAGTATCTTATTGCTTATGTCTATTCCAGTAACTTTTGCTCCTTTCTTTGCTAAAATTCTGGCGCGGATTCCAGAGCCACAACCGGCATCCAAGACTTTTTTATCTTTAACGTCACCCAATAAAGAAAAAGTTATGGGTTTTTCCAATAGCTCATTAAAAGTTTTTATTTCTAATCTTCTCTTATGATAAACCTTAGCGAGTTTATCATAGACTTTTTCCGCTTCTTTTTTAGGATTCATGATTAATAATCAAATGCACTTCTTGAAGATGTTTAGGGTTAAGTTTGCTTAAAAGCCGACCTTTTGATAGGATAAGATATATAATAAGGTCTTGTCTTCTTTATAATAGCAATTTCTTTAGATTTTTCAATGAATATCTTAATGGAAATAATTTTAGCTAAAAATATTGGTTTTTGTTCGGGGGTTAAAAGGGCTTTAGATTTGGTGGAAAATGCTATACCTAAAGGGTTAAAACCACTTTATTTGCTTGGCCCCTTGGTTCATAATGAAGAAGTAATAAATGGGCTTTTTAAAAAAGGAGTAAAAATTACAGACTCAATAGATAAAATTCCTCCTCGCGCAACTGTGGTAATTCCGGCTCATGGCGTAGGCCCGGAGACAAAGAAAAAACTTGCTGCAAAACAGATAAAATTAATTGATGCCACCTGTCCTCAAGTGCTCAAGGTCCAGAAATTAGCCCAAGAGGCTTGGAAGAAGGGGGAACAAGTGGTTGTTTTTGGTGACAAAAAACATCAGGAGGTAAAAGGGATAAAAGAGTGGACAGGAAACCAGGCCAAGGTGGTTTCTTCCCTCAAGGATTTAAGAAGCCTTAAATTGAATAAAGCAGAAAAGCTTACTTTACTTAGCCAAACTACTCAAGATAAAGAAGATTTTAACAAGGTTGCTGATTTTTGTAAGAAATATTTTCCTCACACAAAGATTCATCAAACAATTTGTCCAGAAATCTTAGCCAGATTCAGTGAAGTAAGGAAAATAGCTAAAAAATGTGACCTGCTACTAGTCGTCGGTTCAAAAAGTAGCGCCAACACCAGACGGCTTCACAATCTAGCTAAAAGTCTTAATAAAAACACAATTTGGATTACTGACAAAAATAAAACAATAGAAGATAATTTAATAAAAGGGAAAAATCGAATTGGTATAGTCAGTGGAGCCTCTACGCCGCTGGCCACAATAAATAAATTATGCGAATTATTAGAAGAAAAAGTAGACAGGTCCAAGTAGGGTCTGTAAAAATTGGAGGCAATACTCCTATTGTTGTTCAGTCAATGACCAAGACGGATACTTGTGATATACCCAAAACTGTTAGACAAATTCTTTCGCTGGAAAAAGTTGGCTGTGAAATTGTCAGAGTGGCTGTTCCGAATCTTGCTGCTGCCCGGGTTTTATCTAAAATAAAAGAAAAAATCCATATTCCTTTAGTGGCTGATGTCCATTTTTCTGGCAAGCTCGGGTTGGAAGCAATAAGTCAGGGGGTAGATAAAATAAGAATAAATCCGGGCAATATGCCAAGAAAGGATTTGATAGAAGTATTTAAAGCCGCCAAAAAGGAAAAAATCCCCGTAAGAATAGGGGTGAACAGTGGTTCTTTATCTAAAAAAGTTTTAGCTAAGTATTATGGTAAAGCGACTGCTCAAGCTATGGTTGAGCAGGCCTTAGAAACTATTAAGTTAGCTGAAAGTTTGGATTTTAAAGACCTAGTTATTTCTCTTAAAGCAAATGATATTGAAAGAACCGTCAAATCTTATGAAACTTTAGCTAAAAAAGTTGATTATCCTTTTCATCTAGGCATTACTGAAGCTGGAACCTTGACTTCTGGCTTGGTAAAATCTGCTTTAGGAATTGGTTTACTATTACTCAAAGGCATTGGGGACACTATCCGCGTTTCTTTAGCTGATTCCCCTCAAAAAGAAGTCAAAGCTGCTTGGGAAATTCTGAAATCACTAGGTTTAAGAGAAAGGGGACCAACAGTTATTGTCTGCCCGAGTTGTGGAAGGGCTCAAATTGATGTAGCCCGTCTCGCTCAAAAAATTGAAAAGGCAGTTCAGGGTCTTAATAAACCAATCAAAATCGCCGTAATGGGCTGTATAGTCAATGGTCCGGGTGAAGCAAAAGAAGCCGACATCGCCATCATCGGCGGCAAAAAAGGGATGGCTTTGATTACTAAAAAAGGAAAGATATTAAAGAGGGTTAGGGAGAAAAATATTATTGAAGAGCTTTTAAAAGAAATTTAACACTTCGGAGTTTTTAAACTGTTGACAAATTTTTTAGGGTAAGTATAATGAAATATAAACTGATTCTTTGAAAATCAAAAAGAGAAAATTGGTGGAGGTAAGGGATGAAAAGAAAAGGTACGATAATTTTGAGGGTTATTGCTGGAGGGGTTATTATTGGGGTTGTTCTTCTGGTAAGTTTCATCTCAGTAAAAGATTTACTAGAAAAACCTTTTCCGATTAGGAATGCTGGACTTTCAGACGAAAGTTATGCTATGGCCTTGGAGAAAATTGATACCTTCGCAGAGGAACTAGAAGGTATGGATTTAGATAGTATTAAGATTTATGTGTGGGATGATTTTCGCTATTATCCTTACGAGGGGAGCTATGAAATTCTTGTAGATTACCGAGCACCAGCCGAAAAAATAAAGAATTACATAATTAAAAGTGTTGCTGAGATAAAAGAAAAGGAAGTTCGAAAAGTTCAAGAAGCCCGAGCAGAAAAAATCGCTGCTAAAAAGAGTCGGGAGATATTGAAGGAATTAAGAAAAAAGGGATTGGATGTTGAGGCTGAGATAGCTTCCTATAAACAGGGTCAGCTTATGGGTTTGGAAAATTTAAAAAAGGCGCTAAGCGACCAAGAAATCAAAGATTTAAAGACAGTGGGTATGAAGATTTATGTTACTCATTATTTTTCAGCCGATCTTCGTTCCAAAAAGATATGGATACGTTATAAAGCCACTCCAGAAAAAATAAAGAACTATATTAAACTAAGGATTTCTGATTTTAAAACGTATGAAAGAGAAAAAAAAGAAGCCAGAGAGAAAGAGAAGGAACTGAAAAAGAAAAGGGAAGGGGTGAGAGAAAAGATAAAGAGACTAAAAGAAAGTATAAGTAAAAAGCTAGGAGGATAAAATCAATTTGAATAACAAAATACAAAACCGAGCCGCAGAACAATGCGGCTCTTGTTTTGACAAATTTTTTGGGGTGAGTATAATGAAATGTTAAGATGATTCTTTGAAAATTAAAAGAAATTCTCATCAAGGAAGCTAGTGGGCTTCCTAATACCGAGAGCCCGCCTACGCTAAAGCTTCGGCGGACAAAGGAGGTGTGATGATGAGTAAAGAGATAGATGAACTTAAGGAAGAGGTTAGGGCGGCTTTGCAAGGTTTTTCCGAGCCAGAAATCTTTCTGCTGATAGGGATTGGCGTAAGAGTTGACAGCCCCAGTCAAGCAGTAAGAAGGGTTTCTCCAATAGTACACTTGAATCACAAAGAAGAGGAAGTAGTTCGGAAAGTAGCAAAGCTAAAAAAAATGGTCCGAGATGTGGACCCAAGCACTGACTTTTCCAAGGTTCTTCAAAATTTACGAGAAAAGGAGTCTAAGATGACTGATAAAAAAGATGTTATAAAGAAAGTACAAGGATTATTGAGAGAACATGATATTACTCTTGAAGAGGTACTTTCTCCGGTTAAAACAAAAGAAGAACAGGTGGTAGTGATGGAAGATCCGGTAAGGGTTGCTTCTGAGCTAAGAGATAACTTAAGGTATAATTTTAGACAAGAAATAGAGCCTATTTTAAAGAAATATGGCTGGGAGTTTTGGTATTTTGATAGCATGATTGGTATAGATCGTAGCGGAGATTATTCTTTCGGTATGAAATATGAGCTGGTTCACAAAAAGCAGACAGTGATTTTATCCTTTGCTACCAATAATGATGATAGAGGGGAAAGTACAGGGGGTCTTCCGGAAAGACGATTATCTCGTCTGCCCCAAATAAAAGAATTTGCCCAAGAGGTTGCAGAAAAGACAGGTTATCGAGTCGAGATACATAAATAAAAATTCTATCCGAGCTGGCTAAATAGTTAGCTCGGATTTTTGTTTTTCTCTTAATTTGTTTCGCGATTTCTCCGCCAAGGCCAAACCTAGGCGATGCTCTTCTGGCTCAAAGGAAAGAATTTTAAATTTATAGGTTTTTCCTACTTCGAGTGTATCTCTCATTTCTCTTTCTCGTCCTTTAAATTCTGAAATGTGAATCAAGCCCTGAATATTTTTATCTAATCCAACAAAAGCTCCGAATGGATTAATTTTAGTTACTTTTCCTTGAACGGTTCTACCCACCTCGTATCTCCCTTTCGCCTCAATCCAGGGGTCTTTTTTTAAGGCTTTCATACTCAAAGATACTCTTCCATTATCTATAGCAATGATTTCTGCTTTTATCTTATCTCCTGCTTTATAAAGCTCGTGAGGATCGTCAATCTGCTGCCAAGAAATTTCAGAAATATGAACCAATCCTTCCAGTCCTTTGCCAAATTCAATAAAGATTCCGAAATCAACTATCCCCTTTACTTTACCTTGAAGGACATCTCCTACTTTCCACTGTTTAATTTTTTGCTTGACTTTTTCGAGGTAAGCTTGCCTTTCTGAAGCAATAACTTTCTCTTCTTTTCGATTAATATCTATAATTTTTACTTTGAATTCATGACCAATGAATTCTTTTAATTTTTTAAGGATTTTTACTCTATCTCCCCCCATATGCGGATAATGCTCTAATGAAA
>CAYRSW010000002.1:14510-38813 GCA_964427335.1 uncultured Candidatus Saccharibacteria bacterium
AAAGCGGGTATTCCCTTAACCTCACAAGTAAGTCCCCCAAGGTTTGCCTGAAGAATTTTGACTACAATGACTTTTGCCAAATCTTTAATTTCGGCCAATTCTTGCCAGGCAATCTTTTGAGAGGCCCGTCGCAAAGAAAGTTCGATAAATCCTTCCTCATTTTCCATATCAACTACATAAGCAGAAACTTCATCTCCCACCTTGAGTTTCTTTATATCAGTTAAACTGCTCTCAATCTCACGACTAAAAATTTCCCCGGTTCCCAGTGGTCCTAAATCAACCCAAACACGATGAGGACCAATTTCGATAATTCTGCCCTTCATTATATCTCCCATTTTGGGTATTTGGGGCTGCCCTTTTATACGTAGAAGCTCTTTCATGCTCTTTTTTGGTTTTTGTGGTTGTTTTTTTGCCATAAGGATTCACCTCTTTAATTCGATTATACACAAAACTAGATATTTGACAATAGATTGACAACTCTTTCTTTGAAGTGTTATAGTTAATTTGAAATTAAATATCAGCGTTTGATCAGCGTTTAAGATTAGCGTTTGGTCAGCGTGGAGCGAAGCGACCATGGATCAAAAACAATTCATCCTAGCTATAGATCAAATTTGCGAAGAAAAAGGAATTTCTAAAGAAAAAGTCTTAGAAACTATTGAGGCGGCTATTGCTGCTGCTTACAAAAAAGATTACGGCAAAAAGATGCAGAATTTAAAAACAAAGTTAGATCCAATTACCGGTGAGACTCGGATATTTCAAATAAAGGAAGTGGTAGACAATACAATGATTTTCACGGAAAAGGAATTAGAAGAATTAAAAGCGAAAAAAGCCGCCGGAACAGAAGAAGAAAAGGAAGAAAAAGAAGAGGAGAAAAAACCAAGAAAAATTAGATTTAATCCAGAAAGACATATACTTCTTGAGGAGGCAAGAAAGGTTAAATCAGGTGCAAAACTAGGAGACGAAATTTCTTTTGAATTGGAAGCAGCAGAAGAATACGGCCGAATCGCCGCGCAGACGGCAAAACAGGTAATAATCCAAAAAATAAGAGAGGCAGAGCGAGAAGCAGTGTTTAATGAGTATAAAGAGAAGGTTGGACAAATTGTTGGAGGCATTGTCCAAAGAATAGAAAGAGGGCAAGTTTTTGTTGATATAGGAAAAACCATAGGGATTCTTCCTATTGAAGAACAAATTCCGAGAGAGAACTATTTAGTCGGCAGACGTTTTAAAGTTATTATTTTAAAAATTGAGCCGGGAACAAAAGGGCCCCAAATCTTTGTTTCCCGTGTCCACCCAGAGATGATAAAGCAGCTTTTTGAAGTAGAGGTGCCGGAAATTAGTAGTGGCACAGTAGAAATAAAAGGAGTAGCTAGAGAAGCAGGCCACCGGTCTAAAATTGCTGTGGTCTCTAAAGAAGAAGGGGTAGACCCGGTTGGTAGTTGCGTTGGGCAAAAAGGAATGAGAGTTCAGACAGTAATTAATGAATTGGGGGGAGAAAAAATAGATATCATCCCATGGGAAGAAGACGCAGGAAAATTTATCGCCCGTGCTCTTTCCCCGGCCAAAATAACTCGAGTTGAAATAAAAGACAAAACAAAAAAGATTGCCATTGCTGAAGCGCCCTCTGATCAGTTGTCTCTGGCTATTGGAAAAAGAGGACAAAATGTTCGATTGGCAGCAAAACTTACCGGCTGGAGAATTAATATTGTAGAGGAGAAAAAGTTGAAGCCAAAAGAAGCCGCAAAAGAGGAAAAGAAGAAGCCTGAAGCGAAGTCCGCCGACTCGGCCTCCGTAGCCACTTCGGCGAAGGAGGCAGCGAAGCCTAGGCGGGAGAAGAAGAA
This sequence comes from uncultured Candidatus Saccharibacteria bacterium, assembly GCA_964427335.1. Lineage (GTDB taxonomy): Bacteria > Patescibacteriota > Minisyncoccia > CAYRSW01 > CAYRSW01 > CAYRSW01. Next base: position 16,349 of record CAYRSW010000002.1, read on the forward strand.
AAAGCCTGCAATCGTTAAAACGCAGAAAAAATCAAAAATACAAAAAACTAAGAAAAAAGGTAAAAAGAAAAAATAACCCTGAACCACTAAAGGGTTCAGGGTTATCATATACCCTTTAGTGGTACATGATAAAGTTTATGGGCATAGTACTTATTTCTATCGTCATTGCCTCTCTGGGGCTATTCTTTGCTGGAATTCTCGTTTTGAGAATTAAAAAAGAAAAAATTGGCTCCGAAGAGTCAAAAGAAATCTCCCAAAGTATTCATCAAGGAGCCATGGCGTTTTTGAATAAAGAGTATAAACTGCTTTTTTTATTTGTGCTTGCTGTTACTCTAGTTCTTGTCTTTACCCCTCTTGACAATAAAATAGCCCTTGCTTTTGTCCTCGGGACTATTTTTTCGGTTTTGGCGGGCAATATTGGAATGAGAGTAGCCACCATGGCTAATGTAAGAACTGCTTGGGCCGCCAAAGAAAGTATTTTTAAGGGATTAAAGGTTGCTTTTTCCTCTGGTGCGATTATGGGGTTAACAGTCACCGGCCTTGGCCTTCTGGGAATAAGTATTCTATATTGGGCTTTTGAAGACCCCCAAATTATTTACGGTTTTGGTTTTGGTGCTTCTTCAATTGCTCTTTTTGCTCGGGTCGGAGGAGGAATTTATACTAAAGCTGCTGATGTCGGAGCAGATTTGGTCGGTAAAATTGAAAAAGGAATCCCCGAAGACGACCCCAGAAACCCAGCAGTAATTGCTGATAATGTTGGGGATAATGTTGGTGATGTAGCCGGAATGGGCGCTGACCTTTTTGAAAGCTACGTTGATTCTATTATTGCGGCAATGGTTTTAGGCGTAGCGGCAACAATCTGGGGTGGGTTTTCTGTTGTTTTGCCTTTAGCTTTGGCTGGTTTGGGAATTATCGCCTCACTTATTGGTTACCTTATTGTTAAGTTAAGAAAACAAGGCAGCTTACATGGAATTCTTAATTCTGGAATTTTCGCTGCGGCTGGAATTTTTGTGGTTTTTTCTTACTTTTTGGTGGAGAGATTGGCAAACGGCTCAATTTTTCTCTTTGGGGCAATTCTTTCAGGTGTAGCTTCTGGAATTATCATCGGGCTGGTAACTGAATACTATACCTCTACTTCTCGGAAACCGACTCGCGAGGTCGCTCGAGCCTCTCAAAGTGGAGCGGCGACAAATATTATTTCTGGACTTGCCTTAGGAATGAAAAGTACACTTATCCCCATTTTAGTCATTTGCGCAGCGATAATGGTAGCTCACCGGCTGGCTGGTCTTTATGGAATAAGTTTGGCGGCCGTGGGGATGCTGGCTACCTTAGGAATAACTCTTGCTTCTGATACTTATGGTCCGGTAGTAGACAACGCTGCTGGTATTGCTGAAATGAGCAAAATGGGAAAGGTTGCTCGCAAGCGGGCAGAAGAACTTGACGCAGTAGGCAATACTACGGCGGCAATTGGCAAGGGATTTGCTATTGGCTCAGCTGCTCTTACTGCTCTGGTTCTTTCAGTAAGTTTTGCTAAATTAGTAGGGCTCGCTTCCGTTGATATTATTAAACCCACAACAATGGTTGGTCTTTTTATCGGAGGATTACTTCCGTTTCTTTTTTGTTCATTTACTATGAAAGCAGTCGGAAAAGCTGCTTTTGGTATAGTTCAAGAGGTAAGGAGGCAATTTAGAGAGATCAAAGGATTAATGGAAGGTGAGGCAAAACCGGATTATGCCCGTTGTATTTCTATCAGTACCGGAGCGGCGTTGAAAGAGATGATTCTGCCGGGAATGCTGGCTATACTTGCTCCGGTGGTTGTTGGTTTTTCTTTGGGAGCAGAAGCACTTGGCGGACTTTTGGCTGGAGCAATTGTTACCGGGTTTTTGTTGGCCGTAATGATGGCAAATTCCGGAGGCGCCTGGGATAATGCCAAGAAATATATTGAAGCAGGAAATCTCGGCGGCAAGGGCTCCGACCCTCACAAAGCCGCAGTTGTCGGCGACACAGTGGGAGATCCCATGAAAGATTGTAGTGGTCCGTCAATTAATATATTAATTAAATTAATGTCAATTATAAGTCTTATTATTGCACCGTTATTGTAAACAGACCGAGAAAAGCTATTTTAAAACAGCTGTAGTTTATCAGCTGTTTTTTATATCAGTTGTTTAATATTAAATGTTATGTAATATTAGCTGTAAGCCCTTCTTTTTTAGATATTGCAAGACCTATAAAAATATCGGCTGCTCCATAATAGAGGTAATACTTATTACCGATTCTTACTAGACCCTCTGAAAATGTAACTTTTATTCCCCTTTCTTCCCAATTTTCAGTGGGCTCTAATATAGGATATTTTGTTCGCTTTAAAATTTTTCTTGGATTTCTTTTTGACAATAATACTGCTCCTGTTTTGTGAGTTTTATTCTTGTCCCAGCCATTATAAAAGTACAGTATTCCTTCTTTTGTAATAATTGGCGTTGGACCCGGTTCTACGCCCATACTATCAAAGTGTCCCCTTCGAGCCAGCATTATTGGATGGGCGTCTTCTTCATGCCAGTGAATTAGATCATCTGAATAAGCAATGCCAATAGAACAATGCCATGCTCTCTGTTGGCCTAAAAAGTACATAACATATTTACCATTTATTTTCTTAGGAACAATTACCCCTGCTTTTTTGAGGCCGCTATTCCATTTGAATTTATCTTTAGTTAAAATCAGTCCATATTTTTTCCAATGGGTTAAATCTTTTGAAGTAGCCAGACAAGATGAATGTCTTTCGCCGTGCTTTCCGCTAGCACCGTTATAAGTAAGATAATATGTTTTTCCAAATTTGACTATTCTAGGATCTTGGCAGCCATATTTTTCATATTTATATTCCGGGGAAATTACTGGCTTGAGGCGTACATCAAAATAAATACCATCCTTACTTGAAGCCAGTCCTATTTCAGACCAACCACTACCTGAAGAAAGCTTCTTGCCTCTAAAAAGCATATATATCATCTCGCCTTCCTTAACAACAGTTGGATTGAATATAGCTTCTGAATAAAAAGTATTATTTTTTGGTTTCAATATCGGAGTGTCGTACTTTATAAACGAACCTATCCAATCTTCTTGTAATGTTTGTTTTGTAGCTGGTATAGTCTTCATATATGACTATTTAACATTTAATATTAAAACACATTGGAAGATCTTTTTTCGATAAGCTGCCGCCGCAGATGACGGTGTCTGCTCCGCCCCAATAGATAAGAATTTCATCGCCTCCGGTATCAATTGTGGCACAACTAAAGCAAACAACTGGCACGCAACCTTCCATCTCATATGGTTTTTCTGGCCACAAAATTGGCGCCGGATGAATATAGGAAACTTTTGTTGGATTTTTTAAGTCAAGAATCATAAACCCAAGACTATAAGCCCTATTATATTTATTCTTTTCTTTATGAACCACATGAATAATTATCAGCCATCCTTTGGGAGTTTTTATTGGAGGACCGGCTATGCCAATCTTAGTAGCAGGTACTCCGGAAATAGGAGAAAGGTATAACTTACTACTCTTGAGCAAAATTTGGTGATTCTGCCAACCGTTCTTTAGGGTTAAATCCCGCGAGCGTGAAATCCACATATCAGAATTTCGTCGGTGTATTAGATAGGACCAATTATTAATTGGTTCGGGTATAATTGAAGCATCTTTATCTTCCCATTCAAAAGGAATACCTACCAACTGATATTTAAAGAAATCCAACGTTCGCCAGATACCAACACGACCCTTTACTCCTGTTTGAGGGTGGGGTTCAGAACAAGCCGTAGCAAATATATAATAGTGATTGTCAATCCACCTTACAATTCGAGGATCTTCAATACCTCGGTGGCAGTAACCATGCCAAAAATTATGATCCGTATGTTTTAAAACCGGTTCCGGACGAACTTCCCACTTTATACCGTCTTTGCTCGTAGCCAGTCCTATATCAGAAAAAGGACCAGCACCACCTCTGAATAACATCTTGTAAACCTTCACTTTCTCGTCAAAAATAACTCCGCAATTAAAAACAGCTCGGTGTTTTTTAGAATATTTATTTACCCAAGAAACGTCTTTGGGCTCAAGAATGGGATTCTCTTTAAATCTCTTGATTAAAATTTCTTTTTTCAAGATACATTTCTCCTTTCAAAATACTGGCGCGCCCGGTAGGAATCGAACCTACGACCTTGACCTTAGAAGGGTCCTGCTCTGTCCGCTGAGCTACGAGCGCATTGTTTATAGTTTAAAGTTTAAAGTTATCTTCTTTCTTCCAGCTTCACTTTCACTTCCCCCATTTTATTCTGGCGCAGAACTTTCAAAAGCACCAAATCTCCCACTTTTTTCTGGGCAATGAGACCAGAAAGACTATTTTCTGGAGTAATCTTGGTTTTATCGCATTCTAAAATGATATCATATTCCCGAAGTCCAGCTTTCTGGGCGCTGCTGCCAGGTACCACTCCTACTTCCCCGGGAACTTCACCGGGAATAATTAAAGCTCCGTAATCAACCGGCAAATTGTTCTGTTCTTGAAATTGTTTGTTTACTGGAAAATAGCGCACCCCTAAAGAAGGTTGAATAATTCTGCCGTATTTCTTTAAATCCTCTAGTGCTTTTCTAGCCGTGTTTATCGGAAGAGCAAAACCGATGTTTTCAGCGCCCATGACCACGGCAGCATTGATTCCTATAGCTCTGCCCTCAATATCAACTAATGGTCCTCCAGAATTTCCCGGATTAATTGCCGCATCTGTTTGAATGAGTCCTCTTAATTCATTGGTTTGGCCAGAATACCCATCGGAGGCGGTGATAAAACGAGATAGCCCCGAAACTACTCCGGTAGAGACCGTATTTTGAAATTGCCCTAAGGCATTACCAATAGCAATAAGGGTTTCTCCTAACTCTAATTTGGAGGAATCTCCCAATTCAACAGTTGGCAGTCCTTTGGCATCTATTTGAATAATGGCTACATCATTTATAGGGTCACGAGCTAAAACTTTTGCTTGGTATTCTTTGCCGCTGCCTAAAAATACTGTATAGTCAGCGTCTGGATGAGAAACAACGTGCTTATTTGTAAGAATTATGCCGTTTGCTTCAACAATAAAGCCGCTTCCTCCGCCAATTTTTACTTTTTCCACTCCTTCAACTCTATCTTGAGGGATAGCCCAGCCCCAAGAGCCAAAAGGTTCTAAGAAGTAGCGCCTTATCTTAGGTACATCTTTTGATATAACAATTTTTACTACGGCCGGTATAACTTTTTTTACCGCCGTAACGATGGGTGATTTACTCATATTCATGTAACATATAACACATAACATGTAACAATGAATTCTGGCTTCTCGATTACAAATTTCGCCAAATTACACATTTGTTTCATGTTCCATGTTTCATGTTGTGTAATTCTACCTTATTACAAATTCTTGCTCTTGTCAAACTAAGCTTGACTAAAGTAAGCTAAGCTTACTTGTCAAGACGGTTTATTTATGCTAAGATAAAATAAGGTCATGGTGAGCGTAGCTCAATCTGGTTAGAGCTCCGGGTTGTGGTCCCGGTGGTTGCGCGTTCAAATCGCGTCGCTCACCCCACCGTTTTTGTCAAAATCTCTGATTTTGCAACAAAAACGAGTGTCCGCCGAAGCCTTGGCGTAGACGGGCTATCTCCCAAAAACTGATTCTGACGAATCGGCTTTTTTATTTACTTCGGTAAAATTTTGCGGTCACAAAATTTTACCGAAAACGATAAAGTGAGAAGCTTCCAAAAAACTATTGACAAAATTATTTGATAAGAATATACTTAATTTAGATTAAGTGTTGTATCTCTAAAAAATAGATACGGCACGCCCGTCGCGGAAAGCGGCGGTTTTTCTTTTGGAGTAACCCCGTAAAATACTTATGTCTCACGGGGCAAGCTGGGCTGTTTTTATTTTATCTCAAATTTTTACTAAACGACAAGCGCCCGCTTGCCATTTAGTAAAAATCTTAGTGGATTCTTTATGTAAGGTTTGTATGTTTATTGATCTCCTTTTTATCGCTAAACAAAAAGCCCCGCAGGAATCCCACGGGACTTTTTCATTCCAGGTTAGCGATCAAATCTTTGATCTCTTTTTTTTCTCCAGCAGTCTCTGCAATAAATTGGTCTGTCTGGCGCTGGCTTAAATGGAAGCTCGGTTATTTCTTTTCCGCAATCAGCACATTTCCAGTTTCCCTGAATCATTTCTCGAGGAGGAAAATCCCTTCTCGAATTGTCGTCATTGTAAGGCATGGTGAATTTGTTTTTCCCGTTCTAACGGGGTTTACGATTTACGATTAAATTAAAAAGTCGACCTTTTACGATTTCTAAGCCGACCTTCTTATTTAAGCTTTTGAGTTAAAACTCGCCTAAGATACTTCGACTTATGAATCTAAGGTCATTATACACACTGCTTTAAATAAGTCAAATAGATTTGACATATTATCCGTTTTTTGCTAGGATACAGAGTTATTGATCTTTGAGAAAACAATAAAGGAGAGTAAAAATGAAAAGGATAGTGCTGGATAATGGTTTGGTGGTTATTCTTGAAAAAAGACCGGCTACTAAAAAACTGGCCTTGGTGGTTGGGATAAAAGTTGGCTCAATAAATGAAAGTAAACGCTTAAATGGTGCTAGTCATTTTATTGAGCATCTGCTTTTTAAAAGCAATCCTGAAAGGACTGCGGATCAAATCATCAAAGACTTAGAATACAATGGAATTATAGTGAATGCCTTTACTGGTGAAACCAAAGCTTACTTCTACGCTAAAGCTCCAGCCGCTAAAATTACTAAAGCTTTGGAAATAATTTATCAGGCAGCGACAAACTTCCATTTTGACCCAAAAGAATTTTCTCTTGAAAAGAAAGTTATTTTAGCCGAAATCGGACGTGACACCAATTCCCCAGAAGAATACTCCTTTTCTCAGTTTGTCGCTACTCTTTTCAGGGGAACCCCTCTGGCTAAAACGATTCTTGGGACCACGAACTCTTTAGGAAATATCAAGAAAGAAAAACTAGAAGAGTTTAAGAGGAATTACTACGTTCCTAATAATATGATTATTGTTTTGGTCGGTAAGTTTGAAGAAGATAAATTTTTGAGAAAAATAAAAGATACCTTTGGTAAGCTCAAAGCTAAAGATGTTTCCAAATCTAAGATTTCAACAGCCATTAGAAACTATAGATTTAACCAGCTCGAAGAAAGAAAGGGAATTTCGCAAGTTTATCTCTTTTTAGGTTATCAGGTTCCGGGATTTATCTCTCCAGATACCTTTAAACTCAATATGCTTTGGGGTATTCTTTCTGCTGGTATGTCTTCAAGATTATTCAAGAAAATAAGAGAAGAAAAAGGAATAGGATATAACGTAGGATCTTTCTTGGAAAACTTTGGAGTCCGAGGCATGCTTGCTGCCTATGTGGCTGGTTTTGATCCCAAGAGGTTCAAAGAAGCCAAAAAAATAATACTTAATGAATTTAGTGACTTAAAAACCACCCTAGTGAGCCCAAGAGAACTTGAAGGGACAAAAACTTTGATGATTTCTCAGCATGATGATATTCTGGAAAACATCGCAAAGAGAGGCATAATTATTCTGGAGAGAGAAGCGAATAAAATTCCTTATGATTTTAGAGATTTTGCCAAGCTGATAAAGAAGGTCTCCCGAGAAGATGTGAGAGTTGCTGCTCGGAAATATCTGACTGATAAATTCACCTTAACGGCTCTAGTGCCGGAAGGATTTAAAAAGGGAGGAGAGAATGGATTTTAATCTAGAGAGGTTGCTTATTGATGTCTTTGAGCCACAGAAAGATGAGAAAGTACTAGTAATATCTGATATTCCTCTTGGTGATACTAAGCTAGACAAAGTTTGGTTTCAGCGTCTTGAAATGGCTAAAGAATGGCAAAAATGTTTTAAGAAGTTAGGAAAGCAAATTGGCTTTGAGGTTTATTCACTCTTGTTTTATCCGGCTACTGGAGCCCCCAGCGCACCTTTGCCAAAATACGGAAAAATGAATAATAAGAAAGTCAATATTGGAGAAATCTTAAGCAAAACTAATATATGTGTAGCTTTAACTGAATATTCTGCTACCGCACCGTTGGCAGAATTTGCCAAGAAGCTTAAAACCCTTAGAGTGGCTAGTATGCCAAGGGTATCAAAGACAATGGAAAAGACTGCATTGACAGCAGATTACAAGGAAGTTGCTAGAAAATGTTCAAATCTTCTGCCAAAGTTAACAAGAGCCATAGGAGCATCGGTTGAATTTTCAACCGGACATAGATTTTATTTTGATTTGAGGAATAGAGTTGCAGAAGAAGATAATGGTATGTGTCATCAGGATAAAATAGGTTCAGCTTTTCCCTTAATTAATCTTCCCAGTGGTGAAGTGTTTACTGCTCCTTATGAAGGAGAGAATAAAAAAATCGGCCCAAGCAGGACAGAAGGTTTAATACCGGTTAAATATGGGGAGGAACTGGTGATATATCGAGTTCAACAAAATAAAATAGTTGAGGTAATCGGCAATGACCCGGAAGCAGAGAAAAAAAGAAAATATTTTGCTTTAGATTTAGGAAGAAGAAATATTGCTGAACTGGGCTTGGGCGTGAATGATAAGGCTGTAGTTACTGGAAATGTATTGGAAGATGAAAAAGCTGGCTTTCATTGGGCCTTTGGATTAAGTGAGCACCTAGGTGGGAAAGTTGGTTTAGCCGACTTTGAAAACCCCAAGAATGCAGTTCACCATGATACTGTTTATGCCAAAGGGTGCCCGATTGAGATTGAAAAGTTAATATTTTACTATCCTGGAGGTTTGCAAGAAAAGATAATTCAGGATGGAGAGTATATGATATTCAAAGACACGGAGGGTTAATATGACAGATCCGCGGATAAAGAAGTTAGCTAAGATTTTGGTGGATTATTCTACTGGTGTTAAGAAAGGTGAAAATGTTTACCTATTGACCAATTCTTTTGAGGGTTGGCCTTTGGTTAAAGAGGTTTATAAACTGATTATTCTAAGAGGCGCCTATCCTTACCCTCACATTGGTTTGGCGCCGCATGACCCGCACGGTAAGGATTACATATTTATGAAATATGCCTCTAAAGAACAACTAAAATATCTTTCTAAAATTACTTTAGAAGAAATGAAAAAAATGGATGTTTATATCAGAATAGGTGCAGACACTAATACTAAAGAGCTTTCTAATATAAATCCTAAAAGAATAGCTCTAAGAGAGAAAGCAACAAAGCCCGTTTTGGATGAAAGAGTTGACAATACCAGATGGGTAACCACAAGATACTCAACCAATGCTTTTGCTGGGGACGCAGAAATGTCCCAAGAAGAATTTGAAGATTTTGTTTTTGGGGCATGTCTGGTTGACTGGCAAGTTGAATCAAAAAAGCAAGACAGGATAAAGAAGCTTTTTGACCAAGGCAGCATTGTTAGAATTCTTAGCAAAGATACAGATTTAAGTTTTAGTATCTTAGGAAGGTTAGGTAGAAAATGTGACGGCCATCACAATATGCCTGATGGAGAGGTTTACTACGCACCGATTAAAAATTCAGCTGAAGGTAAAATAAGCTATACATATCCGGCCATTGAAGAAGGACGAGAGGTTAGTGGGATTACTCTTGAATTTAAAGAAGGCGTAGTTGTTGAAGCTCGGGCACTAAAAAATGAAGAATTCTTAAAGGCAATGCTTGATACTGACGAGGGGGCGAAGCGAATTGGGGAATTCGGAATTGGAACTAACTATAAAATAGATAGATTTATTAAAAATATTTTGTTTGATGAAAAAATTGGCGGCAGTATTCATCTGGCCTTGGGAAGAGCTTATAAAGAAAGTGGGGGCAAGAATGATTCTGCTATCCATTGGGATATGATTAAAGACCTAAGGCCTCAAGCTGGCAGCGGAGAAATCTGGCTAGACGACGAACTTGTCCAAAAAGACGGTAAATGGTTATTTTAGAGAAATAAAAAATAAAAAAGGCGAGGTTCTAAAAAATCTCGTCTTTTTGCTTGACTTATTGTGTGAGTATGTTAATATCAGGAGATTGAACCTTAACATCTACAACGGAGGTGTAAATTGAAAGAAAAAAGAAAATATGTACTAGAGCAAGTTGGACCAATACAGATTGTTCAGCTTTATATGGATGGTTTTGAAAAGTTAAGCTTAAAAGAAAAACTTTTAGCTTATTGGCTCTCTAAAGCAGCTGTTGCCGGAAGGGATATTGCTTTTGATCAAACGCATAAATATGCCTTAGAGGTTCGCGACCTTTTTGAAGAAATTATAACTCATTCAGAAGGGATAGATTCTAGGGTGCTAGAAAAAATCACCAAATACTTAAAACTTCTCTGGCTTCATAACGGAATGTATGATAGTGATACTTCTCGAAAATTTGTGCCGGAGATTACCTTTGACCAGTTTCTAAAAGCAGTGAGAATTGCTCGTGATAATGGCGCTAGATTGAAATCAAAAGAAGAGGAAACACTACCAGCAAAGATTTATCGTCTCAAACCGCACATCTTTGATCCGACAGTTGATCTAATATGCACTGAACGTCGCCCCGGCAAAGATCCAGTGGCTGATAGTGCCAATAACTACTATGAAGGTGTAACTTTTAAAGAGATGGATGGGTGGGCTAAAAAGAGGAAAGAGAAAAACCCGCTCAACTCAAAAGTAATAAAAGAAAATGGAAAAATCAAAGAACTGATTTGGCGAGCTGGGGACAAGAATCTGAAGCCAGGAATGTATACCAAGTATTTAAAAAAGATTATCTTCTGTCTAAAACAAGCTTTATCTTATGCTTGTTCAAAAACCCAAGAAAAGACAATTAAGCTTCTTATTCGCTATTTCAGAACTGGCGACCCCAAAGATTTTAGAAAATTCAATATTCATTGGATAAAGGATGATTCAAAAGTAGATTTTATTCTGGGATTTATTGAGGTCTATATGGATGCCCGGGCCCAAAAAGGTGAATACCAAGGAATAGTATTTTTTACTGACCAAAAAAGAACAGAACCCTTGAGAAGGCTAGCCAGCAATGTTCAGTACTTTGAAGATAAAGCTCCTTGGAAAGACAAGTACAAAAATCCAACAGTAAATCCCCCTTTATCAAAAGTAGTAAATATTATAACCGAAACTGGACTGGCCGGACCTATATCTTATCAAGGATTTAATCTTCCTAATGAAAAAGATATCCGCCAGCGCTATGGAAGCAAAGCAATAATCCTTCAAAATATAGTTGATATTCAACATGAACTAATAGGGAAAAGATTGACCAAGGAATTCTGTTATCCAGAGGATATTTCTCTTTATAAGCAATACGGCCGGGAGATAGGAAATCTTGATATGGCTATACATGAAGTTATTGGTCATCCTTCGGGAAAAGCAGTGGTTAAAGGCGACCCAAGCTCTTATCTTCCAGGATATTACAGCACTTTAGAAGAAGCACGAGCCTACCTAGTGCCAATGTGGTATTGTCTTGACAAAAAACTTATTGAGATTAGTCTTTTACCTAATCAGGAAGCTGGAAAACTTATCTGTCAGGATGTAATAAGAATGAGTTTTACTAATTTAAGAAGGGTTCCTAAGGGAGATAAGATTCAGTCGGATCATATGAAAGCTGTGCAGCTAATTTTCTCTTGGCTTCTGGGAAATTCGGAGGCTATTAAGGTAAAAGTCCAGAATGGAAAAACTTATTTTAAGATTACTGATTATAGAAAGTTGAAAAAAGCAGTTGGAGAGCCTTTGTCAGAAGTGATGCGGATTATCGCTGAAGGCGATTTAAAAGGAGCAAAAAAACTTGTTGATAAGTACGGGGTAAAGATTAATACAAAATTGCGAGATGAAGTAACAAAAAGAGCAAAAGCTGTGAATTTACTATATCATCTTGCTTATGTGATACCTAAGCTGGAATTAGTCAAGGATGAAAAAGGGAAAGTAACTGATGTCAAGGTTATTTATCCTTTAGATTTCACCAAACAAATGCTCGAGTATTCGGGCAAAATCAATGGAGGAGAAGATGGGAAAAAGTAAGTTAGAGGAAGTAAGAGAGAAACAACTTGACAGGTTGGTAACTCTCAAGTTTCATGAGCGTTTTGGAGTTCCAGAAAAAGCGTTTCGAAGTCTTGTCTCTCTACCAAAGAGGGAAGAAAATCCGCTTCTGGTTGTTTCTAAAGAAGCGACTAGCTTGAAAGACCAGATGAAGCTTATTGGTAGTCCAGGTCAATTCGTTATCCAGCCTCATCTAGATAGGGTAAGATACCCAGATTCAATTTTTTACTGGATTTATGGAGTGGAGAATGGTAAGGACCTGCTTAATGTAAGTCCTTTTGATGCTAGAAAAAGATTAGAAGAAGCTGGAAGACGAGGGCTTATCTTCCAGGAAGCAATTGCTATTGAGGCACAGTTTCCAGGTACTTTAAAAGATCATGGCATTGATGTTATTGGGTCCCAAGTCAAAGATCTGGAAGATAGTGTGCTTTGTCTTAGTTTAATGAATGGCAAACCAGAACCAGGGGAACGCTTCATAAAACTACCTGCCTTTGGTTACGGAGTTGCCTCGTGTCTTAAATAAAGTTGCTAACAAGGTGGTGATTTAAATTCACCACCTTTTGTCTTGACAAATATAAAACTATTTGCTAAGATTATCTGAAGTACATTGACATTTCCAAAAATCCCAAAATCTTCGATTTTGTGAGATTTTTGAGAACCTGCCGAAATGAAATGTAGGCAGGTCCGCCTACGCTACGCTTCGGCGGACACTCAATTTCTTAGCAAAATCAAGATTTTGAAAAAATTGGTGGAGGGCAAGATGAAAAACTTGCACATAACGATTGACGTGATTGACAAGATAGGCGATGCAGCTTTTAAGCTGGTCACCGAATATGTCAAGAAGCTTCCGCACTGTCACTACGCTGATATTCGAGCTGAAGCTTCGGAGCATAAAAGTGCTGTCGCCATTAGAGGTGAGCCTTATAGTGGTGGAGCAGATGGGCAAGCTGCTTTTGGAGTCAGAGTTATTGCCGGCAAAAAGATAAAAGCTACTGGATATTGTGGTTATTGGATGGGAATGGAAGATATAAGAAATATTGAAAAAAGGTTAAAAGAAGGAATTGATAATGCTTATTGGCGAGCAATGGCTGCGGCCGAGTGGAAGTATGAAGCCAAAAAGAAACTTAAAGTTTTAGGAAAATCTCTTTGGGATACCACTTTAGCACCAGTAGAAATCTGCCAAGAAAAAGTAACAGAACCGGTAAAGATTCATCCTCGTGATGTAACGCCAAAACAAGTATTTGACAAAGCAGTGGAAATCTCCAGGGCTGTTCAAAATTTAGATTCAAGCATCGCCTTTAACGAGTTATTAATTAGTTGTCAGTTAGTTAGAGAATTTTTTGCCAGTTCTGAAGGAGCAAAAATAGAATATATCCATGCCCAAACTTTTGGCTTCCCTTATATTGTTGCTCAACAGCCAGGCCGTTCTTCTGAAGCCCAATACGACCACATGGGAGACCTAAGAGGCTGGGAAGTAATAGAAGGCGATAATGTTTTTGGCGTATCTCTGAAAGACCATGCTCTGGATTTAGGCCGAGATACAGTAGAACTTTCTAAAGCCGAAGTAGCACCGTTTACGGATAAAGAACAAGTAATAGTGACTAATCCTCATTATAACTGTTTAAAAGTTCATGAGATTGTTGGTCATCCTTTAGAGGCAGACAGAATTCTTAAGATGGAGACCGGCTATGCCGGTCGAAGTTGGTTCTATCTTAGTCCTGATAATAATATGTTTGGCAAGCGAGTTGCTTCTCCATTAGTTAATGTTTACGCTGACCCAACCATAATGGGATACGGCCACTACAAGTATGATGCCGAAGGGGTGAAAGCTAAGCGAGTAACTCTTATTGAAAAGGGAATACTAAAGGCAGCGATGAATTCTCGCGAAACGGCAGAGATTTTAGGCCAAGAACCAAATGGCTCAATGAGAGCCCAAGATCCAATGTGGGTGCCTTTAATAAGAATGACTAATGTCTTCTTTGGTAAAGGAGACAGAGACCCTCAAGATATTATCTCTGAAGTAGACGATGGATGGTATCTAGAAAATCAGCGAGTTCCCTCTATCTCTGAATCAAGAGAGAATTTCAGGATTTCAGCTAAAAAGACCTGGAGAATCAAAAACGGAAAGATGGTTAAACTCTATCGCGGTGGTGGAATGAGCGCTGACTCTTATGATTACCTGATGAGTATTGATGCTCTCGGAAATGATTTCAAACTCTACCCTGTTCCTAACTGTGGTAAAGGTGTTCCCATGCAAGCAATGCGGGTAGGCAACGGTGGACCAACCATGAGAGGAAGAGGAAAAATTAGTGGAGGCAAGAAATGATAAACATTAAAAAGTTAAGAGAATGTGTTAGTGACGGTTTAGATTATATTAAAAAGAGGCAAGAAGTAGAAAGCGCTGAAATTTTTGCCTCTTATAATGACGCTTTGGTCAATAGGCTGATTAATACTTCTGATATTCTCTGTGTTGGCATGGAGCCTAAAAACTCTATTTGGTGGGGAGTAGGAGTGCTAGCTACTTTTAGACGACATGGCAAGCTTTATGTTGGCCATGGTTATGAGTCAAGCTGTGCCAGTCTTAAGGGTGTAAAGAGAGCTTTGGCTAAAGCAAAAGAAAATGCTAAGCTTGATCCCCATTTTAAGTCTTTATCTCAACCTCTGAAAGAAAAGCCAACCCTCAATGATTATCACGACAAAACTTTCATGGAAATGGAAGGAAAAGAATTAGCTCGAGCTTTGGTTAAAGCTGGTGGAAAAGTTATTGAAGGAGCCGACGATACATTTGCCAAAGCAGGACAATCAAGAACCCTGGTTATAAACGGTGATGTCAGTCTGGTAAAAGAAAAGATGGCTGTAGGTAATACCTTAGGCATTAATGAATATGACCAGTCAACCGTCTTTATGGCTCGGATTACCAGTATGATAGAACGCGGTTTTTCTAAGGGAACTGGTTATGCTGTTGGGGCTGGGTCTTTTGCAGATTTTCATCCAGAAGAAGCTGGCATAGAAGCCGCCCAAAGTGCAATTTCCGGTTTAGGTGGAAGAGAAATTGCCTCTGGTGAATATCCGGTAGTTTTGGGACCTCAACCGGTTACTGAACTTCTCTCCAATCTCATCCTGCGCTCGCTTAATATGTATTCTATCGATGCAACCAGTACTCCCTTTTTGGGAAAGCTGGGCGAGGAAATAGCCTGGAAAAATCTTAATCTCTATGATGATGCTTCACGACCTGGTTTTTTGGCTTCTAAAAGAGTAACCTGCGAAGGAATTCCGACTGGAAGAGTTGATTTAATAAAAGAAGGAAGACTGGTTGGATTTCTTTCTGACAATTATATGGCAAAGAAGTGGTCAAATCCTCTAAAAGAGATAGTACCGCGAAACGGATTTAGATTTTCTTCTGGTGGTGGAAGAGATTACCGATTCCGCGGCGGAGCGTGTGCTACCAATGTTTTTGTGGAAGGAACTAAAGAAGTACCTCGGGAGGAGCTCATTTCCCAAGTAGGAAATGGGGTCTATATTGGAAGAATTTGGTATACTTATCCGATAAACTTAATGGGGCCAGGAGATTTCACCGGCACAGTTATTGCTGATTCATATCTGATTAAGAACGGCAAGATTGCTGAACCCTTGAAGCCAAATAAGGTAAGAATCAATGATAATTTTCTTGATCTTCTGAAAGGTATCAAAGGAATTTCCAAAGAAAAAAAGCATGCCCTAATTTGGGCAGCTGAAGAAATAGTTGTTGCTCCGACAATTCTAGTAGAAAAACTAAAACTTGAAAGAATCGCCAAATTTATGGCAAATTTCGAAAAATAAATATGTAAATACAAAAGACGGGATTCAAAAAGAATCTCGTCTTTTTTCTACGGACTTTTCAAACTGACTGTTAGTAGTCCCAGTCCCTACATGCCATTAGGCCAACCGCATGCAGGGAAAGTCGGAGCACATCTTAACCAGTCATCTTCTTTTAGTCCTTCTGCGCCAGGATCTAAATGAAAATTAGAGGGGTAACAAGGTGGCTCAATAGCATCGTCAAAAAGCCAACCTTCGGGCCAAATACCTTGGTCGGGATAAAAGTAAACCGGAGGTTCGCCCCATTTATCTAGAGGAATTTTTACGGCTGCACTTTCTGCCATATTTTTGATTTATTGGTTTATTTTTAAATAAAGTGATCTCGACTAAAATCACCGGATTATAAAGTGAATAGAGAGCCTGGGCTAATATAAATAATCATAATTATCACATTAGTCGAAGCAATAGTTACAAAAACCATTGCTTTTTATAGAATCTTAAATTTTAGAGAGCTTCTTAAAATCCCTTTTCAGGTTCGTCCTGGGGTCGTTTATCCATGGGTCTAGGCACGTAGCAAATGCTCTCATTGGGGCTAGGTCTAGGAGAAGGCCACTTTTTATCAAGAAAAACTTTCGGATACCAGGATTTCGGGAGTGGTGGAAGAGGAGGCTTGGGATATAAATGTAGAGAATCTCTATCAGAGTAAACTGGAATGGGCCAAAGATGAAGATATCTTTCATCGTCTTTACAAACCGGAGATACTCCCAGCACATCTCGAGGATTTTTTATGGGTCTTGTTTTTGACATAATTTTTGTTTTTTTATCAATAATTATCCACAATCATATAATAGCAAAATTGGTTTGAGGTTGTCAACCCCCACACTTATTTCTAAGTAGTGGGAATCAAGTCCTATAATTATTCTATTGTCTCCCCAGTCGGCCAAATATTAAATTCAACCTGATTAACCGGTGCTATCTCTTGCCAATTATAGCCCAATCTATTGAAAACTTCAGGTGTTCTAATCCATCTCTTAAAGCCGTTTTCTAATTTATAAACTTTAGAGTCTTTATCTAAATGAACAAGGACAACATCTGGATAGGCCTCAAGTTCAAACGGTCTTATAATCACGATATTTTCCCATTTATTACTATAGGAAAAGAAAACATCAAGATTAGGTATGTATCTTTTAAGACCCTTTTCTGTAAGATAATAAACTTTGTCATTATCGGTAGTTTTAACTAGTTTAGCGCTATGAATATGAACTTTTGTACCAACAGTTGCCCACTCATAAACTTCTTGAGCAGTACCTATTGGCAAACGAATACAACCAGCTGAATAAGCGTAGGTAAGCCGGCGACCAGAAGGATAATATGGAATCTCATGCATAAAGTATTGTTTATAAAAACGCATACTCCAAGGCATCCAAACATGAGAAAGATTAGAAAAAGCATTTTTTATTTTGCTTAAAATTTCAAAATCACCTGTGGGAGTTGGAGAAATTCGGGGGTGACCGGCAGCCGTTATTTTATATCTTTTTACCAATTGTCCATCTTCAAAAGTAGCCAAAACCTTATTAGATAAATTAATAGAAATAAGTTTTTGTTCCTCCCTTCCTATTAAAGAAAGGAGTGCTTGCCGAGCCCGTGCACCTAATTCAGAAAAAGAAATTTCGGCAGGATAAATATAAAAATAAATGCCTAACTGGCAAATAATAAATGCCGTTAAAGAAAATAGAAGAAAAAATAGTATAATTCTATATCTAAACATAGTCTCTATTCATCATAAAACTTTTTGTTGAAAAAGTAAAAAATATAGAAAATAAGAAAGAGAGATTTGAATTATAAAAATAAAAGAGACGGGATTCAAAAAGAATCTCGTCTTTTTGATAGTTCTCGAAATTTTCAAGCCGAAGCGATAAAAATTTCGCAAGAACTATCAACCCCGCCCCCTAAGCCGTAGATTAGAACTAATTAAATATCAAATATACTTCTAGTTCTAGAAATAATCCTAACCTTAATCTACAGCATAGGGGGCGGGGTTAAGCATTTATATTAGCTACTCGTGCTGCGCCCATGGCTTGCACTCGCAGACAAATGCTTAATCTTAGTAGTCCCAGTCCCTCAATGGAAGCGGACATTTAACTTTGGGAGGAAAATCCGATGGGCAAGGGACAAAAGTCGGTGTGTGTATTGTTGGTCTGTGTTTATCCATGATTTTTTATTTATCTACAGTTTTATTATAGCAAAGTCGATTTAATCGTGTCAAGCAAAACATTGACAACTATTCAATTATTTGATAAGCTCTCCAGATAGAAACAATAGAACCTTAAAAAGACAGGCGGAGGTTTAAAAATGAATAATACAGAAAAGCTTTTTGCCAAACTCTTAGAGCAATTAAAGAATGCGGCTAAGTTTTATTATGCATTTAACCTTCTGGAGTGGGATATGCTAACAAAGATGCCTAAAGGAGGAGCTAAGGGAAGAGCAGAAATCTATGCGGCTGTAAATACAGAAGGGTTTAAACTTTTCACCTCTGATAAGATGGGTGAGATTCTTAAAAAACTAGAAGGAAATGTTGAAAATCTTAATCCAGAAAGGCAACTTTTGGTAAAAAGAATAAGGGCTGTACATCAAAGATTAAAAGTTATTCCTCCGGATCTAATGAAAGCCTTCAATGAGGCAAAATCAAAAGCCTGCACTATTTGGGCAGAAGCAAAAGAAAAGTCAGATTTCACAATCTTTCAATCCTCTCTTGAAGATTTAGTCGGATTTATGCACCAGTTTGCTGAACTTTATGGATATGAGAAGAATCCCTACGATGGGCTCTTGCCAACTTATGAACCGGGGGTGACTACCGAGGATTTGAAGAAAATTATTAATCCTCTACGCAAAGGACTTATTCCCTTTGTTCACTTACTAATGGAACAACCTAATAAACCAGATGAGAAAATTTTTAAAGGTCATTTTTCGAAAAGATTACAGAAAAAGCTTTCTTTAGAAGCTCTTAAAGTTATCGGCTATGATTTTAATAAAGGTAGACTTGATACTGCTCCTCATCCTTTCACTGAAACAGTTGGCCCAGAGGATGTTCGAGTGACAACCCGCTTTGTGCTCAAGGATTTGGCACCTGCTTTATTTGCCCCTATCCACGAAGGTGGTCATGCTCTCTACAGCTTAGGAAAGGATTCTCTTTTAAAGTGGGTAAAACTTGATACGGACTATTCACTTGGTCTCCACGAATCCCAATCGCTAATGTGGGAAAACATAGTAGGCAGAAGCCTTTCTTTTTGGAAGTTCTTCTATCCAAAACTTCAGAATATTTTCCCGCGTTTTCGAAATATTGCTCTCAAAGATTTCTATCGGGCTATCAACACTGTCAAACCTTCCCTGATTAGAATTGATGCTGACGAGGTAACATATAATCTTCATGTTATATTGCGATTTGAGATAGAAGAAGCTTTAATTAAAGGTGAAATCAAAGTTAAAGACCTGCCGGAACTCTGGAATAAAAAGATGAAAGAATATCTAGGTGTTGTTCCTAAAAACGATGCGGAAGGTGTGCTCCAGGATATTCATTGGTCTTTAGGATGCTTTGGATACTTTCCCACTTATATGCTCGGAAATCTTTACGCTGCCCAGCTTTTTGCTACTGCTAAGCGAGAAATTCCAGAATTAGAAGAGGAAATCGCTAAGGGTAATCTCAGTGTTTTTCTAGAATGGCTAAGAATGAAAGTCCATCGGTTTGGTTTGATTTATGAAGGACCAGAACTTATCCGAGAAGTAACTGGAGAAAGTCCAACCCTCAAATTTTGGCTGGATTATATCAAAGAAAAATACAGTAAGATATATGATATTAGCTAAGGAGTAACAAAAGGCGAGATTCAAAAAGAATCCCGTCTTTTTACTTTGCACGCGATTTATCGCGTTAAAAACTTAAGACCGAGGAGGGGGGTCTATCATATCCCATGGACATTTAGCCCATGGCCGAGGAAAAAATTTTAAATCATGTGGCGCCATACTTTTATAATATTCTACCACACTTTTAGTGTGTTTTTTTATTAGCCGACTAAAGGTCGGGTAGAATTTGTAATTCTACTACTCTAAAAAGCCATCTGTATCAATATAAATAATCATAATTTTATTTTAGACTAAACCTAGTCCTAAATGCTACTCCCCGGCGAAAGCCAATACGGACATGTCGGGTAGAAATGCAATACCGGGACCGACGGATAACAAGGCAACTCAATACCGTCATCAAAAAGCCAACCGACAGGCCGAAGACCTATCTCTTCTTCACAACGTAAATTTGGCATGGGTTCATCTTGAGGATTTTTTAGGCTTGATTGTATTGCCATAGTTTTGGTTTATTGTTTTATTAGTTTATTAACAGATTCGACTAGTTTCATAATAGCAAAAATACTTAAATCCTGTCAAGGCATTGACAGTTACGCTTTTATTTGCTAAGATTAAGAGTTCTTTGAAAAAATATCAAGGGGGTAAATTATGACCAAGAATGACTTGAAGGAAAATCCGGCTAAGGGAGTATGTTGGGACCTTTCGGATTTGTATGAAAGCCTGAATGACTCAAAGTTTGAGAAGGATTTTAAAGATACCCTTGCCCAAGCTCAAAAATTTGAAAAGAATTACCGAGGAAAGATTAATTCCAAATCTCTAGATGCCGAAACACTGCTTAAAGTGCTTCAAGAAGCAGAAGGAATCTACGAGGATATAATGAAACCCTGGCTGTACGCCCGATTACTCTATTGGGCTTACTCCAGCCAAACCAATAACGATCTTTTTCAGAAGCTACAGAAATACTATGTAGAAGTTGAAAAGCATTTACTCTTCTTCGATTCGGAATGGATTTCGTTGGAAGATAACTTGGCTGAAAAACTGTTAGCCGACAAGATTCTGACAAAATACCACCACTTTCTTGAAAATAAACAGATTTACAAACCCCATCAACTAAGTGAACCGGAAGAGAAAATCATAAGAGAAAAATCTGTTACCGGTATTCAGGCCTTCGGAAGACTTAGGTTTAAGACATTAAATAGTATTTGTTATAGCCTGAATTTAGATGGCAAAATAAAAGAAATATCCGAAAAAGAAATCTTAAATTTAGCCAAATACCATCCTTCTCGCGAGTTGCGTCGTCGAGCAGCTAAAGCTTTCATTAAGGGCCTAAAAACTAAGGATGAAACTTTCACTTTTATTCTCAACATAGTAGCTCAAAATAAGGCCTTGGAAGATAAACTTCGGGGATATCCCAGCCCACTTAAAGAAAGAAATTTAGGAAACGAAGTCGAAGACATATTTATCACCAGGTTACTAAAGGCAGGCGAAGATAACCGCGATATAGTGGAGAAATATTACCAGCTTAAAGGAAGAATCTTAGGGATTAAGCACCTCAAAGAATACGACATTTTTGCCCCACTTTTACCTGATTCAGAAATATCCTTTGAAGAGTGCAAAAAGACAATTTTAGAAACCTATAATAGTTTTTCTCCAGTTATGGCAGGAATTGCCGAAAAATTTTTCCTTAAATCTTGGGTTGACGCGGAGATTCGGAAAGAAAAATACGGAGGTGCTTTTTGCGAAAGCCTTACACCTAGTGCTCATCCTTATGTTTTACTAAACTTTACCGGAAAACTTACTGATGTTATAACCGCCGTCCATGAACTTGGCCATGGTATTGATGAATACCTAGGTCGCTCCAAAACTCTTTTTAATGTTGTCCCGCCACCGCCAGAAAGTGAACACTTAATTGTTTTAGCAGAAACAGCCAGTCTTTTTGGTGAAATTTTGGCTTTTGAGAATCTGAAGAAGAAAGTGAAAGATGATAAGACGCGGTTAGGGCTTACGATGAGAATGATAGAGAATTCTTTTGCTGCTTTTTTCCGTCAAATAGCTTTTACCCGCTTTGAGCTAATGGTTCATAAGGGAGTGCATAAGGAAGGAAATCTCTCCACAAAAAAGATTAACCATTTTTGGAATAGTGCGCTTCAGTCAATGTTTGGCAAGGCGTTGAAGCTGACCAAAGATTATGACTACTACTGGATGTATATCGGCCAGTTTATCAGGGTCCCATTCTACTGCTACGCTTATGCCTTCGGTTTCACAGTGGTTACTGCTCTTTACGCTCGGTGGCAAGAAGAAGGAGAAAGGTTCGTGCCTAAATACCTCAAATTTCTCGAAGCCGGCCGGTCAATGCGGCCAGAAGAGGCGCTTAAGATAGTAGGCATTGATTTGGCAGACCCAAATTTCTGGCAAAGCGGAGTGGATGTTTTGCGAAATTGGGTTGAAGAAGTAGAAAGATTAGCCAAATCTTTGGGACTAGTATAGAAATATGGAGGAATGCGATGAAAGATTGTGATGCGATTTTAATGATTGCTGCTTCGGTTAGTAATCCGGATATGTATTACGCTACTGGGTTCTTGAACGAAGACCCTTTTGTTTTTATTAAAAACAAGTGGGAAGAGATAATCCTTAGTCATTCAATAAATATAGCCCAGCTAAAAGAAGAATCTAAAGCAGATAGAATTGTTGGGTATGACGATTATACGGAGAGATTAGATAAAAAGTTAGGTAAGCAAAATTTTAGAAACCTTTCTCAAT
>CAYRSW010000002.1:38823-42270 GCA_964427335.1 uncultured Candidatus Saccharibacteria bacterium
ATTTCAAATATCTTGAAGAGAAAGGATTTGAGTTTATCTGGAGTAAAGAAAAAATTTTCTTCAAAGAACGTCAGATAAAGACCGAAGAAGAGATTAAGTATATCAGAGAAAGCCAGCAAGCAGCTGAAAAAGCAATGGGAAAAGTGAAAGAGATTTTAACTCTCTCCAAGATAAAGAATGGTTATTTGTATTTTGGTGAGGAAATACTTACTTCAGAAAGATTAAGAGGGTATTTGCGAGAAGAGCTGATTAAAAATGGTTGTGTTCCGGCTGCTCCGATGATTGTTTCTTCAGGAAAAGCAAGCTCTCAACCTCATAATATTGGTCACGGCCCAATAAAAGCAGGGGTCCCCATTATCGTAGATATTTTTCCTCGGTCGATTGAAACAAGATACTGGGGAGATATAACCAGAACTTTTGTTAAAGGTAAGGCTTCTCTAAGACTAAAGGGAATGTATCAAGCGGTTCTTGGGGCACAAAAATTAGGATTAAGCATGATAAAAGAAGGAGTTTCAGGTAAATCGATTCAAAAGAGAGTTGAACAGTTCTTCGCAAACCGTGGCTTTCCATTTAAAAAAGTGGATGGCAATCCTCAAGGATATATTCATAACTTTGGACATGGGGTTGGGCTTGATATCCATGAATATCCCCAAATACATCGTCTTAATGATTTCATTCTGAAAGCAGGCAATACAGTCACCGCCGAACCAGGCCTCTACTATCCAGATTTTGGTGGGGTAAGGGTTGAGGATTTGGTAGTGGTAACAAAAGATGGCTACCGAAATCTGACCCAATTCCCCAAGGAGGAATTTGAGTTATAAAAATCAAAAGGCGAGATCCAAAAAAATCTCGTCTTTTTGATTGACTTTTGAAAATAATCGTGTTAGGTTAAAAACAATATAACAATGATTAAGATGTTAAAAGAAAAATTGAATTTAGAGAATTTTATCGACTTTGCCCGAGAGAATTTTAAGATTGGATTAAGTGATAAGATAAAAGAGCAAGTAATTGCTGGCCGGGAAAGACTAGAAGAGAAAGCCTTAAAAGAAACCATCTATGGAGTTAATACCGGCTTTGGCGCTTTAGCAGAAAAGAGCATCTCTCAAGATAAAATTAATCAGCTCCAGCATAACCTTATCAAGAGCCACGCTTGCGGCGTAGGAAGCCCCCTGGAAAAAGAAGTAGTCAAAGGGATGATGCTGCTTTTAATTAACTCTTTGGCTAAAGGTTATTCGGGAATAAGGTTAGAAACTCTGGAAACTTTAGTTGAGATGTTTAATAAAGAGGTTTTGCCAGTTGTCCCGGAAAAAGGTTCTTTAGGAGCCAGCGGTGACTTAGTCCCCCTGGCTCATCTTGGGCTAGTTTTAATCGGCCAAGGAGAAGCAGTTTATAAAGACAAGCTCCTTAAAGGAAGAGATGCTCTAAAACAAGCTGGAATTGAGCCAGTAAAACTTAAAGCAAAAGAAGGTTTGGCTTTGATTAACGGAACCCATTTGGCCACAGCCCTAGCGGCAATCGACATTTGGGACAGCGTTAATCTAGCCAAAACAGCTGATGTTGCCGGGGCTATAAGTTTAGAAGCACTCCAATCGTCAAAATCTTCTTTTGATCCGAGAATCCAAGCCCTAAAACCTTATCCTGGACAGATTGAAGTGGCTCAAAATCTTAAAAAATTAACCCAAAAAAGCCGTCTTCTTTACCAAAAACAATGCCCTAAAGTCCAAGATCCTTATTCTTTAAGATGTATCCCCCAAGTTCACGGAGCCAGCCGAGAAGCTATAAAGCATATCCGAGAATTAGTAGAAGTAGAATTAAACTCGGTCACTGATAATCCATTAATCTTTGAAAAAGATATTCTTTCTGGTGGCAACTTCCACGCTCAGATGATGGCGCTGGCTGCTGACTATCTAGGAATTGCCGTAGCGGAATTAGCCGAGATTTCAGAAAGGAGAACAGAACAATTGCTTAATTTCCATTTAAGCGGCCTGCCTGCATTCTTAGTTCAAGACGAGGGACTAAATTCAGGCCTAATGATTGCCCAATATACAGCTGCCGCTTTAGTTTCAGAAAATAAATCCCTGGCTCATCCGGCCAGTG
This sequence comes from uncultured Candidatus Saccharibacteria bacterium, assembly GCA_964427335.1. Lineage (GTDB taxonomy): Bacteria > Patescibacteriota > Minisyncoccia > CAYRSW01 > CAYRSW01 > CAYRSW01. Next base: position 40,921 of record CAYRSW010000002.1, read on the forward strand.
TTGACTCTATCCCGGTTTCGGCTGGTCAAGAAGACCATGTTAGTATGGGGACTACGGCAGCCAGGCGCACCCGCCAGGTTATTGACCATAGTGAAAAGGTCTTAGGAATTGAGCTTCTCTGCGGAGCCCAAGCTCTAGAGTTCCGCAAGAAAAAACCAGGAATAGGAACTTCTAAAGTCTATAAATTTATCAGGAAGTATATCTCTCCTCTTATAAAAGACCGCGCACTTTATAAAGATATTAATAAAGTTTCCAAACTTGTGCACAATGGGAAGATTGTGAGAGAAGTAGAGAAGGAGGTAGGGAAACTAAAATAATGACGGACCTTAAAAAAATTATTGAATGTGTCCCTAATTTCTCGGAGGGAAGAGACAGAGAAAAAATTAAAGAAATCACTGATGAAATTGAAAAAGTTGAAGGGGTTAAACTCTTAGATGTTGAGCCTGATGAAAACCATAACAGAACAGTAGTTACTTTTGTCGGGACACCGCAGGCAGTAAAAGAAGCAGCTTTTATGGCAATAGCCAAAGCAGCCCAGGTTATTGATATGACAAAACATAAGGGAGAGCATCCTCGAATGGGGGCTACTGATGTTTGTCCATTTGTGCCAGTGCAGAACGTAACTATGGATGAATGTGTAAAACTGGTTAAAGAGCTAGGGAAAAAGGTGGCTGAAGAACTTAACATTCCTGTTTACCTTTACGAAGAAGCTGCCACCAAGCCAGAGAGAAAAAATCTGGCCGTAGTCAGAAAGGGAGAATACGAGGGACTGCCAGAAAAATTAAAAGACCCCAATTGGCAGCCGGATTATGGCAAAGCAATTTTCAATCCTAAAAGTGGAGCAACAGTAATTGGAGCCAGAGAGTTTCTTGTTGCTTATAATGTGAATCTGAATACTGACGACTTAAGTATAGCCAAGAAAATTGCTGGAGAAATTAGAGAATCTGGAGCCAAGATTACCCTGGAAGACGGAAGTGTAACGAGAACCCCCGGTCTCTTTAAGTGTGTAAAGGCATTGCCGGTTGACCTTAAGGGTATTACTCAAGTTTCCATGAACTTGACCAATTACAAAGTAACGAACATGGATAAAGTTTATGAGATTATAAAAGAAAAAGCTGAAAAAGTTGGAGCCAAAATTATTGGCAGCGAAATTATCGGAGTGCTACCAAAGGAAGCTTTAATTATGTCTGGAAAGATTTACTTGCCAGAAGAAACAGATGAGAAAAAACTTATTCAAGCAGCAATAGATAATTTGGGCTTAGACAAAATCCAAAAGTTTGTTTTTGAAGAGAAAGTGATCGAATATAAAATATAATACCAATCTACAAATCTTATACCAATGATGCAAAT
>CAYRSW010000003.1:0-4891 GCA_964427335.1 uncultured Candidatus Saccharibacteria bacterium
CTATATAGATAATTTTAAATTCTTAATTCTCAATTTTAAATCAATTCTTAATTTTCAATTTTAAAATAGAGAAAATGAAAATTAAAAATTCCGCCTTATGGGTGGTTAGCCGAAAGGTAATTATTATTTTAATTTTAATAATTATTGCCGGAGGCTTGGGTTACTGGATTTATCAATCGATTTCAGTCACTAAGGAACCTAAAGAAGAAGCCGGAAAAGAGCAACCAGCGGTGGTCCCTTCCTCTTATCATATAAAAAATCCTCCTTTCTACAGAGAGGACGGTTTTTGTTGGGGGGCAAGCGCAATGATGTTGATGTTAGATTATGGTTTCACAGAAAAGGAAGTTCAGGAATTCAGGACCGTACTTAAAAGTGGTTATGGTGGATTTCCTGATATGTTTGTAGGGTTTGATGATTTTGGGGTTCTTGACAAGGTTAGAATTGCTTATTCAAAAGATTATATTAAAAAATTTGCCGACTTTTATAATCATCAAATTTTAATAAAACCCGAGGAACAGACTATTCTTCTGGAGAATCAAACTGACGCCTTAAATTACCTGAAAAGATTAGTTTCTTCAGACGTTTTAGTAATAGCAGATGTTCATTACGGAAATCATTTCATTGTCGTTACCGGTTATGATGAAGATTATATTTATATAAATGATCCCGGCTACGATGGTGTATATGAGAAAGATGTTGGGTATGAAAAGGGACATTATGAAGAACATACAGAACTTTCAATAAATCAGTTTTTGAAAGAGTGGGGAATATCAAGACAGGAAAAAATCCTAAAAGAAAAAGAATCAGCGATTGGATTTCCGGGAGACTACGGAATGATATGGATAGAAAAATGCGAAAGAATTTTTGAATATTAAGCGATGAAAGCTGGCAAGCAGCTGCTTTTTCATGGGAAGAATAGTGTAAAATCTTTTAAAAATGGTATAATAAAACTAAAGGTCGATTCATCTGTCTAATTTTGGTGGATTAATAGTTAATATTAGATTATTTTAAATTTATGGAGGAAATAACTCAAAAAGAAACCCAACCTCAAGTCCCGTCCCCGAAAGGGAAAAACACTGGCATGGCAGTTGTTGCTTATATCCTTTTCTTTATTCCGCTGCTCACCGAAGCAAAAAATGACCCTTTTGTTAAGTATCACGTAAAGCAGGGGCTAGCCCTCTTTATTGCCGCGATAGTGGTATGGATAGTAAACAGTATTCTACTTTTTATTCCTATTTTGGGCTGGATGTTATCTTGGCTGTTAGGTCTTTTCCTGTTTATTCTTGTGATTATTGGAATTATGAATGCTGCTCGGGGAGAACAAAAACCACTGCCGGTTATTGGGAAATTTGGCTTGAAATTTAAATTTTAAGCAAGTTTCCACAAAGGTCGACCCTCCTTACGGAGGACAAGGAAAATATAGTATAATACTAATTAATGCGAATTTAGTATACGAATGCTACGAATTCGTGTAAACAATTTGTATTATCTAATATAATTATGGCAAAGAAAATAATAACCGTTACGGTTTTGCTATTGCTTGTTGGACTTATATCCTCTGGGTTATTAGGCTGCGAAAAAGAAGCCGAAAATGGAGTGGTTCCGTCAGGCGAAGAAGCTGTAACTCCGAAAGAGGAAGAAAAGACAGAATCGTTAACTGATATTTTGGGAAAGGCAAAGGGTGTGGCTTCCTTTAAGTATGATATGGTAGTAACTTCTGCTGAAGGAGAAACACTAACCCAGAAAATGTGGCTAAAAGGAAAAAAGATGAGAATGGAAGGGACTATTGAGGGGAGGAGTATGGTCTATTTAGTGGATGCAGATGAACAGTTGGCCTATATCTATTTTCCAGCAGAAAACACGGCTATGAAAATAGGTTTGGCTGAAGCTAAAGAAACGGCAGGAGAATCTCCGACCGAACAGTCTGGGTCAATAATACAATATAATCCAGTGGTTGTTGGCAGCGAAATTTGGGATGGAAAGAGTTGTTTGGTTGTTACCTATACTGACAAAGGAGACAAAGTAAAAACCTGGCTTTGGAAGAAATACGGATTTCCTATTAAAATAGAAAGAACTACTGCTAAAGGCACAACTGTGCTGGAGTTAAAGAATATAGAACTTGGTGGTATTTCTGACAGCATGTTTGAACTGCCAGCCGGCGTTCAAATAATGCAAATACCAAGTTTTTAAGTAACGCGAAATAACGCGAAATAACGCGAAACAGAAAGCGAAAAAACGCGAAAAAGCATTCTGTTTCTATTCGCGTAGTTTCGTGTCTATAATATATGACAAAATTTAATGCTAAAAATTTAGCAATAGCTGTCTTTTTAGGAGTGTTTTTAATTGGGCTGGTGGGTATTGCCAATGCTCAAGAGGCACTGCCAAAAGGAGGAGATGATTTTGAGACCGCAGTTGAGCTAAAGCTCGGAAGCTACGTAACCGATCACGACATATCCCGCAAGACATCGGAGTATTTTAAGCTACCCATTGTAAAAGCCGGCCAGATGCTTGTGGTAAAAGCTACAAATCTACCAACAGGGGTAGACTTAATAAGCAACGCCGTATTGTATAATGAAGCCAGAGCAATGCTTGTTCCGGGTTATGATAACCCGCTGGATAATATTTATGGTGCGGGACTAATCGGCACATATAAGTGGCTGCCGAATTCAAGTCAGAATTCATACGGGTATTATATAAGTATCGGTGGTGGTGATGTTAATTTTACCGCAGAGGGCACAAGATATGATATTTCAATAGAAGATATGTTTGATATCGGAAGCCAAACAGATGCCGGAGATACCTTTGAGAAAGCAATGGGTATTACTCCGAAAGAATATGAAGCTTATCTTTCTGGAAAGTTGGGCACAGACACTAAAGATTTCTACAAGGTGGCTGTTAAGAAAGGGGAAACATTAACTGCTAAAGTTACCCCACCAGCTGAAGCAGGAATGAAAGTAGTTGTATATGACAGCAACAGGGGAAAATTAAAAGAAGAATACGCGCCAAATCCGGGCGCAATTGTTACAAATTCTGTACCAATAACAAGGAGTGGAGATGTCTTTGCTGAAGTTTCCTGTGATAAGTATTGCAGCGAGAACCCCATTGCTTATACTTTGTCTATTGCAGTCCAGCCAACAGCAGAAGGCGAAGTACCGGTTGAGGAAGGACCATCGTATGAAGAGCCAACAGTGACAGGGAAGGAAGCAGAAGAAGCAGCAGAGAAAGTGATGAAGGCGGTTGGAAAAGGGATAGCTACGATAATAATTCTTTGGATTGTGGTTCCGATTATCGCTCTTGTAACAATCGGAATAGTTGTCTATTTCCTTTTAAAAAAGAAGAAAACTGATTCACACTGATTAATAGCTGATTTCCGCTGATATTTCAAAAGTCCCCGACAGATTATCTTCGGGGGCTTTTTGTAAGTTATCCACATATTGTCCTCTTGACCCTGTCTTTAGAGAGGCAGTATAATAAGGGTAAATAATCAATAAAATATCTCTGACTAAAGTTAGGGCTCCAGTTTTGGAGGCCCGAATTTATTCGGAGACAAAATTATCATGCGCACAAACAAATCGCAGCCTAAAAGCTGCTACTCCAGAGCAAAAACAAGAAGAGCTGGGAAAAGCCTTTTAATTGGCTTTATCACTATCGCTCTTCTTTTTAGTTATCTGCCATTGGGCAAGATTCCAATAGCTCAAGCAGGCGTCCCTTATATTCAGAACGTCTATTATGTAAGTCCGACTGAAATGTATATGACGTTTAGCGAGTCAATGGCAACCAGCACTATTGGTGTGGCGGATTTTGGCATTACCACAGAAATTGCTGGTGATAATTCAACTACGACTTCTGTTTCTTACCATACCAGCGCCAACACGAATGACAGCGTTAAAATCACTGCTTCAGGAGCTGCCATTAGTCCTTCCTGGAATGACTATATTAAGGTGATTGGCGATGTGCAGTCATCTGCCACTAGTGGTTATTTGCCTGACGCGGAAAAGAATATGACCTGGTCGCCGGTTATTCCAAACTATGACCTTAAAATTTCTGAAGTCCAGATAGCCGGCACGGCTAGCAGTACTGATGAATTTATTGAACTTTACAATCGTTCTGGTACTGATATTAATATGAATGAAATGAGTTTAAGGTATGCGACCAGCACCGGTACAGAGATTACTCTAGTGGCTGACTTTGGCAATGCTACTACTTCGGCTAGCGGCGGATACTATTTAGTCGCTAGTGACGCTTATACTACTATTAGTCCGACTCCTGATGCCACTTATGATGGTAGTGCTATTGATATTCCAGCCAACGCGACAATTATTCTTCGTCATAATAATGCTAACAATAATCGAGTAATAGATATGGTTGGTTTTGGAACAGCCCCTTTAAGAGAAGGACAGCAGGCGACAGCGCCAGGAACGGGCAGTATTGAAAGAAAAGCAACTTATAATTCTACAGCTGCGACTATGGCTTCCGGCGGCAGTGAGGTGTCGGCTGGAAATGCTTATGATGTTGACGACAATGCTTGCGATTTTGTTGTTCAAACCGTTCTTGCTCCCCAAAACAAATCTTCTGATACAGAGTCTCCTTCCGGTCAGGGTGCAGGCGACCCGAATGCGCCAAATATTATGCATATGGGTCTTTGGCAGGCAAAGATTGGTCAGGACCTTAAAGTGATTGCCCGCATAAGCGATGCAGAAACATCCTTTAATAATTTAACTGCCGAGCTTTATTATAAGTATTACAGCGGCGGTTGGACTGCCTGGCAGACTGCGGTTTCTGGAGTTCATATTGCCAGCGGCTTCTTTAAGTTTATTATTCCTTCTGGGGCTATTGCTAATACGACCGGCTTCCAATATTATCTGAAGGCCTCTGATGGAACTAACTTCCG
>CAYRSW010000003.1:4901-41172 GCA_964427335.1 uncultured Candidatus Saccharibacteria bacterium
TGTCGGGCGACCCAACGGCCGACGCTAATGCTACTGGTGTTTGTCCCGGCTCTGAACCAACAGCCGTTCAAGATGGCGGCTGGTTAGTATCCGGGAATGCCGGTGGTGATTGGACTAACACTATTGGCGGCCATGTTTACCAGTCGGACTGCTCAATAGAGATTGGGGATGCTTTAGTTTTTGCTGAAGGAACCGGCTTTTCGACTATAAGCAGCGTTACTGATGGCAGCTTTACTTTAAGCGGACTTTATCCGGGAACTTATAATTTGGTTGCCGTGGCGGCCGGTTATGATGATCAGATGATGAACGGTGTGGAGTATGGAGCTACTTGGCCGCAATTCTGCCTTTATACTGGCAGCGGCGGAGGAGGAGGAGGAGATACGGATAAACCCTACGTTATCTGGTCAGCCCCGAATGAGGGAATGATGGGTGCGCCGGTTGACATATCGCTTACGGCAGCGCCAATTACGATTGGTTTTAACAAGCCCTTGGATTCAACCACCATTAATACAAACTCTGTAAAGCTTAATTATTGGGACGGCTCTTCTGAACAAGCCGTTACTGTTGCGGTAAGCTATTCAGATACTGATTACACGATTACTATTTCTTCTAATACTAATCTTTCTTTTGGCAAAGATTATATGGCCGTGATTACTCCGGCCGTAAAAGATACGGCTGGCAATTCTGTCCAAGGCAATAATCCTATAGGAGGCCATCAAGTTTGGTTTAATACCGGATTTAATATGGGCAGCGGCTCAGAAACCTTCTCCACGGGAGGAGGAGCTATGCCGCCTTTTGTCGTCGGCGCTATTCCTCGGATGAATATCAGCGATGTAGCCATAAATTCAAAAATATTTGTTGCATTTACTACATCTCTGGATTCCGCTTCTGTTTCGGCTACTACTATCCAGCTTTGGAAGCTGAATTCTTCTATGATTGAAGTAAGCCAAGATACTAGCGCTACGGTTACCCTTGAGCCAAATGAAAAAGAAATAGCCATTATCACTCCTTCGGCAAATATGACTTCTAATACCTCTTATAGAATAAAAGTAAAGGGTAATGTTCGCTCAACCACCGGAATGTATTTGGAAATGCCGGAAGCTTCCGGTTTTCCAAATACGATGTTTATCTCAGAATTTAAGACCACAGAGGCAACTAGCGCGGACAGCACCGGGCCAACAGTGCAGGGAAATTCCCTTGATATGTATAATGATGGTACTAATGTAGTCGGGGTTCCGGTAAGCTTAGGCAGTATTGAGATTTTCTTTTCAGAAGCTCTTGGCCCGACTACAGTAAATAACACTACTATTTACTTAAAAGCCGGCACTTCCGATGTTTCCGGCACAGCCGAATACGACCCAATGGATAAAGTGGCTCGCTTCTTTCCTTCTTCAGCACTGGTTCCTTACACTACTTATACTTTAACCTATACTGCTGGTATTAAAGATGCTACATTCCCGGGCAATGCTCTTACTGCCGGCACTTATAGCTTTACTACCGGAGCGGCTGACACAACTGGCCCAGAAGTGATGTTTGCTTCAGCTGATGACTTCAGAATTGCTATTACCTTTTCCGAGCCAATGAATTCTACAACACCGGGTCAGCCCCAGTATACTAACTCGGTGCTTAATAAAGATAATTACGCTATTGCCTATTGGGGGACGGGTGATTCTAGCTGGCAGACTGCCACAGCCGGGGAAATAGCTAATATAACGGTTGTGTATGATGCAGCCGAAAATACGGCTGAAATTCAAGGATTTGATTCTTATGCTCACCGGGGACATAAGTTTAAAGTGACGGTGACCGGCGTTAAAGACCGTTCAGGCAATGCTATTACCGAAAATGGCACAGTTAATGTTGGTCAAGGTATTATTCAGGATTCTGCCATGACCGGCGGAATGATGGGGCCGGGAGGCGGTGGTATGATGGGGCCAACCGGCGGCGGCATGGACTTTATGAGTTTTGGTATGAAGCCCTGCGGCGCCTGGCCAATGAATATGATGGAGGGAATGACTTCTCAATACATGGTTGACCTGCCTCTTTCAGTGGCTCTGGCAAACGGCGACCAGGTGCTTTTAACTTTCCCGGCTGGATTTGGTGTAGCCAATGCAGCAGCTGTGTCAGCCGCTGATAGTTTTATGAATGCTGATCTTAATGAGTTTGGTCCGGGCACAGTAACTATTAGTGGTGTTAGCAGCACCGGCCAGACCGTTATTGTTACAATAGCGGCGACCGCACCTATTCCGGCTGATGATTTCCTGCACTTTGAGTTAAAGGGCATTAAGAATGGCCAGTCTCAAGGCACAGACACAATGAACTCTAATGGTTATTCAGTAACAATTAAGACCAAGCGTCCATCAACCGGGGCAATATTGGAAAGCTTTAGCACCATGCCTTTCTTCTTAACGCCCGGTGGAAATCTCTCTTTGTCCGGGCAAGTGTTATCCGGTGTCACTGGAATTAATGGAGTGACGGTTTTCTTGGGCTCGCCGATGACCGGGCCAATGGAGGCAACTTCGGCTGCTAACGCGGCTGGTGGAGGAAAAGCTGGTGAATATATCTTTTCCAGTCTTCCTTCCGGAGAGTATTTTCTCTTTACCAAACCATTTATGACCGTTAGCAGCACAGATTATCTTGGTGACCCAATGCCTAAAGGTATTTATGTAAGCTCAAATACTACTCAAAATATTACCATTAAAGATCCAAGCACAGCGGCAGTTACCAATGTTACCGTTAAACTTAAAGGTAATTTTGGCACAGATGCCATAGATATTATGGCTGGGAGCGGGACGATGATGGGTGAAGGCGGCTTTGCAGTAAAACCGGGAATCAGCCCGGGTAATTGTACCGATTATGGTGTTGGCACTAACTGTACCCATACCCTTTATCTGCCAACCCAATCCGAATCAACCTGGCACGTCGGTATTGGACCGGCTATGCCGATGGGACCAATGCAGATGGGTCCCATGCCGTCCATTGACTGGATACCGCCGGTTGAGCAGGATGTTTATATTGATTCCGGCGGGGTTGCCGCTCCAAGTTCACTTAACATTGGCATTACTACGGCCGACGAGAAAATTATTGGTTATGTTTATGATGGTAGGGCGGATGGTACTACTGATTTAGGCACCAGCAATGACTATGGTTTGCCGGTGAAAGATGTTGATATTGACGCTCATAGAAGAGAGGGCTTTGGTATGCCGGCTCACACCAGAACCGACGAGAGCGGCAAGTTTACTCTATCGGTGACTACCGGCACCTACTTCTTGAATGTTTGGTTTCCGGGTATGCCGCCGGCACCGGAAAAGAAAGTTAGAATAGATGATAATGGAAGTTTGGTTGACGGCAATAGTTATTCTGATGTTTATACTGAAGGAATTCCGGTAACCACAGCAGCACCTCTGGTCTTTAAGCTGGGTAAAAGCGGTTATACTATTTCTGGAAATGTTTCTGACGGCACCAACCCGGTTGCTTACGCGCCGGTCTGGGCTTTCAACGAAACTACCGGCTTTCATATTCCCGGCGGCACCGATTCGTCGGGCAGCTTCACCTTATATGTTCCTGCCGGCACCTGGAAAGTCCAGGCAAATATTTCGGGCAAAGGAGATACACCGCCGGAGACAGTGATTATTCCTACTTCTGAAAGTGATGGCTCTAAGAGAAATCTTTCACTTCAGTCCCTGACAAATGCGGCAACGATTACCGGAACAGTCACAGTGACTGGCAGTGCCCAGGGCTGGGCTCATGTTTGGATTACCGGGACTGATTCTAATGGAGATTACTTTGAAAACGGGACACCGACCAGAGGAGATGGAACCTATAGCTTGACTGCCCCGGCCGGCACCGGCTATGTGCTTTACTGCTTTATTCCAGACTATGGAGAGCAAGCGCCGATTAATATCGGGACACTGACAGCTAGTCAATCTGTGACTGGCAGGAATTTTACTATAACTAGCGTTTCAGTAGCCACTCTTACTTTTGTCTTTAATAATTCAAGCAACCTTTCCGGCAAGGAGGCCTGGGTTGATGTGTTTAACCAGACTACCGGAATGGGGCAAGGCCAGCATATTAACGATGTCAATGATATTCAGGCCTACGAAACTCTTAAAGTGGTAGCTGGTGATTATAACATTCGCGCTCATATACCCGGATTTGGTGAGTATCAGCCAACTTCACCAACGCCGACGGCTGGGGTGGTAACTCTTCCTACTGGGGCTACTACGGTGACCTTTAATTTACCGACTACCACCTATACTGTTTCTGGATTGGTTTATATTGATACTAACAGCAACAGTGTTTACGATGTTGGCACTGATACGCTTATTACTGAAGGATTTGTTTGGCTGGAAAACTGGGAGAATGGTTATCACGCCGGCAGCGACATAGCCGGAGACGGCACTTATTCTGTGTACGTTCCGGGCGGAACCGGCAGGAACTTTTATCTCGGAGCCGATGTTCCGGGATATACCGCGCCGGCGCCCCAAAAGATTTCGGGCTTAACCGGTGATCTTTCCGGCCAGAATATCGCCGTTATTGCCAATGACCGAACTATTTCCGGAAGGATTGTTAACTCATCCGGCGACGGCATTGGTTATTCTTGGGTTTGGGCAGAAAAAGTTGATTCGGCTCACGCCAGCAATCCAACTCTTGGTACCTTCTCAGGGCATACCCATACTGAAGCAGACCAGGATGGTTATTACACGCTTTCGGCCAGTTCCGGTTATTGGTGGCTTCATGCGGCCGGTCCCGGCTATCAAGAGACCTTTGAGACTACGGCTCGCGACTTAGTTGCTAATACCTCTATTACCGGAGCTAACCTGACAGTTAATGCTTTAGTTAGTTATACGGCTAAACCGCCTAAGATAAAAAATGTTAAACCATCCGAAGGTGGAGTGGTTGATGATACAAACAACACCGGTGTTAAAATTACCATTCCGGCTACGGCTTTAGGCGACAGCACCGACTATGCAAAAGTAACCGTTACTGAAAAATCCGGCGGCGGAACTGATGCCAAGGCAACGCTGGGTAATACCTACTACGAGGTTAAAGCTACAGATAGTTCAGGTTCTGCTATCAGCGGTCAGTTGAATGAACCGCTTGAAGTAGAAATTCATTATAACGAGAGCGATTTACCGACTGGTTTTGATGAGTCGCAGATTACCTTTAATTCTATGGGTGAGAGCGGCGGCTGGCAGGAAGATATGTTTACGGTTGATACTGACGCAAATATTATTCGGGTAAAGCTTAGTCATCTTTCCTCTGTAGCCACCACTTATCCATCTGACGCCGACAGACCAACTACGCCCGGCAAGCCAAGCGTTAGCGGCGGCGCGAGCAGTATATCCCTTTCCTGGACTGCTTCTACTGATAATGTAGCCGTGGCCGGTTATGAGGTTTATCGAAGTACAACTTCCTCCGGGACATTCGCTAATATCAGCGGCGACTGTGAAGCAACTGGCAGTTTTGACTCTTCAGCGCTAGTTACTACTATAACCTATACAGATTCCACGGCTGTTTCCGGCACTACTTATTATTACAAAGTTTCTGCTTATGATACTTCTGGTAATGCTTCGGCTGCTTCTTCTATTGTTTCTTCTGGTGTAAGACTAGGCGGCGGCAGTGGCGGCGGAGGAGTAGTCAGCGGCGGCGCAGCAGTAACTACTATTCCAGAGACCTCTACTGGAAATGTGACCGCCAACCCAACCAGAGGCGGTATTACTAGGGTAATTAATACTGACAACAGCAAGATTGAAATAACTCTGCCATCACAAGCGATTACATCAAATGCTGATTTGGTTATTAGTAAAGTAGTTAAAGCCACAATCATTGTTGAAAGACCAGCGCCGGCTAATAAGTCCGTGGTTGGCGACTACGTTTACTCTCTAGCAGCCACTTATTCTGCAGTGGGCACTGCAGTTGCTAGTTTCGCAAAAAATGTCACCGTTAAATTCGCTTATACTGATGCGCAGGTTGCCGGGTTCAATGAGGCGAGCCTCGTTATTTATCGCTGGGATGGTTCTGCTTGGCTTGGCCTAACCACAACGGTTAATACGGCTAATAACACGGCTGCGGCTGAAACTTCTCAATTCTCTTACTTTGCTTTGATGGGCGGGGAAGAAGGAGCTTTAGTTGACGGTGATGTAATAAGAAATCCCGATGCCGAAGGTATGGCTCAATTTGATGTCTATATTGCAAAGATTGTTGGCACAAAGTTATTTAAGCGGTTAATTTTGAGCCCTCATATTTTTGAAAGTTACGGTCACCTGGAGTGGTCAAATATCAAGCTGGTTGATACTGCTGCTATGGATAGCTACACTACCTCTAATTTAGTCAGGGCTTGGGATCCTACTGCTGACCTTGATGACCCCAAAGTTTATAAGCTAACTCCAGATGGCGACACCGGCACCAAACAGTGGCTGAACATGACCGCCGCAGAGTTTGTCTTGGCTGGCTATGATTGGGATTCTATCTATATCATCAACAAAGTAGACAGAGACGCCTATACCACTGGCACTCCAATTACGCCGTAGTGTTACCGATTTACGCTGATTAATAGCTGATTTTCACTGATTTTTAAAAGCCCTCGTCCCGCAGTACTGCGGGACGAGGGCTTTTTATTTTTTCATTTCGTCTATATTCTTGTCAAGCTTAGCTTGACTTAAGTAAGCTAAGCTTACTTGTCAAAAATAAGCTCGGATGATAGAATAATGATATGAGTGAGGTAAAAAAAAGGACCAACTGGAACATTATAGGTCACGAGAAACAGGTAAATTTTTTTCAAAAAAGTATCCGAAAGAATCGTCTTTCGCATGCTTATTTGTTTATTGGTCCTCAAGGAGTAGGGAAGACGACCTTAGCTTTAGCTTTTGCTAAGGCACTCGAGTGTGAGGATGGAAAAGATGAAGATTTTTGCGGCCATTGTCGATCTTGCTTGGCAATTGAAAAAGGAAATCATCCCGACGTTCATTTAATAAGTCCCGAGAGCGAGAAAGAAGAAATCAGTATTGCTCAAATAAGAAAGTTGCGTCGAGATTTTACTCTTTCTGCTTTAAGCGGTTTATATAAAATTGGGGTTATTCAAGGGGCAGACCTTTTGGGCAGAGCGGCGGCTAATGCATTTTTAAAAACCTTGGAAGAACCCTTGGGTAAAACTATTTTTATTCTGACTAGTTCCTCCGAGTCCATTCTTCCAACCATTAGTTCACGCTGTCAGATTTTAAAATTTCCCGGCTTAAGTATAGTTGAGATAGAAGAAGAGCTTAAAAGACGGGGGGTTGTTCAGGCGAAAAGACTAGCCAGGGTAAGCCAGGGAAGGCCGGGGCTGGCTTTGAATATTATTAAAAACCCCGAAATTTTAGAGACCCAAGAAAATTTAATAAAAGATTTAATTTCAATTTTAGCATCCGATAATAATTATCGTTTTAAATACGTTGAAAATCTCGCTCAAGATAAACTTAAAATAAAAGAAACTCTTTCTTGTTGGACGACCTTTTTTAGAGACATATTAATAAAGGGCTATATCGGGTTTGACGAGACTTCTGAAGTTCCACAAGTCAAGATTTCCAAAGAGAAAGCATTGACTGCTATCAAAAAACTTAGGAAAACTTACGATATTATTTTTAGCACTAATGTAAATCCCAGATTAGCGCTAGAAGTAATGATGCTAAATTTGTAATAATTATGTCTAAAAAAATCATCCCAATATTAATTCTTGTTTCTTCCTTAGTTATTTTGGCTGGGGCTTTGCCATCGCTAAGATGCAGCCAGCTTCGAGATGCCGGAGTCTTTAAATCAGAAGACAGGGGTGCTACCTGGCGCCAAATTGTAAAAATAGACAAAAAACACTCTATTGCTTCAGTTAATATTTTAAGCATGGCTATAAATCCAAAAAGCCCTGATGTAATTTATTTAGGTACAGAGGGTAATGCGCTTTATAAGAGTGAGGACAAGGGCGAAACCTGGCAGAAAATGGTTGATGAGGGAGGTATTTTAGGAGGGCGCGCCGACATTTATGACATTGCCCTAGATTCTCAAAATCCTGATATTCTCTATATTGCCTCGTTTCAAGATTTTAAAGGCCGCCTTCTTAAAAGTGTTGATGGGGCAAAAACATGGAAAGAAACCTATGTGGTCTCTCAAGAAAAATATTTAGTAGAGACCGTAGAGGTTGATCCTTATGAGTCACAAACTATCTATATTGGCACTGACCAAGGGGGCTTTTTACAGAGCCGAGACTACGGAGAGACCTGGAAAGTTCTTCGCTGGTTTGAAGCAAAAATTAACAAAATTGTTATTGATCCTTACGATACCCGGAAAATATTTATTAGCACCCGAGAAAACGGTATTTTTAAGACAGAAGATAAAGGAATAACTTGGCATGAGCAAAAGCAGGCTCTCCACTATTTTCCCGGAGCAGATAAGGTAAAAGCATTGGTAATGGACCCAAAAGATTCAAATATTCTTTATTCGGGCTCCGACTACGGCATAGTAAAAACTTACAGCGGGGGAGCATCATGGGAAGGGGTAAATATTATTATTCCTCCTGCGGATTTACCGGTAACCTCTATTACTGTTGATTCTTTCAGAATCTCGGTTATCTATGTCGGTAGCGGCAGTAATGTTTATAAAACCGAGGACGGCGGGGTGAATTGGCAAGTAAAAGATATTGGGACTACCAGAATAATTAAAACTATAGCTATTGACCCAAATAATTCTAATAATATTTACGTTGGAGTTTCTAAGTGAACTATGATGGAAATTATTGAAAAAATAAAACCAGAACTGGAGGAAAGTATTGAGTATTTTAAAAAGGAGCTTCTGACAATAAGGAGTGGCAGAGCAAATATTGGCTTAGTAGAAGATATAGAGGTTGAATGTTATGATTCAAAGATGCCTCTTAAGCAGCTGGCAGCAATACATATGCCTGAACCCCGCCAGATTGTAATTCAACCCTGGGATAAACAAATTCTGCCTCAAATCGAAAAAGCTCTCTCTTCCCAATCAAGCTTAACTGTTCATCCAGAAGAAGATGCAATCCGGGTAATAATCCCTCCTCTTGATGAAGAGGCAAGATTAAACTTAGTAAAAAAGCTCAATGAAAAAGCAGAAGAGGTGAGGGTAGCTATCAGGGGCCATCGAGAAAAGGTTTGGAGAGAGATACAGGAAGAGACTCAAGAGGGACGTTTAAGAGAGGATGATAAATTTCGCGCCAAAGACGAAATGCAGAAACTAATTGATGAGTATAACCAAAATTTAGAAGAGTTGAGGAAGAGGAAAGAAGAGGAAATAATGACTATTTAAATTGTAAAGATGTTACTAACTATTATTGTTTTTTTATTAATCCTTGGACTTCTCATTTTTGTCCATGAGCTTGGTCATTTTATTATGGCCAAACGTGCCGGGGCAAAAATAGAAGAGTTTGGTTTTGGTTTTCCGCCGCGAATTTTTGGCAAAAAAATAGGGGAAACCATTTACTCTTTAAACCTTATCCCTTTGGGGGGATTTGTTAGAATTCTTGGAGAGTCAGGAGAAGAAAGAAAGAACCCGCGGAGCTTTGCCAATAAATCAACCTTCCAGCGTTTTAAAATTCTCATTGCCGGAGTATCAATGAATCTAATGCTAGCCGCGGTGCTCTTGAGTATTGGTTTTTTTTGTGGACTTCCAACAATTATAGATAGCGACCAAGGAAAAGCTCGCGAGGTAAAGATTCAAATTTTAAGTGTGTCCCCAAATTCTCCGGCTCAAGCGGCCGGAATAAAAATTGGAGACGAGATAAGAGAATTCCAAATTCCAAATTCCAAATTTCAAATTAGTGAGGTGGAAGAGGTGCAGGAGTTGACTAAGGAATATGCTGGTCAGGAGATTATTCTTGAGATTAAAAGAGGAAGTGAAATTTTGAACGTTTCGCTTGTTCCTCGAAAAAATCCTCCGGAAGCCGAAGGAGCAATGGGGGTAGCCCTGGCTAAGACGGCAATAGTTAGTTATCCCTGGTACAAATCTATCTGGTTGGGAATTGTTACCACTTTTAATCTAACTCTTACTTTTATTTTTGCTTTTGCGAGAATCTTAAAAGATCTTATTTTTGGCAGAGTTTTAACCGCTGAAATATCTGGCCCGGTCGGTATTGCTGTGCTTACTTCTCAAGCAGCAAAACTCGGATTTATTTATGTTTTACAACTTACCGCTCTTATTTCTATAAACCTGGCTATTATTAACGCTTTTCCATTTCCTGCTTTAGATGGGGGCAGAATCTTGTTTTTGGTTATTGAGAAAATAAAAGGCAGTCCGGTCAGTCAAAGAATAGAGAGAGCAATTCATACCGCCGGATTTGTATTTCTGATAGGGCTGATAATTTTAATTACCTTTAAGGATGTAAAAAAACTGTTTTAAAACCATGCTGCAATCTCAACTCTTCGCCAGAACTAAAAGAGAAATATCTAAAGAAATAGTTTTTGCAAGCCACAGATTGCTTCTGCGAGCTGACTTTATTCATCAATTTTCTGCTGGTGTCTATGCACTACTGCCTCTGGGTTTTAAGGTAATACGGAATATTGAGAAAATAATCAGAGAGGAATTTAATAAAATTGGGATTCAGGAATTATCGATGCCTCTTTTGCAGCCGGCCGAACTTTGGGAGAAAACAGGAAGATTAAAAACCAGTGGAAAAGAATTATGGAGAATAAAAGATAGAAAAGGGGAAGAACTGGTCTTAGCGATGACTCATGAAGAAACAATTGCTGCTATTGCGGCCGATACCATTAGATCAGAAGATGCTCTATCGGTAATTGTTAACCAATTTGAAACCAAAGTGAGAGACGAAGAAAGACCTCGAGGGGGACTTCTACGTTTAAGGGAGTTTCTTATGCAAGATGCTTATTCATTTGACAAAGACGAAAAAGACTTAAATCAGAATTTTCAGAAAATGGTAAAGATTTATAAAAAAATTTTTAAAAGGATGAATCTTCCGGTGATACCGGTTAGGGCTTCGACAGGCGTCATGGGAGGGTCAGAATCTTATGAGTTTATGGTAATTTCAGAGGCAGGGGAAGATAAAGTTGTTTTTTGTCCCAAATGCAATTTCGCTGCTAATGTTGAGATGCTGAGGGAAAAGCAAAAATGTCCTCAATGCGAAGAAAAGATGGAAATTAAAAAAGCAATTGAAGTAGCTCATGCTTTTAAATTAGGAACTAAATATAGTAAAGCAATGAATATTCTATATCAGGACAAAATTGGCAAGAAACATTTTGTCCAAATGGGTTGTTATGGAATAGGATTAGAAAGAACGATGGCGGCAATCGTTGAGGTCCATCATGATGAAAAAGGAATTATCTGGCCAGTGGCAGTTGCTCCCTATAAGATTCACTTACTTTCAATAGGCAGGGGTAAAGAGGTTGCTAAAAAATCTCGAGCGTTGTATAATAAATTGATTAAAGAGAACTTAGAAGTGCTGTATGACGACCGCGACGAATCTCCCGGAGTCAAATTTGCTGACAGTGATTTAATCGGCATCCCGATAAGATTAGTGGTAAGCCAAAAAACATTAGAAAAGGGGAGTGTGGAAGTAAAAAGACGGGACCAGGAAAAGGTAAAACTAATTAAAGTAAAAAAGTTAATAGAACAATATGCTAAATAAGTTACTGGGTCTATTTTCAAAAGATATTGGGATTGATTTGGGGACGGCTAATACTCTGGTCTATGTTAGAGGAGAGGGGATTGTTATTAATGAGCCCTCGGTAGTAGCGATTAATAAAAAAACTGGCCAGATTTTAGCTATTGGCAACGAGGCAAAAAAGATGGTTGGCAGAACCCCTGCTTACATTGTCGCCAGCCGTCCTTTAGTTGAAGGGGTAATTTCCGATTTTGAGGTTACCGAACAGATGCTTAAATATTTTATTAATAAAGTTCATCGTGAAGGTTTTACGTTGCTTCCTCGGCCACGAGTAGTAATCGGCATTCCTTCAGGAGTAACCGAGGTAGAAAAAAAGGCAGTTCATGACGCTGCCATTAATGCTGGAGCAAGATGTGCTTATCTAGTTGAGGAGCCAATGGCTGCTGCTATCGGAGCGCGGCTTCCAGTTCAGGAAGCCAAGGGAAACGTGATTGTTGACATTGGGGGAGGCACTACCGAAGTAGCTGTTATCTCGCTCGGAGGAATTGTTACCTCCAAAAGTCTCCGTATTGCCGGCGATAAATTAAACGACGATATTATAAGATATGCCCAAGACCAGTTTAATTTACTTCTGGGCGAAAAAACCGCTGAAGACATAAAGATTGCCGTTGGTTCCGCTTTTAAGTTAAACGAAGCTCTTGAGGCGCCGATGCGAGGTAGAGACCTGATTACCGGACTGCCTAAGGAGGTAATTGTTAATGACGAGCAAATAAGAGTTGCTTTGGCCAAATCAGTGGGAATTATTACAAACAGCATTAAGCAAACTATTGAAGAAACCCCTCCGGAATTAGTGGCTGATATTATGGAAAGAGGAATATATCTTACCGGTGGAGGAAGTTTATTGAGAGGCTTAGATCAATTAGTCGCCCAAGTTACTCAAATGCCCGTTAAAATTACTGAAGATGCTTTAACTACGGTAGCCAGGGGAGCCGGTATTATCTTGGAGGATATTGAATCTTTGCGAGAGGTTTTAGCGGAGGTGCAGACCGAAGAGCCACCAAGATAAAACCAAAAATAAAAAACCAAAAATAAAAAACACATATCAAAAACTTAAAAATTCCTGAAACTTAAAAACATCATGATTCGTTTATTTAAAGAAAAAAAACTTTTAGTGGCTCTGGCAGTTGTTTTGCTGCTTATTTTTTTAAACTTTTTGGGATTTAGGGATTTTCAGAATCTTTTTTCTAGAGCAACCTCTCCTATTCAAGCTGGTTTTAATATCAGCTCTCAAAAAATTTATAATTTTTTTAGAGCGGTATCTACTTTGCCTAAGTTGAGGGGCGAAAATAAAAATTTGAAAGAGGAAAATCAAAAACTTCTCCTTCAGGTTATTGGACTTCGGGAGAAGACTAAAGAAAACGAAGTTTTAAGAGCTCAATTGAATCAAGAGCAAGGAAAGGGGATGGAATTGCTTATGGCTCGAGTAATTGGGAGGGAGCCGCAAAATTTAGCCCAATTACTTTTAATAAATAAAGGTTTAAAGGATTACGTGAGCGTCGGCATGCCGGTAGTTGATAAGGGAGGTGCTTTGGTTGGTAAAATTGTTACTGTTTTTTCAAACACTTCCAAGGTATTACTAGCCACCGATCCCAATAGCATTATCAATGGAGTGCTTCAAGAGTCTCAAGTCACTGGTATAGTAAATGGCAAATACGGCCTAGGAATGCTTATGGAGATGATTCCCCAGAACGAGGAAGTCAAAATTAGTGATGTTGTTGTTACTTCAGGGTTGGGCGGTGAATTCCCTTCGGGGGTTTTTATTGGGAAAGTAAATAAAATTATAGAGCAAGAAACTGAAATTTTCAAAAAAGCCTGGATAAAACCAGCTGCTGCCTTCAACCACTTAGAAACAGTCTTTGTTATATTAGAATATTAGCCAGTAGTAAAATTCATGCGTATTGCCTTTGTAATCTTAGTTTGTTTTTTTATCGTCATACTTCAGACCACATTTGCGCCTAAGCTGGCAATTTATGGAGTTTTCCCTAATTTAATACTGGTGCTTGTTATCTTTAAGAGTCTCTTTAAAGATTATAAAGAGATTTTCATTTGGCCATTAGCCGGCGGACTAATCCTGGACATTTTCTCTGGTTTTCCTTTTGGAGTATTTACTTTGAGTTTTTTAGTCGTTTCTCTGGCAGTAAGTTTCTTGAGCCGAAACATTTGGAGCAGTGAAAATATTGGCTTGGTAGTGATGCTTATTACTTTCTTAGGAAGCATCCTTTCGGGATTTCTTACGGCAATTTTTTCAAAATTAGGTTACTTGCTTATGAATCTTTCTTGGGCTTTCAATTTTAAACAAATTCTAGTTATAACTTTTAGCGAGGCAATTTACAATGTAATTTTAGCGGCGATTTTGCTTCTGGTTTTAAAAAGATTGAGGTTTTTAAAATGAAAAAAGATGAGTTCAAAAAGTACAAGGTGAAATTATTTGAGAAAAATTTGCTTGAACCAGAAGAGATTTTTCTTGATGCACAAGCGAGAACCCCGGAGTCAAAATTACAGCTCCCTTTAAAAAATAAAGAATTTAAGTTCCTCTTCAAAATAATTTTTGCAAGTTTGTGTCTGCTGCTAATCAGAGCCGGTTGGCTTCAGATTGTAAAAGGTAATGACTTTGCCCAAAAAGCGCAGCTTAATCGAATAAGAACAATCTATACAAAAACTTCTCGGGGTTTAATTTTTTCTAAAGACTTAAAGCCGTTGGTTTATAATATTCCTAGTTATGATTTAGTGATTATTCCGAGAGAACTGTCTCGCCAAAAAGAAGCTCTAAAAGAAGAAATTTTAAATCTAGCCAGATTAACAGACAATACTTATGAAGATTTAATTGAGAATTTTCGTGAAATTGATTTCGGTTCCTCGGAGGCGGTTTTACTTCAAGAAAATATTTCAAGGGACATTGCTCTTATTATAGAGACAAAGTTAGATTTGCTGCCCGGAGTAAAAATTCAGAAAAATATTACGAGACTTTATTTGGAAGGAGAAATTTTTTCTCACATTTTGGGTTATACCGGTATAGTGAATAAAGAGGATTTAAAAGCTCATCCAGATTATCTTTCTACGGACTATATTGGCAAAGGAGGGCTGGAATTAACTTATGAGCCCTATTTAAGAGGGGTGCATGCCGCTGAAATTCAAGAAATAGATGCCCGAGGGAACGTTAAAAAAATAATTTCTCGCCAGGATGGCTTGCCCGGCCAAAATTTAGTTTTGTGTTTAGATAAAGTTCTACAGGAAAAGATTTTTGAAGTTCTTACGAAGCATCTGGCTCAAAAAAAACTTACCCGCGCTGCGGCAGTGGCTATTGATCCTCGAGATGGGGGGATTTTGGCATTAGTAAGCTTGCCCACTTTTGATAATAATCTTTTTGCTCAAGGGATCTCTTTTGGTGAATATCAAGAGTTAATAGAAAATCCAGACAAACCTCTATTTAACAGAACAATAGGGGGAATGGGGTATCCCCCAGGGTCTGCTATAAAGCCGTTGATAGCTTTAGCCGCTTTAGAAGAAGGGGTGCTGAAGCCCTCGACCGTGATTGACTGTCACGGCGAAATATCAGTTCCCCATAAATATAATCCCAATATAATCCAGTATTTTAGGGATTGGAAAGCCCATGGTCCAACCGGCCTTATTAAGGCTATTGCCGAGTCCTGTAATGTGTTTTTTTATCATATCGGGGGCGGCTATAAAGATTTTGAAGGATTAGGTGCCAAAAGACTAGCAGAGTATTTAGGATTATTTGGCTTAGGGGAGAAGCTCGGTATTGATTTAGGTGGTGAAGCAAAGGGGCTTGTGCCAACTCCTCGTTGGAAAGAAGAAGTAAAGCAAGAGCCCTGGGTTTTAGGCGATACCTACCATTTATCAATTGGTCAGGGGGATATTCTTACCACTCCTCTTCAAGTTGCTCTCTACACTGCTGCTATTGCCAATGGAGGAACTCTTTTTAAACCCCGCTTAGTTGATAAAGTAATGGATTCTCAAAAAAACATAATCGAGGATTTTGAGTCCCAAGTAATCCGCCAAAATTTTATTACTCCGGCAAATATTGAATTAATCCAAAAGGGAATGAGAGCAGCAGTAGAGTGGGGTTCGGCTAGGGCAATGAGTGCTCTTTTGCCAGAAATAGCTGGCAAAACCGGCACGGCTCAATACGGCTCTCAAGGCAAGACCCATGCCTGGTTTACCAGCTTTGCTCCTTATGATAATCCAGAAATAGTTCTTGTGATTCTGGTTGAAGGAGGGGGAGAGGGAACCGAGACTGCGGTTCCAATAGCCAAAGAAATATTTGAATGGTATTTCGCAAAATAATTTCTGAAAATAATTTGACAGAATTTTTTGATAAGATTAAAATAAGTAACATGAATAAATACATTTCTAAACAGGGATTAGAAAAAATAGAAAAAGAACTCTTAATTCTTAAAACTCAAAAAAGAAGGGAGATAGCCGAAAAAATTCAGCAAGCAAAGGAAATGGGTGATTTATCAGAAAATGCGGAATATGCTGAAGCTAAGGCAGAGCAAGAGAGAGTGGAAAACCATATTGCCGAGCTGGAAGAAATTATCAAAGAAGCAGAGGTTATTAGGGGCAGACAGAGTGGTTTAGCTGGGGTTAGCGTAGGTTCTAAGGTTAAGGTAAGGTCTAGAGGCAAAATACAATTTTTTTCTATTGTTGGCTCTGATGAAATAGACCCAGCAGAAGGAAAGATTTCAAATGAATCCCCTTTAGGCGCGGCACTGCTTGAGCATAGAGTAGGAGATACGGTAGAAGTATTAACTCCTACCGGGAAGATAAAGTATAAGATTTTAAAGATCTATTGACAAATTTTATCTTATCTGATAGGATAATATGTAAACAGTCCTTTTAAAAAATAAAGTCAATTTAAGCTTGACAAGGGGGAAAAGCATGAAAAGAATTGCTAGGATTTTAGGGATTTCGGTATTAATCGCATGTTTTGTAACGCTTTCTCTTTCTGGTTTGTCTGGACAGAGTTTCGCCGCTCAAGAGACCCAAGAAAAAGAATTTCTTTCAGTAGCGGAGATCGAGTCAGGAACAAAAGAGAACAACTTAATGGAAGGGGAAGGCTCGACTGTTTTTAGAGGAATTTTTCCAGAAAAATTTGATGCAAAAATTAATGGGGTATTGAAATTTAGTCCCGAGTGGGGACTTATTCTTGCTAGACTTGGCGGGGGACCGCTAAGAGATTTTAATGATGAGAAGTTAGGGTTAGAAGTAGTTGGGGTTATTTCTGCCATGAGTGGCTCCCCGATCTATATTGATGAAAAATTAGTTGGCGCTTTAGGTTACAGTGTAGGAAAAGAGACCATTGAAGCTTACGCCGGGATTACTCCTATCAACTTAATGATAGAATCAGGAAAAGATCAATCTTTACAAAATTCACAAGAAAAAGAAGATTATTTACTGCCCCACGATGCATTGCCCCTGGAAGCTCCTCTTCTAGTTTCTGGATTCAAAAAGAAATCTCTAGAGAATTTGGTCTCATTTTTTGAAAAGCAAGGGTTTAATGTTGGTGGGGTTATGGACCTAAATCACCAAAGCGGTTCAGCCGAGCAAGCAGAATCAAGTTCAAATTCACATTCACTAAGACCTGGTTCAGGTATCGCGGTTTTATTGATGCGAGGTGATTTTACTGTTGGTTCGATTGGCACAGCCACCTATATTAAGGGAAAGAAAGTCTATGCCCTTGGGCATCCTCTTTTAGGCATGGGAGGCCTGGGAAATGTAGATTTTCCTTTTTACCAGTCCTGGATTTTAATGATTATTGCCTCTCGAGAGAAGTCTTTTAAATTAAGTGGCGGCGTAGTCGGAGGACCCTTGGGAACTATCAAAAAAGACACTTTTGCTGGAATAGTTGGAGTTTTAGATGAAAAAGCCCAGATGATTCCAGTAAAGATTCACCTTAAAAACGAGCAGGTAGAAAAAACTTTTAATGTAGAGATAGTTAATCATCGCATACTTACAAAAGAACTGTTTATACAAGCCTTTGAGAATGCCATGGATCGTTTTCAGTCGGATTTAAGTTTTTCTACTCTGAAGTTTGAACTGAAGATTAAGATTAAAGAAGCCGACGCGCTTGAGGTCAATGATATTTTTGTGACCGAAAAAGATGGTTTGGATGGTTTTTTAAAGGAGTTTAATCAAAAAATAGTTAAGAATTCTCTTGACCCTCTATTTGATAGTCCATTTAAATTTGAGTTGGAGAGCGTTGAATTTGACGTTGAAATTTCAAAAGGCAGAAAGATCTTTAGTTTGGATCAAGCGTTTTTAACTAAAAATGGAGAACTATTGAAAAAAGGAGAGCCGGTTGAAAAAAAGGATAGTCTAGAGTTGGCTCTGGTTTTAAAAGATATTGAAACTCAAGAAAAATATTTAGGCAGGTTTACTGTTCCAATGGCTGAAGGTATTGCCGACGGTAGTGTAGTAAGAATAAGAATAGATAGTGGCCGAAGCATAACCTTACTTGAGGATATTGAGTATCCCCAAGATTTGAAAGTCCAGATTGGACAATTGACCGAGTTTTATTTTCCCAACAACCAGATTTATCTACAGATTTTATTTCCTCTAAAAGAAGAGTTAGAGACTGATTCTAGCCAAATAACTTCTGATAGACAAAAAACAGTTCGGGGTTGGAAAAAGATAACCGGGGAAGAAAGATTGCCTCCCAAAGGTAAAAGAGAAGAGATAAAGTTAGTAGAGATACTCTTTAACTTTGAGGGAGTAATAATAGCTGGTGAAGTTTTAACATTTCGTTTTGAAGAGCAGAAAGAGAGAGAGATTAGAGATATTTAAAAAGGAGTTAAAAAGGAACTAAGCTCCTTGAGGAGCTTAGTTCCTTGAAGAAAATCAAAAAATCCTGGAGGAGCTAATGAAGACAAAATTTTTGCGGTTAGTAATGATTGCTTTAGTGAGTATGGGGTTTATCTTGATAGGCCCGGGTTTAGTCAGAGCCGAAGAGGTAGAGCCGCCTGAAATAGTTCTGCCTTCGGATGAAGTTTTAAGGACAGAGCCTCAAGTATTAAGAAACGCGTCCACCAGTGATCCAAAAACGTTTAACCTTGTACTTGCAAATGAGACCAGTAGTACGGATGTTTTGAGTCCTTTATTTGAATCGCTGGTTCGGATGAACCCGATCACTTTGAACTATGATGACGAAGAGTATTCTGGGGTTTTAGCTGTCGGCTGGGAAGTTGACGAGACAGGAAGAATCTGGACTTTCCATTTGAGAGAGGGAGTAAAGTGGAACGATGGAGAACCTTTTACTGCCGAAGATGTTGTCTTTACCCTCAAGGTAATTTATGATCCGGATATTCCCAACAGCACGAAAGATATCTTGAGTTTCGGGAAGGATAAAAAACAGATTACTTGCGAAAAGATAGATGACCATACTGTAAAATTTACCACCCCCGAACCATTTGCTCCATTTCTCCATAATGTCGGAGGAATGTCAATATTACCCAAGCATATCTTGAATAAGCCATGGGAAGAGAAAGACGAAGAGTTAAGTCCTGGTCAAAGATTTAACCAGATGTGGACGATTGGTACTAAAGTTAACGAAATTGTCGGAACTGGACCATATGTGATAACGGAATATATACCAACCCAGCATATAAAATTCGGACCGAATCCTTATTATTGGCGCAGAGACGAGAAGGGAAGACGCCTTCCCTACATAGAAAGAATTGAGACGATTATTGTTGAAAACCTGGAAACAATTAGTCTTAAATTCAAGGCTCATGAGATTGATACTTTAGGACTCCGTCCTAAAGATGTTGCTTTGCTGGGAGAGGAAATAAGAAAGCAAGAAGAAAAGGGGGAGATGCCCGATAAAGTTCTACTGGAAGTCGGATTGAGTACTGGCACGACCTTTGTCGCTTTTAACCAAAATCCTAGACATTACATAAAAGATGGGAAAGTGGACCCTAGACTGAATTGGTTTTCCGATCCTCAATTTATGAAAGCTATTGCTATGAGCATTGACTATGAGACCATAATTCAGAATGTTCTTTACGGATTAGGCGTGTCGACCTCTACTGTAATATCTCCTGTAGTTCGTACTTTTCACCACGACGGACTCGAAGCTTACAAATATAATCTAGATAAAGCTAGACAAATTCTTGATCAAGCCGGATATAAAGTGGATGACAAAGGAGTAAGGCGAGATAAAAACGGAAATAAGATCAAATTCACTTTAATCACCAACAGTGGAAATGATACTAGAGAAAGTATCTCCAATATTCTAGTGGCGGATTGGACTGAAGAGCTAGGATTTGAAGTTCATTACCAACCTCTGGAATTCAATACGTTGGTTAAAAAATTATTAGATAATTTCGATTGGGACGCGGTCGTAATCGGCTTGACTGGTGGTGTAGAACCCCACGGCGGAGCAAATGTGTACAAGTCATCTGGACAGTTGCATTTTTGGAATCCCGAGCAGGAGAGTCCAACTACAGAGTGGGAAAAAGAAGTGGATGCACTAGTTGATAGGGGAGCGAAAGAGCTGGACCTAGAGAAACGGATTGAGATTTATAAGAGAATGCAAGAAATATTCTACCGACGGCTTTCCTATATTATGCTCCCTGTGCAAAAGATTTTTATCGCTCACCATAATAAGCTGAAGAACTATCGCCCGTTAACATTTGGGACTTATAAATCCGAGTACCGGTATATAGATACTAGGAAGAGTAAATAGTTAAAAAACTAGCTGGAAGGAATAAATTTCCCTCCAGCTTTTAAAATACTTGACTAAATTAAACTTATATGATAGTATAAAAAGTCAGAACCTTGACAAAATAATATCATGATTTTACGGAGGTAATGTGATGAATTCGATGATGCGCTACATCATTAAGAGACTTCTTTGGATTCCGGTAGTTTTGTTTTGTATATCTGTTTTGAGTTTCATGATTTATCAGTTGGCTCCTGGGGACTATTTTTCAAAATTAGCGATGAATCCCCAAATTTCTCCCTCGACTTTAGAGCAGATGAGAATTCAATGGGGATTAGATAAACCAGTATATGTTCAATACTTTCTATGGCTCTGGCAGGTTCTTCATGGGAACTTGGGTACCAGTATCGCTTATAACACCAGTGTTACCAGCCTTATTCTTTCCAGGGCTTTTAGCACGATGATTTTAAGTGTTAACTCGATGGTTTTTACCTGGAGTTTAGCTATCCCAATAGGAATTGTTGTTGCGCTAAGGCCGAATACTTTTTTAGATAGAAGTTTGTCGCTGGCTGCCTTTATCGGCATGAGCATTCCTAACTTCTTTTTGGCCTTTTTGTTGTTGTACTTGGCTCTCAAGACAGGATGGTTTCCTATTGGCGGGACTTTTTCCCTTGCCTACAGCTCTCTTCCCTGGTGGGGAAAAATTGCAGATAGGTCCCGTCATTTAATCATCCCAACAATTGTTCTTGGAACGGCTGGTATGGCTGGCCTGATGCGGTTAATGAGAGCGCAAATGATGGAGATAAAAAGCGCCGATTTTGTAATCGCGTGCAGAGCCAAAGGACTTTCCGAAAGGAAAGTGGTCCTTAAGCATATGTTAAGAAATGTTTTGAATCCCTTTATCACATCGATGGGATATTTATTCTCTGCGCTTCTTAGCGGGGCGGCGCTGACTGAAATGGTTTTGGGTCTTCAGGGATTGGGACAGTTAATGCTTAAGGCAGTTTTATCACAGGATTGGCCTCTGGTTATGGGTGTACTACCCGTTAACTCTGTACTGCTTCTTTCAGGAATTCTTGTAGCGGATATTCTATTGACTATCGTTGACCCTAGAATAAGCTTTGAGTCCTTGAGGAGAAGATAATGAAAGTAAAGATTATTTTTGAGAAAATAAAGTATATTTGGGGGAAAATGAATTGGCTGGTCAGAATTATGGTGTTGATTCTCGTTGGGTTATATCTGATGGCTGCCCTTGCTCCAATTATTGCTCCTTACGACTATAGAAAGATGCATCGGCGATATCCCGATGCATCTCCTTCAACGATTCATATAGGCAGCTTTCAACTTTCTTTTTCCAATCCGTATCTTTTTTCTAAAGGTGAAGGCTGGAAAGTTGATTGGCCTTATGTTTATCGGATAAAATTGATAGATCCTACTAGGAGGACTTATCAAGAGCTTAAAGATAAGAAGTATTATCTTCAGTTCTTTAAAGATGGGAGACTGTTTAGTGTTGAAAAATCGGCCAGGTTGTTTGTTTTAGGTACCAATAGGAATGGATGGGACTTGTTCTCAAGAGTGGTTATGGCGGCCAGGGTCAGTTTAACTATTGGCTTTATCGGCGTGCTTATCTCTTTTGGTATTGGGATTCTTGTTGGCTGTGCTTCTGGATACTTTGGAGGATGGACGGATGATATCATTATGGGAATATGCCAAGTAATGATGAGTATTCCCGGATTTCCGTTGCTTTTGTTGTTGAGTATGGTTATTCCACCGCAGTTTAGCTCAACTATGCGGCTTTTCATGATTATTACAGTGTTGAGTCTTATCGGCTGGCCTGGACTGGCAAGAACAATCAGAGGAATGGCGGCTAGTGTTAGAGCCCAAGAACATGTGACAGCAGCTAAAGCTCTGGGGGCGAGTAATTGGCGAATCATTACTCGCTATATAATCCCCGGGGTTCTTAATTATAGTATCGTGGCCGCAACGTTAAGTATTCCTGGCTTTATGTTAGGAGAAGCAGGACTTTCTCTGATAGGATTAGGGATAAGAGAACCGGATGCCAGTTGGGGTAACCTACTGACGGCCGCTATGCAGAACATTAGCCAACTGGATAAAATGTGGTGGATACTTGTTCCCGGCGGATTTATTTTTATCTCTATAATGAGTTTCAATTTCTTAGGAGATTTCCTGAGAGATTGCTATGATCCTCGAATGAAAGGTAGCAAGGGAATTGCAACAAAGTTTTTTCTTTGGGGACATTGGTTTATTTCTCCCAAAGTAGAAGAAGAGACAGACCTTTCGAAAGAATTACCAAAGAAAGAATACTCTTTAGAAGTTAAGAATTTAAGGACCTGTTTTGACACAGAGGCTGGAATTGTTAAGGCAGTGGATGGAGTAGGATTTTCTCTCAAAAAGGGAAAAACCCTGGGAATAGTGGGTGAGTCAGCTTGCGGGAAAAGCGTTACTGCTCTTTCTGTGTTGCGGCTTATTCAACCCCCGGGAAAAATCGTAGCCGGAGAGATAATATTTAACCAAAAGAATCTTCTTAAACTGAATCAATACCAGATCCGAAGAGTTAGAGGTAGAAATATCTCTATGATTTTTCAAGAGCCGATGACTTCACTTGACCCTATCTTTACGATAGGGAATCAGATTGTTGAGGCGATATTAGAGCATGAGAATTTGAGTAAAACTCAAGCTTTAAATAAAGCCAAAGAGTTGTTGGCACTAGTTCAGATTCCCACTCCCGAACAGACCCTTAATGCCTATCCCCATCAGCTTTCTGGGGGGATGCGTCAGCGGGTAATGATTGCTATTGCCCTCTCTTGCAATCCCCAAATACTCATTGCTGACGAGCCAACCACGGCTTTGGATGTGACTGTTCAGGCGCAGATTCTAGAGCTTCTAAATGGACTAAAGAAAAAAATCGGTATGTCTGTGATTATGATAACCCATAATCTGGGGATTATCGCCGAAACCGCCCAAGATGTGGCGGTTATGTATGCAGGAAGGATTGTTGAATATGATTCGGCGGAAGGGATATTTGGAAATCCCAAACATCCCTATACTCGAGGACTTTACAAGTCTGTCCCTCGGTTAGGCAGTAGTGCTCTCAAGGTAAAACAGAAGTTGGAATCGATTCCAGGTAATGTCCCTAATCCTTTGCATTTGCCTTCGGGGTGCAGTTTTCATCCCCGTTGTGCCTACGCGAAACCTATCTGTAAAGAAAAGATGCCTTCACTTAAAGAAATAGGTGGAGGTCACTTGGTTAGATGTTGGGAAGTAGGAGGAAAAGATGAGTAACCTTCTAGAAATTAAGAATGTTAAAAAGTATTTCCTTCGAGGAGGGGGCTTTTTAGTAAAGCCTCTTCCTCCGATACGAGCAGTTGATGGAGTTTCTCTAAAAATAGGAGAAAAAGAAACAGTTGGCTTAGTAGGAGAGAGTGGTTGCGGAAAAACCACAATAGGAAGAGTGATTCTCAAGCTTTACCAGCCCACAGAAGGAAAGATTTTCTTTGAAGGTAAAGATTTAACTAATCTAAGTAAGAAAGAAATGGAACCGTTAAGACGGGAGATGCAGATTATATTCCAGGATCCATTTAGTTCTTTACATCCTCGAATGAGAATAAGGCAGATTCTTAAAGAGCCATTTCTCATTCATAGAATTGGTTCAAAAAAGGATCAAAAAGAAAAAATTCTTGAGCTTCTTCAAGAAGTAGGGTTAGAGCCAGAAAGTCTCTTGAGATTCCCTCACGAATTTTCCGGCGGTCAGCGTCAAAGAATTGGGATTGCCAGGGCCATTGCCTTGAATCCCAAACTGATTATTGCTGATGAACCGGTTTCGGCGCTTGATGTTTCCATTCAGGCGCAGATTATTGATTTGTTGGATGACCTACAGAAAAAGTTTTCTCTATCGTATCTTTTCATCGCTCATGACCTAAGTGTGGTTGAACATATCTCTGACCGCGTGATGGTTATGTACGTTGGAAAGATTGTTGAGCAAGCTGTGACGAGAGAATTATACGGGAATCCACTTCACCCCTATACCAAAGCTCTTCTTTCTGCTGTTCCTGTACCTGACCCGCATCTTAAAAAAGAAAGAGAGATTCTAAAAGGAGATTTACCTAATCCGGCCAATCCTCCTTCTGGATGTCGGTTTCACACTCGCTGTCAATACGCAAAACCCAAGTGTCGGGAGGAAGAACCAAAGCTGAAAGATGTTGGCGCAGGCCATAAGGTGGCTTGCCACTTAATCTAAACACCCCCCTATCCTTAATAAAAGGATAGGGGTTTTTTTGACAGATGAATGAGAACAAGTTAAAATAAGAGTAAGAATATGCCGATAAAAGATATAAAAAAAGTTCGGCTTGAGAAACTTGAGGCGCTTAAAAAAGCCGGTATTAATCCTTTTCCGAGCCAGGTAAGACGGACTCACACCAACAAGCAAGTAATTGATGACTTTAACAAACTTCTTAAAAAGAAGATTTCTTTGGTTGGCCGGATTCGAGCTATCAGGGGCCACGGCGGTTCAACTTTTATTCATGTTGAGGATGGCACTGGCAGGATTCAGGTTTATCTTAAGCGGGACAAGTTAGGTAAAAAAGATTATAAGAATTTTCAAGATTTTTATGACATCGGAGATTTTATTGAGGTGGAGGGAACTTTATTTAAAACAAAAAGAGGCGAAAAAACTCTTGAGGCAAGAAATTTTCGGATGTTGGCTAAATCCCTTTTGCCTTTGCCGGAAAAATGGGAAGGGCTTGAGGATAAGGAAGTAAGGCGCCGGCAGCGTTATCTTGACCTTTTAGCTAACTCCGAGGTAAAAAAAAGATTTAAAACTTGTTCAAAGATTGTTGAAGCAATGCGTGAGATTCTTAAGAGCCAGGGATATTTAGAGGTGACAACTCCAACGCTTCAGCCGATTTACGGCGGAACTTTAGCAGAGCCATTCACCACCTTTTACAGGGCCTTAGACCAAGAGATGTATTTGCGCATTTCCAATGAACTTTACCTCAAACGTTTAATTGTTGGCGGCTTTGAAAAAGTTTTTGAATTTTCCATTGATTTTAGAAACGAAGGAATAGATAGTTTCCATAATCCGGAATTTATGCAGATGGAAACAATGTGTGCCTATGCCGATTATAAAGAGAATATGAAGTTAGCAGAAGATTTGATTTCTGGGGTAGCAAAAAAAGTTTTAGGAAAGACCAAAATAACCTATCAGGGAAAAAAGATAGATTTGACTCCACCATTTAAAAGAATCAGTATGAGTGAGGCAGTAAAAAAATACACTGGCAAGACCCTTAAAGGAAGGGCTTTAGATGAGATTTTTGATAAAGAAGTAGTAGCACCGCAAATAGTTCAGCCCACTTTTGTTACAGGTTTTCCCAAAGAAACTTCACCTTTAGCTAAAGAGAGAAAGGATAATCCGGGCTTTACTGAACGTTTTGAGCTTATTATCGCTGGTAGAGAACTAACTAATGTTTATTCAGAGCTAAATGACCCAATAGAGCTCAGGGATAACCTAGAAGAACAGCAAAAATTAAGAAAAGTTGGTAGTCAAAAATTAGTCCATCCAATTGATGAGGATTTTATTGAGGCCTTAGAATACGGCATGCCGCCGACTTCTGGAATTGGCATTGGTATGGAAAGATTATTTATGCTTCTTACGGATTCAGCTTCTATTAGAGATGTAATTTTATTTCCAGCTATGAAAAAGAAATCATGAGAAAGGTTTTACTTGCTACTAGAAACAAGGGGAAAGCTCGAGAGATAAAGAAGATTTTGGGTAGTTTGCCGGTTCAACTATTAAATCTTGATGACCTTAAAATTAACACTGAAGTGGCGGAAACTGGTTCTACCTTTGAGGAAAATGCTGTTCTTAAGGCGACTAAATATGCCGAAATAGCAGGGATTCTGACAATGGCTGAAGATTCTGGCTTAGAAGTTGATGCTTTAGCTGGTGAGCCGGGAGTGCTTTCTGCCCGATATTGTCCCGGGGAAGACAAAGATAGAACTAATTTGGTGCTTAATAACCTTAAAGGAGTTCCTCCCCGGAAGCGAACAGCTCGATTTCGCTGCGTGGTGGCTATTTATGAACCCAAAACTAAAATTCTTAAAACTTGCCAAGGGAAAATGGAGGGAATAATTACCGAAGCTCCTCGAGGTGGAAACGGCTTTGGCTACGACCCAATTTTTTATCTGCCCAAATTCAAAAAAACAAACGCCGAAATTAGTATGGAAGAAAAAAACAAAATAAGCCATCGGGGTGGGGGATTTAGAAAGGCAAAAGAAATAATAAAGAATCTAATATGCTAGACATAAAATTCATTAGAGAGAATCCAGATAAAGTTAAAGAGGGTTGCCAAAAAAAGCAGGTCAAGATTGATATTGATAAGCTTTTGGAGTTGGATGAGAAGCGGCGAAAATTATTACAGGATATTGAGGCCTTGAGGGCAGAGAAGAATAAGGCCTCGGAGAAAATTGCAAAAGCTAAGCCAAAAGAGAAGATTAAACTTATTAATGAGATGAAAGAAGTAGATGCTAAAACTGACCATCTGGAGCCAGGATTGAAAAAGGTTGAAGAAGAGTTTAATAAACTAATGCTTCAAGTGCCCAATATGCCCTTGGATGAGGTGCCGGTGGGAAAAGATGAGAGTGAGAATAAGGTAGTCCGCGAGGTAGGGGAGAAGTCCAAATTTGACTTCAAGCCGAAGAGTTATTTAGAAATTGCTGAGAAATTAGACTTAATCGATGTTAAAAGAGCAGCCAAGGTTTCAGGAAGTCGTTTCGGCTACCTGAAGAAAGAAGCAGTTCTACTTGAATTCGCCTTAATAAATTTTGTTTTTGACACCTTGCTAAAAGAAAAGTTTATTCCAGTTGTTCCTCCGGTAATGTTAAAACCGGAAATGTTAGAAAGAACGGGTCATCTTAGCGAAAAAGATCGTCCGGAGAGATATTTTATTGAAAAAGATAATCTATATTTAGCAGGAACTGCTGAACAACCGATTGCCGCTATGCACGCTGACGAAATTTTTGACGAAAAAGATTTACCACGCAGATACCTTGGCTTTTCAACTTGTTTTCGACGAGAGGCTGGAGCCTATGGGAAGGATACCAAGGGAATTTTAAGGGTTCATCAATTTGATAAAGTGGAGATGTTTAGTTTTTGTCGTCCGGAAAAGTCAAAAGAAGAGCATCAGCTTTTCTTGTCCTGTGAAGAAAAAATAGTACAACTCTTAAAAATTCCTTATCGGGTAGTACAAATTTGCACAGGAGACCTTGCATTTCCGGCGGTCGCCGCTTACGACATAGAGGCCTGGTTGCCTAGTGAGAATAAGTACCGTGAGACTCATAGCGCCTTTAACGATACCGACTTTCAAACCAGAAGATTAAATATTCGTTATCGACGAACCGAAGATAGAAAACTTGAATTTACACATGCTTTAAATGGGACAGCTTTAGCAATCGGAAGAGCAATTATTGCCATCATTGAAAACTACCAACAAGAAGATGGGTCGGTAAGAATTCCAGAAGTTTTAAAACCATATTTGGGAGGTTTGGAAGTAATAAAAGCCGGGGCATAGCTTAGTCCGGCTTAAAGCGCTGGCGAAAATTATATTTTCAATAATTGAAAATATAATTTTGGGAGTTATAGAGATCGAAATCAATTTATTTTTTCAGATAGAGTCTTATATAAGTAATTTGCACTTGCTGTATAGCGCGAGATACGTTATAATTTTTGTATGCATTATACCACCAGACAAATCGTTGGTTTAATTCTATGGTGGACGGAAGGAACTAGATCTCGACGAGACAAAAGATGGAAGAACGCTGTCTCTTATCCAATCGAAATAACTAATACAGATCCGGAGATAATTAGAATTTTTTTGGATTTTTTAAGAAATGATATTGGTATTATCGAAGAAAGACTAAAATTACAGTTGCAAATTCACGAAGATAATGACTTAAAAAAGTGCGAGAAATATTGGTCAGGAATAACCAAAATACCAAGATCTCGCTTTAATAAGACTATTATTAGACCTCTAGGAAAGAAACGAGGAAAAACAGAAGGAACGTGTAAAATAAGGTACACTGATAAAAAAACTTATTATAAATTATTAGGTTTCTTAAAGGATATCCTTAACCAACTATAAAATAAACGGAGCGTAGCCTAGTGGCTTAAGGCGCCGCCTTTGGGAGGCGGAGATCCCGGGTTCAAATCCCGGCGCTCCGACCATTATAAATATTTTTTCCCGAGGCTTAGCCTCGGGAAAATAACAAAAACTATGACTAACAAAATTATGGCAATTGCTTTGATCGTTTTGGACCTGAAAAAAGCGATTGACTTTTACCAAAACAAGCTTGGTCTAAAACTCAAAACTAATGAAGAAGGCTTTGCTGATTTTGAAACTGAAGGCGCAACTTTGGCACTTTTAGAAAAGAAAGTTGCTGAAGATTTAGCCGGCAAAGGAAAGGTAAGCGCCGACGCAAATTTACCACGTCCCGCAATTTTGGGTTGGGACGCAGTTGAAGATGTAAACGCTCTATACAAAGAACTTAAAGAAAAGGGTGTTGAATTTACAGTTGAGCCAAAAACAATGTCTTGGGGTCAAAGAGTTGCCTATTTTTCCGATCCTGACGGCAACCTTTGGGAAATTTCTCAATGGACAAAGTAAGAGCTACCAAATTAAATAATCAGACAAAATTGGAAATAACCCCAACAACGCCTTTTTATTTTGATTCAACTTTTCATAAACCGGACCATTTTCCGACGGGTGATACAAAATGGGAGTCGGGCAAGAGATGGCAAACAATGCTGTGGGAGGGAGAGAAGTTGGGGTTGATTTTTGAAGATAAAGGCACTAAGCAAAAACCAAGAGTATCTGTAAGGATTTTTTCTTCCAAGAAGTTAACGCCAAAATTTCTAAATTCATTTAAGCAGGAAATTATCTGGAGATATAATCTAAATCTTGACCTCTCTGGATTTTACCGTGACGTTAGCAAAGACTCTTTACTAAAGCCGATCATCAAAAAATTTCGGGGCTTGCGGCCTATGCATCCAGGGTCACTTTACGAGTATTTCATTATCGCCATCGTTTTACAAAACACTACTGTTAGAAGAAGCGTATATATGATGCAAGCCCTTTTTGAGAATTACGGACGTTTATTGAAATTTGATAATCAGAGATTTTGGTATTTTTGGGAGCCAAGGATTTTAGCAAAAGCAAGTGAACAAAAATTACGAGATTTAAAAATGGGTTATCGAGCAAAATCCTTAATTAAAATTTCAGAGCCATTCGCCAAAGGAAAAATTAATGAGTTGGAGTTCAGACAAAAAAGCGCAGAAGAACAAGAAGAAATGCTTATATCTCTTTACGGAATTGGTCCCGCTTCGGTCGGCTATATTATGCTTGATGTCTTTCATCGTTGGGATTATTTGAATCATATCTCGCCTTGGGAACAAAAGATTTACACCAAAATTTTTTTCAATAAAGACTACGAAAAAAATTTAGTGCCGGTTGATAAAATGCTTAAACATTTTGACAAGTGGGGTAAGTGGAAAAATTTAGCGGTTCATTATGTTTGGGAAGATATTTGGTGGAAGCGTCGAAATGAGCACATTCCTTGGCTTGAGAAGCTTATTCGGCTCTGAAGTTAATTTCCACGAGGCTTCTATAAGGCTAAGTCTTGGGGAAAATTAGTGACAGGATATTAAAAAAGCGGTCTTTAAAGCCGCTTTTCGGTGTTCGAAACCTGACTGAAACCTGATTTCAATTTATATGCTAATATTCTAAGATAAGAAGTACCTTTAAAAAATTTTGATAAGATGACGGAGGTTAATGATGAATTTTACGCCAGAAGTAGCCAAAGCGATCACGTTGGCTAAAAAAGAAGCGATGAGACTTGAAGATGACTCAGTGGGCACCGAACATCTGCTTTTAGGTCTTCTTCACCAAAGAGATATAGTAGCTACTCAAGTTTTAAGGGAATTGGGAGTGGACAGAACGCGAGTATATGAGATTATAGAATCTATGAAAGAGGGGATGGGTGGAGGAATTATTTCTCCTTCTAAGGGATTCTTTTCGGAATTCTTTCAACCAGAGTTTAATGAAGAATCTCATATAGCTATACGGAGAGCAATTCTATATGCAAGGGATGCGGGCATTATTAACACCGAACATCTCTTAATAGGATTAATTGGAGGAGGGTGCGTCGCTGGAGGAGGGACTACCGCTGCTCAGATTCTAACAAAGCTTGGAGTAAATTTACAAGGATTAAAAGAGAGGGTTCTTATTCTTCTGAAAGAAAAAGGGAAAGAAAAAGAAACAAAACCTTCTCTTCATGAAGAAGCTGGGACCGTTCGGACATCAACACCAATACTTGATCAATTCGGCCGTGATTTGACTGCTTTGGCAAAAGAGGGGAAATTGGATCCGGTGATTGGTCGGAAGAAAGAAATTGAACGACTAATGCAAATACTTTGTCGGCGAACCAAGAGCAACCCAGTTCTTATCGGAGAAGCTGGGGTAGGAAAAACTGCTATCGCAGAAGGACTAGCTCAAAAAATTGCTAAGAGTGAAGTTCCTGAAGTTCTCGCAAATAAAAGAGTAGTTACTATGGAGCTAGGAGGAATAGTAGCGGGAACGATATATCGGGGAGAGTTCGAGAAACGGATGGAGGAAATATTAAGGGAAATAAGAGCTGCAAAAAATATAATTCTCTTTATAGATGAAGTTCACACTTTAATTGGAGCTGGAGGAGCTCAAGGAGCTATAGATGCCTCAAATATTTTAAAGCCAGCATTGGCCAGAGGAGAACTTCAGTGTATCGGAGCAACAACCCTAAACGAGTATCGTAAGTATATAGAAAAAGATTCTGCACTGGAGCGGAGATTTCAGCCAATAATGGTGCTGGAGCCAACAGTTAAGGAAACTATTGAGATCCTCAAAGGT
This sequence comes from uncultured Candidatus Saccharibacteria bacterium, assembly GCA_964427335.1. Taxonomy (GTDB): domain Bacteria; phylum Patescibacteriota; class Minisyncoccia; order CAYRSW01; family CAYRSW01; genus CAYRSW01. Next base: position 36,205 of record CAYRSW010000003.1, read on the forward strand.
TTAAGAGATAAATATGAGGTCTTTCACGGAGTAAAAATTACCGACGGAGCAATCACGGCTGCAGTGAAGAATTCCCATCGATATATTCAGGATAGATTTTTACCTGATAAAGCTATTGATGTGATGGACGAAGCAGCAGCCAGAACGAAACTTAAAACTAGAATTGTTCCGGAAGAGGTTAAAAAACTAGAAAGAGAGATTGAACAGGTTGAAAAGGAAAAAGATGCAACAGTAAAAGCTCAAGAATATGAAAAAGCAGCCGATATTAGAGAGAAGAGAAATGAATTAAAAGAAAAACTTGAACAAAAAAAAGCACAATGGGCCCAAAATAAAGAAAGCCAAGCCCCAGAAGTTACGGAAAAAGAAGTTGCTGATATTGTTTCCAGCTGGATGGGTATTCCTCTTCAGGATTTGACTGAGGAAGAACAGATGAAGCTTATCCGCATGGAAGAAACTCTAAAAGAAGCAGTTATTGGCCAGAACGAAGCAGTAAAGATAATTTCACAGTCTATTCGGCGCGTTAGAGCTGGAGTGAAGAGTATCAAACGACCAGTAGGAGTTTTCTTCTTTATCGGTCCTACCGGCGTTGGAAAAACCTATTTGGCTAAAAACTTGGCCAAGTTCCTGTTTGGGAAAGAAGAAGCCTTAATTCAGCTCGATATGTCTGAATATATGGAAAAATTCAATGTCTCCCGACTTATTGGTGCTCCGCCTGGTTATGTAGGATATCAAGAAGGAGGAGAACTAACTGAAAAAGTAAGGCGTCAGCCCTATTCGGTAATTCTTCTGGATGAAATAGAAAAGGCGCACCCCGATGTATACAATATTCTGCTTCAGATTATGGACGACGGTCGGCTTTCTGATAATTTAGGACACTCAGTGGATTTTAGAAATACGGTTCTCATTATGACTTCTAATTTAGGAACAGAGCAGTTAATAAAAGGGGCTAAGGTAGGATTTGAAGCAGACCAAGAGAAGGGTTTATCTTATCGGGATATTAGAAATCAGGTTCTAGCTGAATTTAAAAAGAGTTTTCGTCCCGAATTTTTGAATCGGCTAGATGAAGTTGTTGTTTTTCACATTTTAGGTAAGAAAGAAATTAAGAAAATTGTTGATTTGATGCTTGATGGGGTAGGGGAGGCGCTTGGAGAGAAAGGAATTAAACTTAAGGTTACCGAGCCGGCAAAAGACCTTATCGTTGAGCAGGGATACGACCCAGACTTTGGAGCACGACCCCTAAGAAGAACCATTCAGAGATTGATAGAGAATCCTTTGAGCGAAAAAATTCTTGCCGGAAAGTTTAAAGAAGGAGATACTATTCGAATATCTATGAAAGAGGAAGGTATTGTTTTTGATAATAAATAAAGAATAAAGCAAGTTTAAAGGGCTTTATCCTGAGATAAGAGCCCTTTTCTTTTTGGGTTGAGTATGGTAAAATTGAATTACTATGAAAAAAAGTCAAGAGTTTTTAAGAACTTGGGTTGAGATTAGTAAAAGTGCTCTTATCCATAACATAGGGCAATTTAAGAAATTGATTAAGCCGCGGGTGAAGCTTATGGCGGTGGTTAAAGCCAATGCTTATGGTCATGGATTAGTAAAGACTTCAAAAATTGCCGCAAAGGCTGGGGCTAATTGGTTAGGAGTTGACTCAATAGATGAAGCCCTAGATTTAAGAAAGGCGAAGGTTAAGACGCCGATTTTAGTTTTAGGTTATGTGCCGCAGTCTCGGTTGGGGGAGGTGATAACTAATAACATTAAGCTTACTTGTTATAATCTTGAGACTATAGAAATATTAGGAAAACTTGCTCCAAAACTTGAAAAAGTTGCCCATATCCATCTGAAAATAGAGACTGGGACTAATCGGCAAGGAGTAGAGCCGGAGGCGATTCCCGAGTTTATTAAGCTTATCAATGAGTATCCATTTGTTAGGTTAGAAGGAATTTCTACTCATTTTGCTAATGCCGAAATCCCAAGTTCTTCTTTTACAAAAGGACAACTGGTTAAATTTAGGCAAGCAATTAAAATTTTCCAAAATTATAAAATTAATATTCCCGTTAAACATACAGCCTGCACCGCAGCCGTTATTGCTTTTGAAGAAACTCTCTTTGACATGGTTAGAGTTGGTATTGGTTTATATGGTCTTTGGCCGTCTATAGCAATCAAAAATTTAGTTAGTAAGAAGAAAAACATCAAATTCCAGCTAAAACCTGTGCTTAGCTGGAAAACAAAAGTAGCTCAAGTGAAATTTTTAAAGAAGGATTCTCCAATTGGATACGGATGTCAGGAATCAGTAGTTCGTGATTCAAAAATAGCTGTTTTACCGGTGGGATACGCCGATGGTTACGACCGCAAATTTTCCAGTATTGGTAATGTATTAATAAAGGGCAAGCGAGCAAAAGTTCTGGGGCGCGTTTGTATGAATATGACGATGGTGGATGTAACGAATATAAAGGATGTTGGGCTTGAAGAAGAGGTTGTGCTCTTGGGCAGACAAGGCAGTGAAGAAATTAGTGCTCAAGATTTAGCAGGAAAACTGGAAACAATAAATTATGAAGTAGTCTCAAGGATAAATCCGTTAGTGCCAAGAATTTATGTCTAAAAAACTCAAAATTGCGGTTTTAATGGGTGGGGTGTCTAGTGAAAGAGATATTTCTTTGGCTACCGGAAGAAACGTAGTCTCTTTTTTAGATAAGAAAAAATATGAAGTTTTTGCTATCGAAGTAAAAGATAAAGTAAGCTGGATTTCTAAAGTTAGAAACAAAAAGCCCGATTTAGTTTTTATAGGGCTACATGGAAAGTTTGGGGAGGATGGCGAAGTCCAGGGCGTATTGGACGATTTGGGAATTCTCTATACTGGTTCTGGTGAGCTTGCTTCGATGCTGGCGATGGATAAACTTATCACTAAACAGATTTTTAAAGCCAAGAATATTTTCACACCCTCCTATGTGGTTATTGACCAGCAGCAATATTATTTTGAAGGGCAAGGGTCAGTAAAGAGGATTCTCTCTCAACTGAAGTTACCTTTAGTTATAAAACCATCTGCTTCTGGTTCTAGCATTGGGGTTACTATTGTTAAAGATAAGAAAGATATAAAGGGGGCTCTTAAGGCGGCTTTCAAAGAGGGCAAACAGGTGCTTATTGAGAAATATATTTTTGGCACAGAAATAACTGTGCCGGTTTTAGGCAATAAAAATCCCAAAGCACTGCCTGTGATTGAGATAGCTCTCAAGAGAGATTTTTTTGACTTTAAAGCAAAATATAATCCTAAATTATGTGATGAAATTGTTCCGGCAAGGATTTCTCGTAAATTAACCAGAAAAGCTCAAGATTTAGCCTTAAAAGTCTATCAAGCTTTTGGTTGCCGCGGTTTTGCACGCGTAGACATGATAGTAGAAAAATCCGAAATCCCTGCCCGCCAATCGGCTGGAGCCTCAAGGCGACTGGCAGGCGGGCGAAATCCGAAATCCGAAATATACGTCCTGGAGATTAATACTATTCCGGGCTTAACTGAAAATAGTTTGGTGCCTAAGTCAGCTAAGGCAGCTGGAATGGAATTTCCTCAACTTTTAGATAAAATTATCAATTATGCATATGAGAAGGTATAGGAAGAGAAAAGCAAAAAAGATATTAATTTCGGTTCTTATCCTTTTTTTATTTAGCGGGATTTTTTATTTTTTATTTTTTTCGCAAGTTTTTAAGATTAATAATTTTATAATATCCGGAGGACGCTCTTTAGTTCCCGAAGAGGTAGAAGAAACTCTTAGGTCTTTTCTGAATCGTCGCTGGTTTCTGATTCCGGCCAACAATTTTTTTATTCTTAAAGAAGGGGAACTAGAAAAAGCAATCCTTGATAAATTTAAAAGAATAGAAGGGGTAGATATTCAAAAAGGATTTCCCAACGCCCTAGAGGTAGAAATAAAAGAAAAAAACTTAAATCTTATTTGGTGCCAGAAAAAACAAGAAGAAAGGAAGTGCTTTTACTTGGATCAAGATGGAATGGTTTTTGGTAAAGCTTTTGATATTGACCTAGAAAATCTGGACAGAGAAAAACTCATCAATGGCCCATTTATTTTAGTGGAGGAAGAGAGAGAAAGCTTTAGTTCTTTGGAAGAAAAAATTGCCGTCTCTGAACTAGTTGATTTTATTTTTCAAATAAAATTAATCCTGCCCAAAATAGCAGGATTAAAAATGGTAAAAGGCAGTATCGGTTTGGCTTCAGCTGGCCAGATTAATGTAGAAACCGAAGAGGGATGGCAAGTTTATTTTGATACAACTCGAGAACTTACCAGCCAAGTTAAAATTTTAGACTTGGTTCTAACAGAGAAGATTACTAAAGAAGAAAGAGAAAGCTTAGAGTATATAGATTTGAGGGTGCCGGGAAGGATATATTATAAGTAAATTTCTAATTTCTAATTTCTAATTTCTAATTCCCGATGTGATATACAAGGATGGAATGACCGATGACGGTGACTGGTTCGCGGGTTTCCAACCACCAATAAGAATTTTCCCAATCTTGAAAGCTGGTTTGGTAGAGAGTGGCCGAAACAGCGAGCCAGCCGGTAGTTGGGCCGTTGGAGCTGCGCCACTGGATAAATTTTTCACCTAGATAATATTCAGGAGAACCACCGCCAAAGTAATCGACCTTAATCTGGTCGATTTTATAATCCTGGACAAATACAGCCAGCCGCTTCAAGTCCTGACCCCAATCAACATTAGAATCAACCATGTATTTATAGCCATTTTTAGGCCCACCAATAATTTCATTGAAATAAGCGATGTAATGCGGATAAACTATAAAGTTACTTAACGCGTACCACACTAATAATAAACCAATAAAGCAATAAATTAATAAATTAATAAATTTTTTAAATTTAACCCAATCAAATATTTTAACTATCTGACCACTAATTAAAATATAAACAAACGGAAAGGTAGGCAAAACATGCCTGACACCAATATTAAGATTAC
>CAYRSW010000004.1:0-17535 GCA_964427335.1 uncultured Candidatus Saccharibacteria bacterium
TTTCTGGCCTTTCATGCCCCGTCCAGAATAAGTGCCGCGCTTGCCTCCGCGGCCTATACGTTTTTTTTGTTTCTTTTTATGAATTGGTCTTAGTTGATGTAATTGCATTTTGAGTTTTGAGCTTTTTCAATGCTTCTATCGCCGCTCTGGCATTATTCATTTGGTTACTTGTTCCTAGAATTTTAGCAGAAATTTGCTTTATGCCGGCTAACTTAAATATCGACCGGAGCACCCCTCCAGCAACAATACCCCTGCCAGCTCTGGCGGGCTTAAGTAGTAATTTTGCTGCCCCTAATTTTATCTTTATTTCATGAGGAATTGTCCCCTCGACAAGGGAAACCGTTATCAAATTCTTCTTTGCTTTTTTTTGAGCTTTTTCCACAGCTCCGGTTACATCAGCACCCTTAGCTATTCCCAAGCCAACTTTGCCTTTTCCATTGCCAAGGGCTACGACAGCTCGAAATCTAAAACGCCGACCGCCTGCTACAACACGGGTTACTCGAGCAATATTTAAAAGTTTTTGTTCGAATTCCGGCTTTTCCTTTGGTTGTATTTGTCTTGCCATAAAAATTAGAAATTAGAAATTAGAAATTAGAAATTTTAAAATTTTAATCCTCCCTCTCTCGCCCCTTCTGCTAATGCCTTTACTCTCCCATGATACTTATAAGGACCTTTATCAAAAACTACCTTCTTAAAATTCTCGCTCGTGGCTTTTTTAGCAAGTAATTTACCAACTTCATGAGCTTGAGAAATCTTACCTTTAAGTTTTGCAACCTTTGCTAATCCTAAATCATTAATACTAACCAAAGCATGGCCCTTCTCATCATTAATAAGTTGAGCATATATATGTTTATTTGAACGAAATACAGAAAGCCGAGGACAAGCTTTCGTCCCTTTAATCTTGGCTCTTACTCTTTTATGTCTTCTAATTTTGGCTTTTTTCTTATCCATGCTTATTACTTCTCCATCGTTGCCGCTTTCTTTCCTGGTTTGCGACGGACAACTTCGTCAATATATCTTATTCCCTTTCCTTTGTACGGCTCCGGGGGCTTAACTGCTCTAATATTAGCAGCAAATTGACCAACTAACTGTTTATCAATCCCGGAAACACTAACAATATTTTTCTCAATACTTACATTAATTCCCGCGGGAATCAAAAGTTTCACCGAATGAGAAAAACCTACATTAAGAATAAGAAATTCTTGCTCGACTACTGCTTTATACCCTACGCCGTTTATCTCCAATTTTTTCTCAAACCCAACCGAAACCCCATTTACCATATTAGCAATAAGTGCGCGAGTTAGCCCCCAGAGAGCAGAAGTTTGTTCTCTCTTAAGAACAGGAACCACTTTTATAAAATTATCTTTGAACTCTACTAGAAACTCGCTGCTTAATTTCTGCTCTAGGGTTCCAAGTGGGCCCTTTACTGTAATAGAATTATTGTCGAGTTTAACTTCGACACCTTCCGGAATCTTAATAGGTTGTTTGCCGATTCTACTCATATAATCACCAAATTTCGCATATTACTTCTCCTCCTAATTTTTTCTTCCTTGCCTCTTTATTGGTCGTTAAACCTTGAGAGGTAGAAATAATAGCAATCCCTAAGCCGCCCAGTACTCGAGGAAGCCTGTGACAAGAAACATAAATTCTTTGTCCGGGTTTACTTACTCTTTTTAGTTCATTAATCGCCGGCTTTCCATCGGTATATTTTAAAGAAATCTTGAGTAACCTCTGACGAAGCGTTCCTTTGCCTTTTTTAACTTTCGCTTCTGCTACCTCTTTAATATAGCCCTCTTTTTTTAGGATTTTAGCAAGATTTGCCTTCAGCTTTGAATAGCTCAAAGTAACTGTTTCCTTCTCAACAGCTTGAGCATTTCTTATTTGAGTTAACATGTCAGAAATTGGATCTACCATGATGATTTTTTTACTCCGGGGATTTCTCCTTTATCCGCTAATTCCTTAAAACATATGCGGCACAAACCAAATTTGCGCATAAAGCCACGCTTTCGACCACAACGCCAACATCGCCGCACAATGCGGGTGGAAAATTTTGGTTTTTTTTCAGCTTTTACAATTAAAGCTTTTCTAGGCATGGCTATTTTTTTCTCTTATGGGAAACCCCAATAATTTTAACAACTCCTTCCCCTCTTCGTCCGTCTTAGCAGAAGTAACTACATTTACCTCCAATCCGAAAATGTCTTTTACACTTTCGGCTTCAATCTCTGGAAAAACAATGTGTTCTTTTAAACCTATACTGATATTCCCTTTGCCGTCAAAGGATTTAGATGATATTCCCCTAAAATCTCTTACTCTTGGCAAGCTCAAACTTATTAATCTATCTATAAATTCCCACATTCTCCTGCCGTGAAGAGTCACCCTCAATCCTACAGGTAACCCTGCTCTAATTTTAAATCCTGAAATTGCTTTGCGAGCAGGTCTCAATGATGGTGCCTGTCCTGTAATTAAGCTTAGGTCTTTGCTAATATGTTGGTGCATTTTTTCATCTCTGGCTGTACTCCCTATACCGGTATTAAGGAGCACCTTTTTGATGGTCGGCACCACCAAGTCGTTTTTATATCCAAATTTCGCCTTCATGGCAGGAATGACTTCTTTGATGTACTTTATTTGTAGTCTAGGTTTGGTCATATTTCTTCTCCGCACTTTTTACACACCCTAAGTTTTTTATCGTCTATTATTTTATAACCAACTCTGGTTGGCTTGCTACATTTAGGACAAATAAGTTTAACATTAGATATATCAAAAGGAGCGGGTACTTCTACAATTTCTCCTTTTTGTCTTTGTTTTCGAGGGCGAGTATGCTTTTTCTGAATATTTATACCTTCAACAATAACCCTTCCCCCTTTTGGCAAAACACGAGTAACTTTACCGGTCCTTGCCCGGTCCTTGCCTGATAGTATTAGAACTGTATCACCTTTTTTTATTCTCATAACACTTCTGGTGCCAATGATATAATCTTTACAAATCCTTTTTCTCTTAGTTCGCGCGGCACCGGTCCAAAAATACGAGTTCCTTTTGGGACTTTTCCATCTAAAATTACTGCTGCATTATCGGAAAACCTTATATAAGTTCCATCAGGTCTTCTTAAGGATTTTTTGGTCCGAACAATCACTGCTCTAACCACCTCTCCCTTTTTAACCATTCCCCTCGGTTCTGCCTCTTTAACCGAAGCAACAATTATATCTCCTACTGCCGCATAACGTCTTTTGCTCCCACCCAATACCTTAATGCACTGAATAATCTTTGCTCCAGTATTGTCGGCAACCTTTAATTTGGTCTCACTTTGTATCATGTTTTTTTAATATTCGCCAACGTTTTTCTCTCGAAATGGGCCTACATTCGGCAATAGTAACCTTATCCCCTACTTTACACTGATTTCTCTCATCATGAGCTTTATAACGTTTTGTGACTCTATATCTCTTTTTATATCTTGGATGTTCCTTCATAATTTCAACAGCCACAACCACAGTCTTGTCCATCTTGTCAGAAACAACAACACCCTTAAAAATTCTTAGTATTCGTTTGTGTTTATTATTGACCATGTCTTTAAAATTTCTAATATCTAGTTAGGAATTAAGAATTTAATTTATTTCTTCTGTGTCTTCTCTTGCTCTTTAAGCAGTGTTAATATTCTAGCAATATCTTTCTTAACCTTTCGCATCTCCCTCACATTCTTTAACTGCTTATTTGCTATATCAAATCTAAGTTTCCTCAATTTCTCTTGACTTTCGCTGAGTATTTTTTTAAGTTCAGCCTTTGATTTTGAACGAAGTTCTTTTATCTTCATGTACTTTAGCTTTTTAGCTTTTTAGGAATTTTTCTTTCTAAGGCCTAAGAAGCTAGGAAGCTAGGAAGCTTTACTGATTATTTTTTTATAAATCTCACCTTAATCGACAATTTATGAGCCGCTAATCTAAAAGCTTCTCGAGCTGCTTCCTCTGAAATGCCGTCTATCTCAAAGAGAATCCTACCGGGTTTTACCACGGCCACATAATGGTCAACCGGACCCTTTCCCGAGCCCATGCCCACCTCGGTTCCTTTTTTAGTTACCGGTTTATCTGGGAAAATACGGATCCAAAGCTTCCCCTCTCGCTTCACAAATCGAGTAATAGAGCGACGAGCTGCTTCAATTTGACGTGAACTTAAAGCTCCTCTTGCCTCTGCTTTAAGACCAAAGCTGCCAAAAGAGAGAGTGCTGCCCCTGACAGCTTTACCTCTGTTTTTGCCTCGAAAATGTTTACGATGTTTTACTTTCTTGGGTATTAACATTTTTTTCAAAAACTTCTCCTTTATAAATCCAAACCTTAACCCCGACTACACCATAAGTAGTATAAGAACGACTCTCAGCAAAATCAATGTCCGCCCTCAAAGTACCTAAGGGAATCTTTCCATAACTTAACCATTGACTGCGAGCAATCTCTGCACCATTTAGTCGACCGGAAAGCAATATTTTTACTCCCTCTACAACTTTTTCTTGAGAAACCCTATCCAATGCCCGTTTTAAAACCCGACGATAAGGGATACGTCTTTCTAATTCTGAAGCTATATTTTGAGCTACTAACTGAGCGTGGGTTTCAGGACTTTTTACTTCTTGGATTTCTAATTTTACCTCTATTTTTGCTTGTCCCGTGGCGAGCTTCTGCTTTGGGGGCTTCAACCTTGCCTCGACTGCAATCTTCAATTCTTCTATGCCGGTTCCTCCTCGTCCAATAACAATACCGGGTCTTGAAGAACAAATAATTATATTTATTAAATTTGCTGAGCGTTCAATAAGGATTTCCTTTACTCCTGCATTGGAAAGTTTCTTTTTAATAAAATTCCTCAAATCCCAATCTTGCTTGAGATATTCAGAATAATTTTTTTTATTTAACCATTTCGATTTCCAGCTGAAAATTGTTCCAATCCGGAAAGAAAAGGGATGAATTTTGTGACTCATATAGATTTTCTCCTAAATATTTTTTTACCTATTTGCTTAATTCCTTTGGCTATGAATTTCTTCTTTGGAGGCCTCTTAAGAGTTTGGGGCTTTTTAGTTTCCACCGCTGTAGTTTTTACCGCTTTTTCCACTTTTTCAGGTACAGCTTCCGTAACTTTTTTTGGAGGAGTTACAATCTTTTCCGCCAGCTCTAAAACCACGTGAGTTGTCCTCTTCATAATGGGGGCAGCACTGCCTCGAGCTCGAGCTCGAAACCGTTTAAAAGTTGGGCCTTCGTTCGTGACAATTTTAGAGATATAAAGATTCTTTTCCTCAAGATTAAAATTATGTTTTGCAGAAGCCACAGCAGAATCTAAAAGTTTAAGCAGAGGTCTAGCTGCTCTCCTGGATTGAAGCCGAAGTTGAAGCTTTGCTTTTCCCACATCCATTCCTTTTATAAGATTGGTAATTATTCGAACTTTGCGGGGAGAAATATGTAGGTATTTTAAACTGGCTTTAATCTTCATAAGTTTCAAGTCTTTATTCCTCTTTTTTCTTAACTATTTTTTCTTCAGGCTTTTTTTCTACTTCCTTTTCGGCCGCCTCAATTTTCTCTGTTTCTTTCCTCTTTGTTGCCGCTTGCTCCTCTCTAGCCATCCTTCCACCATGAACAATGAATTTACGAGTAGAAGCAAACTCACCTAATTTGTGCCCCACCATATCTTCGGTAATAAATACTGGCACATGGGTCTTGCCGTCATGAATTCCAATGGTAAATCCGACCATTTCAGGAGAAATAGTTGAAGCCCTGGCCCAGGTCTTAACCACGGCCTTATCGCCGCGCTTGAACTTGCTTATTTTTTTGAGAAGTTTAAGGTCTACGTAGGGCCCTTTCTTCAATGATCTTGCCATGATTTTTATTTCCTTCCCCTCTTTTTTCTTCTCTGAATTATATATTTATCGGAAGGCTTATGTTTCTTCCTCGTCCTATACCCCAAAGTTGGTTTTCCCCAAGGCGTCTTTGGATGTTTGAGTCCTATTGGCTGCCTTCCTTCTCCGCCACCGTGAGGATGGTCTCGCGGACTCATGGCGCTTCCTCTCACCGTTGGTCGGATTCCTCGCCAGCGGCTCTGGCCCGCTTTTCTCAATTTTTCCAAACCATGTGTCTCGCGAGAAACTTGACCGATACTAGCCATCGCTTCTTGGAAAATCTTCCTTATTTCTCCGGAAGGAAGCTTGAGATGGATATATTTTCCTTCTTTTGCCAAAACCTGGGCGGAAGCTCCAGCTGAACGAACTATTTGTCCACCATGAGAAGGTTTTAGCTCTACGTTATAAACTGAAGTGCTAACCGGAATGTTGGCTAGTTTCATTCTATTACCAACTTTAATTGGTGTTTTTTCGGCGCTAATAATAATATCACCTACTTTCAAGCCAGAAGAAGCTAAAATATAGGACTTTTCACCGTCAGCGTAAGTTATAAGAGCAATATTTGCAGTTCGGTTGGGGTCGTATTCCAAAGCTTTAACCTCGGCTGGAATGTTAAGTTTCTTGCGTTTAAAATCAACAGTTCGATAAAGCCGCTTTGCACCGCCCCCCCTGTGCCGAACAGTGATTTTTCCTTTTGACCGCCCGGCCTTCCGAATTTTCGATTTGAGTAGTTTCTTCATGTTATACTCCTTTCACAATTTCTATCTTCTCTCCCTTAGCCAACGTGACTACCGCCTTTTTATATCCCGGTTTAAAACCAGAGGTTCTGCCAATTCTGCGTGGCTTACGGTGGATGTTGATAATATTAACACTGGTTACTTTAACCCCATATAAAGCCCGAAGTGCTTTTTTAATCTGAGATTTATTTGCAATTCGCGCTACTTTAAAAATATATTTATTTTGAACTGATAAATCTGTGGCTTTTTCAGTAATCTGGGGAGTAAGAATGAGCTTTGAAATTTCCCAAGCTGGAATCTTTCTAACCCTTGGCTTTTTAATCGGTTTAGGCGTAGGTTTTTCAATAATCTTCTTTCGGGGTTTCTCGATTTTCTCAGGCTTTTTGGGTTTAAAGAAGTTCTTAAGTTTTTTAAATATCCCCATGATTTATTAATTTATTGGTTTATTAGTTTATTGACGAAGATAAAAAATAAATGAATAAATGAATAAACAAATAAATAATAATTAAAGAAAGGTCTCTTTGATTATCTTTACTGCCTCCTTCGGCATAAGAAGATACTTATAATTCAATAAGTCAACTACATTTAAACTATCTGCTCTTATTGTTTTAGTATAAGTAATATTTTTATTGGCTCTGACTACCGCCTCATTTTTCCCTGCTGTGGCCACTAAAACCCTATCTTTCTTTTTAATTAAATTATCAAGTAATTTAACCATTTCTTTTGTTTTCGCTTTGGCAATCTTTAACTTATCAACGATAATCAGTTCTTTATCTTTTGCTTTAGAAGATAGAACCATAAAAAGTGCCTTTCGTCTTGCTTTTTTGTTTATCTTAATCTTATAGACCCTCTCTTTCCTTGGTCCGAAAGTAACCCCACCTTTTCGCCATATAGGAGAACGGATCGAGCCAGCTCGAGCGCGCCCTGTTCCCTTTTGCCGCCATGGTTTTCTACCGCCACCTCGTCGTTCGGCTCTGGTTTTAGTTGAGGCAATTACTCTTCTCGCACTGGCAATCTGGGCTACATATGCCTGATGAACTAAATCAGGATTCATCTTAACATCAAAAATCTCCTTAGGCAATAAAGCTACCCCCATTTTTTCTCCTTGTTGGTTGTAAACAGAAACTCTCATATTATTTGGATTTTATCTCTAGTAGCGTCCCTTTTCTCCCCGGCACCGCGCCTTTTACGGCTAATAAATTATTTTGGGGCTCAACTTTAATTATTTTAAGTCCTGAAGCAGTGATTCTTTCTGCCCCCATCCGTCCGCCCATCTTCATCCCTTTAAAAACTTTTTGAGGGAAAGCCGAACCAATTGAGCCGGGAGCTCTTAGGGTATGTTTTGTTCCGTGACTGGCAGGAGAACCCTTAAATCCCCAACGCTTAACCACTCCTTGAAATCCCTTGCCTTTTGAAATCCCCGAAACTTTTACTATATCGTCAACTTTGAACGAAGATACATTAATCTCATCTCCAACTTTAAGCTTTGGTTTTTCCACTCTGAATTCCCTTAAAGCTTTGCCAAATCCTACTTGCACCGCCTCATATCCTTCCTTTTTTTTAGTTTTAACTTGCACAACCTTACAGGGCCCAGCTTCAATTAAAGTGACTGGGATTACTTTATCGTCCTTAAATACTTGAGACATTCCCAATTTTTTACCCAATATGAATTTCATTGTAACAAAAATACCGAGCACTAGCCCGGTAATAAAATGATGGCTAGAATCTCTTTTTTTAGTTAAAACTCTCTTATAAAATATTTTATTGAATCTATTCGCATAAATTCAAAAGTCAAATTTTAAGAGACCGATATACTACATTTTTATCTCAATATCTACTCCAGCCGGCAGCTCTAAATTAGTCAAGGCATCAATTATTTTAGGATTAGGATTACGAATATCAATTAAACGCTTGTGAATTCTTATTTCGTATTGCTGTCTTGCGTCTTTATGAACAAAAGGAGAACGGTTTACTGTATACTTACTTTTTTCTATTGGTAAAGGTACCGGACCAGCCACTTCTGCTCCTTGACGAAGAAGTGCCTCCACAATTTTTTTAGCAGACTGGTCAATAATCTTATGGTCGTAAGCTTTTATTTTAATCCTAACCCGCTGCTCTGGAGGAGCTTCTTTTTTTTGTTTTGCCATGCCAATTTTATCGAAATTTTGGAGTCCGCAAGACGAACAAAATTTCGTTATTAATTTGAGCACCCCGCCCCCAATCTGTGCTTTGGATGCTTTAGACCTATTTTCGAGATAAGTTTAAGCCAATTAAACATAGATTGGGGGCGGGGTAAAGGTTTTCTTACGAAAATCTCTGCGCCTACGGCTTGAGATTTTCGAGAAAGCTCTTTACTTTATAATCTTTGTTGCCACACCTGCTCCTACAGTCTTTCCCCCCTCTCTGATAGCAAAATGCATTCCTTCTTCCATAGCAATCGGAGCAATCAGTTTAATTTTTAGATTAACTGTATCGCCGGGCATAACCATTTCTGTCCCTTCGGGCAATGTTACTTCACCAGTTACATCAGTGGTCCTTAGATAAAATTGAGGTTTATACTTGCTAAAAAATGGGGTATGCCTTCCACCTTCTTCCTTGGTTAATATATAAACCTCACCTTCAAATTCAGTATGTGGAGTAATAGAGCCTGGCTTGGCTAAAACCTGACCTCTTTGGATGTCCTCTTTTTTGACACCTCTTAGGAGTATTCCAGCGTTATCTCCGGCTTGACCCTCCTCTAGAGACTTATTAAACATCTCAATCCCAGTCACTACTATCTTTTGAGTATCACGAAGACCGACAATTTCTACTTCACTATTAAGTAAAACTCGCCCTCTTTCAATTCGGCCAGTAGCCACTGTTCCCCTTCCTTCTATGGAGAAAATATCTTCAATGGGCATAAGAAACGGTTTATCAACATCCCGTTTTGGTTCAGGAATATGTTCATCAAGAGCCTTAACTAAATCAAGAATAGGCTTACATTTCTCGCAAGTTTCTTTACCACAACCACATTCCAGGGCCTGAAGAGCCGAACCTTTTATCACCGGTATCTTTTTCCCCTCAAATTCATATTTAGTCAGAAGCTCCCTTATTTCTTCCTCAACTAGATCTACTAATTCGGGATCATCTACCTGGTCAATTTTGTTTAAGAAAACAACAATGGCTGGGACTCCTACCTGACGAGCAAGAAGAATATGTTCTCTTGTTTGAGGCATTGGCCCGTCAGCAGCAGAGACCACCAAGACCGCTCCATCCATTTGAGCCGCCCCAGTAATCATATTTTTTACATAATCTGCGTGCCCCGGGCAGTCTATGTGAGCGTAGTGACGCTTAGCTGATTCGTATTCTACATGAGCCGTAGCAATAGTAATGCCGCGTTCCCTTTCTTCAGGAGCATTATCAATTTGCTCAACACTCTTTTCTTGCGCTTTAAATCCTGCTGCCCTTAAGCATTTAAGAATAGCAGCAGTAAGCACTGTTTTACCATGGTCAACATGACCAATAGTGCCAACATTAAGGTGGGGTTTTGTTCTTTCAAATTTTTCTGCCATAATTTTTATTTATTGGTTTATTTATTTATTTATTTATTCCACGCAGAATCTAAACAATAAATTAATAAACTAATAAATTAATAAATTTATTCTAATTATAACAAACTCTTCAATATTTGCAAGGTCTCTGGCTTATTTTGACCTATTTTACCTATTCGAGTGGTATGTCTTCAACCATCAAATCATCCTTTTCTTCTGCTTGCGGCTCCTCAATCTCTATGGGTGGCCCTGAATCTTCCTCTTTTGAAGGAGAACCGCCGACTAAACGCTTGAACTCCCCAAAATCTAAAATAACATAGCGGGGCTTACCATCTTCTACAATAATAAACCTCCCTCCTATTTTTTTCAATAGCTCTTCTATTTCTTTTAGCATATTAGTTTTTTAATCACTCTCTCCTATAATCCCCTCGGTAATATTCTTCGGCACTTCTTGATAATGGTCAAACTCCATAGTGAAAGTGCCCCTACCTTGAGTCATTGACCTTAAGCCCGTAGCATAGCCAAACATCTCGGCAAGAGGTACTTTTGCATCAATAACCTTAACTTGCAACCTGGTCTCCATTTTTTCAATACGAGCCCTTTTAGCATTAAGGTCTCCAGTTACATCACCTAGAAACTCTTCTGGGGTAATTACCTGAATTTTCATAACTGGCTCCAAGAGAACAAGCCCTGCCCTACGGCTTGCTTCCTGGAAAGCTTTGGAACCAGCAATCTTAAAAGCTGCTTCAGATGAATCTACCTCATGAAAAGACCCATCATATAGAGTAACCTTAGCATCAACCAAGAGATAACCGGCCAACACTCCTTTGTCCCGTGCCTCCTTTACTCCCTTTTCTACCGCCGGAATAAACTCTTGAGGGATAATCCCTCCTTTGATAGCATCAACAAATTCAAAACCTTCTCCTCGGCCTTTTGGCTCAATTTTTAGCCAAACATGTCCGTATTGACCTCTTCCGCCAGACTGACGAATATATTTTCCTTCTGCCTCAGCGCTGCCGGTAATTGTCTCTTTATAAGCTACTTGCGGCCTGCCAATATTAGCTCCAACCTTAAATTCCCTAAGCATTCTATCAACAATCACTTCCAAGTGAAGCTCTCCCATCCCAGAAATTATCGTCTGCCCGGTCTCCTCGTCACCCCTAACTACAAAGGTAGGATCTTCTTCAGAAAGCCGCCTTAATGCAGTGCCCATCTTTTCCTGGTCCTGCTTGGTTTTCGGCTCAATAGCCACTGAAATAACCGGCTCTGGAAAAATAATTTTTTCCAAAACCACTGGCAAGTCTGGCGTGCAGAGAGTATCACCAGTAGTAGTTTTTTTAAGCCCAACTACAGCAGCAATACCACCGGCGAAAACCGTCTCTATATCTTCTCGGTGGTCGGCATGCATCCTTAAGATTCGACCAATACGTTCTTTTTCATCTGTTGAAGAATTTAACACATAGGTCCCCTTTTGTAAAGTCCCCGAATAAACCCTAAAATAAGTGAGTGTGCCAACATAAGGATCGGTGGCCACTTTAAAAGCTAAAGCGGCAAAGGGTCCATCATCTTGAGGGCCCAGTTTAATAATCTTTGCTTCATCTTTTGGGTCAAAACCTTCAAGGAGAGGCAAATCAATCGGCGCAGGCAAATAATCTACTATTGCGTCTAAAAGTAGCTGAACTCCTTTATTCTTTAAGGCCGACCCACAAAGCACAGGAACAAGCTGGCCTTTTATAGTCGCTTTTCTTAAAAGTTGCTTTAGTTCTTGAGGATTAATTTCCTCTCCCCCTAAATATCTCTCCATCAAAGCAACGTCTGCTTCCACTACTTTCTCGAGCATTTCTTTTCTTCTAGCAACTGCTGCTTCTTTCAAATTCTCTGGAATTTCAACCTCCTCTACTTCTTGACCAAAATCGCCTTTAAATTTAATCGCTTTAAGCCCCAAAAGGTCAATTACTCCTTCAAATTTATCCTCGGCGCCAATGGGAATGTTTAGCACTACAACATTCGGAGTCAGGCGTTCTTTTATTGAACGAAGGCTTTTTTCAAAATCAGCACCAATCCTGTCCATTTTATTAATAAAGCAAATTCTTGGAACCTTGAATTTATCTGCTTGACGCCAAACAGTTTCTGATTGTGGTTCAACTCCAGCTACTCCGTCAAAGACCACCACTGCTCCATCTAAAACCCTCAAAGACCTTTGAACCTCTACCGTAAAATCAATATGTCCCGGCGTATCAATAATATTTATCTGATGCTCTTTCCAAAAACAAGTGGTAGCTGCCGAAGTAATGGTAATTCCCCTTTCTCTTTCCTGCTCCATCCAATCCATAACCGCCTGGCCATCGTGAACTTCGCCAATTTTATGAGAAATGCCGGTATAAAAAAGCACCCGTTCGGTAACGGTAGTTTTCCCGGCGTCAATATGGGCAATAATACCGATATCTCTGATTTTTTCTATTGGGTACTGTCTGGGCATACAACATGGAACATAGAACACGTAACAAATTGTTATGTGTTATGTGTTATGTGTTATGTGACTTTTAGTGCCACGCAAAGCGCGCGAATGCTCTATTTGCTTCAGCCATCCGGTGGGTATCGCTCTTCTTCTTTATAGCCGCGCCAGTATTGTTTTGGGCGTCTATTAATTCTTCAGCTAACCTTTCTCTCATTGGTTTTCCTTTGCGAGTCCTGGCCGCCATTATAATCCAACGTATAGCTAAGGTTTGTTTTCTGTCTCCGCGTACCTCAAAAGGTATTTGATAATGCGCTCCCCCCACACGCCTTGACCTTACTTCTAAAAGAGGTGAAACATTCTTGATGGCTTTATCAAATATTTCAATTGGATTTTTATCCAATTTTTCTTTAATAATATCAAAAGCACCATAGAGAACCTTTTGGGCTACGGATTTTTTACCCTGCTTCATTAATCGATTAATAAAGCGAGCAACTAGGATATTATTATATTGAGGGTCAGGCTTTAAACCCCGATCCTCCTTTTTCTTTCTTCGGCCCATGTAATTTGTCTTTTAACTTTTAACTTTTAACTCGCTTTGTCCCGTATTTACTCCTCTGCTTCTTTCTCCCCTCCACTCCTTCTGTATCAAGAATACCTCTGACCACATGATAACGAACACCGGGCAAATCTTTAACTCTGCCGCCCCTGATTAAAACTATAGAGTGCTCTTGAAGATTATGGCCCTCTCCGGGGATATAAGCCGTTACTTCCATTTGGTTAGAAAGCCGCACTCTGGCAATTTTCCTGAGAGCCGAATTCGGCTTTTTAGGGGTAACCGTTGATACTTTCACGCACACCCCTCGCTTAAGTGGAGAAAGGAAGTGGGACGGCTTATTTTTTTTCACATTAAAACCGCGCTTAAGGGCCGGCATCCTCTGCTTTTTTTTCTTCCTTTTTCTTGGATGTTTAACTAATTGATGTATTGTCGGCATATTAGACTTATTAGACTTATTCAACCTATCTAGCGATTTACTCCCAATTTAACAAATATTATAATGTGTGTCAATAAAAAACGCAAAAAAACTAAAAAGGCACCCATTTTTTAACAGGATGCCTATTCTTACTCCTTCTTTTTCTATCTTTACTAAGCTTAACTTATTTGATTCTAATAATCAGGATAATAGACCTCGTTATATGCCCTAATAAGCTTTTCGATTCTCTCGTCCAACCGGAAAAATGGAGCCATCTCTATGCCAACATAGTACTTATGGAAGTTAGAAGCAGTGAGCTCTACTTTCCTGGTTCTGCGCCAAGCAAGATAAATCTTAAAGATAGGCTCCTTTAACTCCTTAAGTTCGCCCAGCAACTGCTCAACCTTATATTGAGAATCAAGTGCTTGCAATTTCAACATCTCAATCTTATCGTTCTTTTCTCCAACAGCATTATGGTAATGGGCTAAAGTAGTAACCCACCCTACAACCAAACACATAATCACCACCGCTATTATTGCGGTTCCTCCAGACCTTTTAATCTTTTCCATCTTCCTTGCCTCCTTATTTTTATTTATTTCTCAAAACACTCCCAATTTTTAATTTCAAAGTACTTCCCATAACCCTATCACGCCCCTCAAAAAAGTCAACCCCGCACCACGTAAGGTGCGGGGTTGAACCCTGAACCCTTTAGTGGTTCGGGGTCAACCCCCCTACATAAACAGCGGCTGGCCGACGATGAGTTGAAAGATGAAATCAACTCCTTGTCTTAATAGCGGAAAGAAGAAAAAGATAAACATTAGAACAAAAACCAAGAAAAACATTCCGTATCGAGCAAAAACCATCTTTATATTTTCAGCAATAGAGGCCGGTAAAAAGGTTAAAAGGATATGAGAACCATCAAGCGGTGGAATGGGTATCAAATTAAAAAGAGCCAAAAGGATATTGATAAAAACAATATAACTGAACATTACATAAAGATTGGGAATATTAACTAAGCTGGGAAAAAATCTTAAGAATAAACCAAAGGCCAAAGCTACCCCAAAATTCGCACCGGGACCTGCTAGGGCTACTTTTGCTTGTCCATATTTTTGGTCTCGAAAATTATATGGATTAATGGGTACTGGTTTTGCCCAGCCAATGATAATCCCTGAACCGGTTAAAACCAAAAAAAGAGGAATAATCACTGAACCAAAAAGGTCTAGGTGTTTTATCGGATTTAAAGTAAGACGGCCGGCATATTTAGCTGTTGGGTCGCCTAAATAATTTGCCATTGCTCCATGAGCAACCTCATGGATAACAATGGAAAAAATTAAAATGGCAATTAGAAATATAAAACCCATGGACTTGAAAAAAATTTTATGTTATTATATGGTTAATATTGATATGAAACAATGTGCTATTTGTGGTAAAGGGTCAATGGTGACAATGAGGCGCAAGCTTCTTCGTGGTCATTATAACCCAACCACTAAAAAAAGAAAATACCCCAATTTGCAGAAAAAAAAGCTGCCGCCGGAAATTGCTAAGAAATATGGTTTGCCTATTAGCAAGCGGGCTTTGATTTGTACTAAATGCATTAAGAAACTATATAAAAGCTAACCTCGGGGCGTAGCATAGCCTGGTTTAATGCGTCGGGCTGGGGGTCCGAAGATCGCTGGTTCAAATCCAGTCGCCCCGATCAGATAAAAGTTATGAAATCAGTAGTCATCTGCGGCAGTCGCCGCTTTAAATCAGAGATAAGAGAGTTCGCAAAAAAACTTAAAGAACTCGGAATTGTTGTATTCGAGCCTTATTTACATTCTGGCCAGGATGAATGGAATCATTTGTCTGTTGATTATAAAAAATTCGTAATACTTGGGCTGACACATGACCACTTTTACAAAATAAGAATGGCAGATGTAGTTTTCGTCTATAATAAAGATGGTTATTGCGGGAACAGTACTACTCTTGAAATTGGCTATGCAGTGGCTGTAGGAAAACCTCTCTATGCTTTAGTAAATGATGAAGAGCTGTGCCGTTATGTTTTATTTAGAGAAATCGTCTCATCGCCTGAAGAATTAGCAAAACGATTACAGTGATATAAATGATATGCCAAAACAATGCGACAATAAAAGTGCGGGAATGTTAGTATGGAAAGACAACAAGCTGCTTCTTATTGAGAGGAAAAGACCACCATTTGGCTTTGCTCCTCCTGCGGGCCATGTTGATGATGATAGTTCCTTTGAAGAGGCTGCGAGACGTGAATTAAAAGAGGAGGTGGGATTAGAGACAAAAGATCTAAAATTAGTTGTTGAAGGCAAAAAAGAAAATCCTTGTAGGAGAGAGGGTGGAACTTGGCATTACTGGAAGATTTACAAAGCAAAAACAAGCGGAGAAATTGAAAGAAGTTTAGACGAAACTAAACAAGCCGGCTGGTTTAATAATCAGGATTTAGGATCTCTTGCCAAAAGAACCAGGAAATATCTTGCTGGTAAAATCTTGGAAAGTGAGTGGCAAAAGTCGCCGGGATTAGAGCCAGTGTGGTACGAGTGGTTGAAACAATTGAATATAATCTAACTACTCATTATGAAAATAATGGTTTAGCGTTAATAGTTTAATTTCCAACCCATAACATCTCTTCCAAAAACATACAATTTTAAAGACCGCGAGGAGGTTTGGCGGAAGTTTTGGGAGAAAGAGAAGATTTAGCAAAAAGACAGTCTTTAAAAGGGCTGTCTTTGAAAACTTCTACTTATCCACAGGCTTTACTATTGACAATATTTTATGGTTTGCTATGCTTAATAATAGCAACGCTACCCCAGGGTAAAACCTGGGGCTTGCTTTATTTTAACACCACTTCGTCCTTTATTCTATTCAAATATAAATGCCAACATTGTCTTAATTCCCAAGCCATATTTTCTTCATAGCCAACAAAAAGGATATTTTTCTTTTTATCATAAACTACATAATTTTTGAGTTCCAAAAAATCGCTGTCGCCGCTGAGTATTACGATAACATCAAGATTATCAATATTCCTAACTACATCAAGAGTAATTTCCACATCCACATCTGCCTTTTTCATAAACTTGCCGGCAATTGGCGTATATTTGAGTAATTTCTTTTTTAGGATTACAAAAGAGTCTATTTTTGATAGAAAATTCTTGGTTCCTCCAAAAACGTCATCACTTTTATCAGGGATAGCGACGTGATAATGAACAAATTGTAGGTCGCAATAATTCTTTAATAATTTTCTTAATTTTTTAAAATCAACTCGCCAGCCGTATTTCTTATAAGCATGATAAAGATTAGAGTCGTCGCAAAACACCCCGACTTTTTTATTCTTTAAACTTTGTAATAATTTCCCTACTTTAGTATCCATATTTTAAAAATTTGAACTTCACAGTGAACTACTAACTTTTGTTTACACCATAACATATTTTTGATAGGATAGGAATAGAAAATATGTTACCTAAAAAATACAATCCCAAAATTCGCGAGGAGGTTTGGATTTGTACTTTTATATTGTGAGTTTAACTTTACTAGGATCTTTCAACTAGCCTTGAGGAGATCTTAGTAAGAATAAATTATGGAAAAATTTGAAAAAAAATATGACATTAAAAGCGAATTAGGATATATAAATGAGTATGACGCTACTGCTCAAAAAGGCTTATTATTCGCAGAGAAACACGGCGATAGTCGTCTCAGAGCTGAGGCAAAAAAGTTAGCTGAACTTATCCACGATATTCCCTATGATAATGATAGGTTTTATAAAGTGATCAATCAGAAAGATCATGTTGATCAAATTATTAATAATTATAAAGAGGAAGTTAATATTGACAACAAACTGGTAGTTGAAACAGGTCATCCAATATGGCAGTTTTATGAAGTGGCTAAAAATAAAGAAAAGCCAGGTGTATGGCTAACCTCGATTAGTTTTTATAGATTAAATCAAGATATTAAGGATGAGATTCCAGACAAA
>CAYRSW010000004.1:17545-35627 GCA_964427335.1 uncultured Candidatus Saccharibacteria bacterium
GATTGATTCGAGAGATTATGAATTGACAGATCGTGATAAAGTCGATTTGGGAGCTGGTTCTTATCAAGAATATTTTATATACGAAAATAAAAAAGAAGATAACTCAAGAATATATTTAGATTATAGTTATCATGAAAATCAAAGGGATTATGGTTTGAGTATAACTGTTGATGGATTTAAAGACAAAGATTCCGCTGAATCGTTTTTTGATTTTAATTTATCAAAAGGCAAGGTTTGGTTAAAAAAATAGAAATAACAAGTTTTGAATAGCCCAAATATACAATTAAATATTGTAAAGGAATAAATTTTGTGGACCTTGCTCGTCCCTTTGGACTTATGCGTATCTTTCTACGAGCAACAATTGGGGAAGGTCCAGAAAGCTAATTCATGATGAGATCCATGGATAACCCTAAAATATACGATTTTAAAGAACGCGAAGATGTTTAGCGGAAGTTTTGAGAGAAAGAAGAAATTCATCAGAGCTATTTCAGAAAATATGACTAAAAAAATCACAAAAGAAACAATTCTAGCCGACATCCTAAAACACCCAAAAGCAGAAAAGATCTTAGCAAAATACAACCTGCCTTGTTTACATTGTCCAATGGCGGCTCAAGAAATGGAAAAATTAAAAATCGGTGAGGTTTGTAAAATGTATAATATTAATTTAGAAAGTTTGCTCAAAGAATTGAATAAAGGTTAAAAAAATTATTAAAAAACAAAGAAAGGAAATAAGCAATATGCGATTAAAAAACAAAATTGCAATTATCACCGGCGCCGGTTCTGGCATTGGTCGAGCAATTGCTTTGGCTTTTTCGAAAGAAAGAGCAAAAATAGTCATTGCCGACTGGTCAGAAGAAGGAGGAAAAGAAACTACCCAACAAATAAAAAAACAGGGCGGAGAAGCGGTTTTTGTAAAAACGGATGTTAGCAACTCCGGCGATATCGATGAGATGGTTAAAACTTGTTTAGACAATTTCGGTCAGATTGATATTTTAGTGAATAACGCGGGTATTGTTAAATTTGGGAGCTTACATGAAATGAGCGAAGAGGATTGGGATCAGGTTTTAGATGTGGATTTGAAAAGTGTGTTTCTGGGAAGCAAAAGAGTAATTCCCGAGATGATAAAACAGGGTAAGGGGAAAATAATCAATATAACTTCAATTGCCGGAATGGTTGGATTTGATAAAACAAGTGCTTATTGCGCTGCAAAGGGAGGTATGATTGCCCTGACTAAAGAGATGACTCTTGAATATGCCCCAAAGAAAATTAATGTAAATTGTATCGCCCCGGGAGTTATTAAGACAGCGATGACTAAAGATATGTTAGCCGATCCAGCCACAAAACAACTTTTAGAAACTTCTACTCTTTATCCTCGTTTGGGTGAACCAGAAGACATTGCCGGGGCAGCTGTTTATTTGGCTTCCAATGAATCAGATTTTGTTAATGGTGAAGTTTTGGTTGTTGACGGCGGATGGATAGCTAAATAGATAAACTTTTTCAAAGCAGTTACTTACTCAAAACTAAAAAACCTGCTACAATAAAAACAGGTTTTTTAGTTTCTAAACCACTATGCTACCTAAAACATATAATTTTAAAGAGCGTGAGGAGGTTTGGCAAAAGTTTTGGGAGAAAGAAAAGATTTATCGGTTTGATGAGAATTCCCAAAAACCGATTTTTTGCGTAGATACTCCCCCGCCCTATGTTTCAGCGGCTCACCTCCATCTTGGTCATGTAATGAGTTACCCCCAGGCCGAATTTATTGTTCGCTTCAAAAGAATGCAGGGCTTTAATGTTTTTTATCCGATGGGTTTTGATGATAATGGCCTGCCGACTGAAAGATTTGTTGAAAAAAAATACAAAATTGATAAATCAAAAATTTCGCGCCGAGAATTTGTTAAACTTTGTCTTAAAGAAACAAAGCTGGGAGCAAAAAACTATAAAAAATTCTGGCAGGCCTTAGGAATATCCTCTGACTGGACAAAAACCTACAGCACCATTAATAAGCACTGCCAAAAAATTTCCCAATGGTCTTTCTTGGACCTTTATAAAAAGAAAAAACTAGAGCGTCTTGAAGGACCAATTTACTGGTGCCCTTTCTGCCAAACTGCTTTAGCTCAAGCGGATTTGGAGGATAAAGAAGAAGAGGGAAATCTTTACTATATTCAATTTAAAACTAAAAAAGGTAAGACTCTCTTAATCGCCACTACCCGACCCGAACTATTAGGAGCTTGTGTTGCTTTGTATTTTAATCCCCAAGATAAAAGATACGCTCATCTTAAAGGAAAAGTTGCAATTGTGCCTTTATTCAATTATACGGTTCCGATTTTGACTGACCCTAGTGTTGATAAAGATTTTGGCACTGGTTTAATGATGGTCTGCACTTGGGGAGATAAAGATGATGTAGTAAAATGCAAAAAAAATAAATTAGCGACTCGAGTTTTATTTGATGAACAAGGAAAATTAACAAAACTAGCCGGTCCTTACCAAGGACTCTCAATTCTTGAAGCTAGAAACCGAATTTTGGCTGACCTTAAGAAACAAGGGCTGCTTAAAAAGCAAGAAAAAATTAGTCATACTCTTAATGTCCATGAGCGCTGCGAGAGGCCTGCAGAATTTATCCAAACAAAGCAATGGTTTGTAAAACTCCTTGATATTAAAAAGAAGCTTCTTGAAAGAGGAAGACAACTAAAGTGGTATCCTTCTTATATGCAGAAAAAATATGAGAATTGGGTTAAAGCTCTGCAGTGGGATTGGTGCATTTCACGACAAAGATACTACGGCGTGCCCTTCCCTCTTTGGTATTGCCAAAAATGTGACGAGGTGATTTTGGCAAAAGAAAAAAATCTGCCGGTTGACCCAACTGAAAACACACCCCCTCTTAAAACTTGTCCAAAATGCGGCTCTAAAAAATTTAAGCCTGAAAAAGATGTGATGGATACCTGGATGACTTCGTCAATGACACCACTTATTGGCGCCGGACTTGTTAAAAACAAGACTTTACAAAAGAAACTATATCCGGCAACCTTACGGCCCCAAGCATTTGAAATCATCAGAACCTGGCTTTTCTATACCGTTGTTAAATCGCATTATCATCATAATTCTTTGCCCTTCTACGATGTAGTTATTTCGGGACTTGCCGTGGATTCTAAGGGCCGTAAAATCTCTAAAAGATTAGGTAACTACATAATCCCGGAAAATATTATTGAAAAATATGGAGCAGATGCCCTGCGTTATTGGCCCACTAGAGCCACTTTGGGTGAGAATCTACGCTATAGTGAAGATGAGGTTAAAAAGGGTAAAAGAACCGTCATCAAAATCTTCAACGCTAGCCGCTTTGCTCTAGCACATCTGTTGATATCCGATATCAACACATCTGTTGATATCGGATATCAACAAACATCCCTAGAATCAGCTGACAAATGGGTTCTCCATCATCTCTTTCAAACAATAGAACAAGCTACAAAATATCTTGAAACTTACGAATATTCAAAAGCAAGAGAGGTGGTTGACCAATTCTTCTGGCATATTTTCTGCGATAACTATTTAGAATTTATCAAACATCGTCTCTATGGCAATCCAAATTCAACTTCAGCCAAAACCGCCAAAAAAGTTCTTTATATCCTCCTGCTTGATGTTCTAAAATTATACGCACCATTTCTACCTTTTATCACTGAAGAAATCTATCAAAGCTATTTCAGAAAAATTGAAAAGTTCAAAAGTATTCATTTGAGTCCCTGGCCAAAAGCCCAAAAATCGTGGCTTGGGGCTCAAAAATTCTTGAAAAGTTTTGAAAAAGTGCTAAACTTGATAGAAGATATTAGAAAGTATAAATCAGAAAAAAATATCTCTTTGGGCGAAGAGATTGATGAGTTCCGCGCTCCCGAAAAAATCGACCCCAAATACATTGACTTCGTCCAAAAAGCAACACGAGTCAAAAAAATCATGCGGGTGTAGCTTAGTGGTAAAGCCTCAGGTTTCCAACCTGATGACGAGGGTTCAATTCCCTTCACCCGCTCCACCCATTTTCTCTAAATCTCTGATTTAGCAAGAAAATGGAGTGCCCTGAGCGAGCGTAGCGAGTCGAAGGGCAACCAAAAAATCGCCATTTTAAAGGCGATTTTAAAAATCTGGAACTGTTTAACCTCGTAGGTTAAACATCCTTAAGAATTTTAAAATCCTTTTTTAAAATTTCTTTCATATTAGGATTATAGGTGGCTACGGCTGGATGGTATAGAGGGATAATTTTAAGGTTGTCGGCAGCAAGAATTTTTCCGTGGATTTTGCTAATCCCCTGAATTTTATCTTCCAGGGAGTATTTTCTCATAATATAACCAGTTGAATAATTTCCCAAACTACAAATTACTTTCGGCTTTATTATCTCAATTTGTCTTTCTAAATAAGGAGTGCAAGCTTCAATCTCCTGGCATTGGGGATTACGGTTGCCCGGCGGGCGACATTTTAAGATGTTGCAAATGTAAACTTTTTCCCTTTTAATCCCCGCGCTTTCTAAAAGCTCATCTAAAATTTTACCGGCCTGACCACAAAAGGGCCGGCCGGTTTTATCTTCAGAAAGTCCCGGTGCTTCTCCGATAAATACTATTTTTGCCTGATGGTTTCCTTGCCCAATAACCGGATAAGTTCTCGTTTTATAAAGAGGACATTTTTTACAAGCCAAAACCTCGTCTCTAATTTTCTTAAGTGCTTTCTCAATTTTCAATAAACCTTTTTTCATATCAATCCAAAAAGCATAGCTATGCCTAATCCTAAAATAATAAGGCCAGCGATTAAATGTAAATATTTTATATTTCTTGCTTTCCATCCAGATATATCTTGAACTTTTGCTACACCGAAATAGAGCACCAAAACTATCGCCAGCATTGGTAAGATAAATACTAAGTTATAAAGCAATAAGTAAGGAATAGACTTTAACACCCCAAAAGCGGAAAGTATCCCTCCACAAATAATATAAGGTCCGATAGTACAGGGAAGCAAAAATAAAGTAACAAAAGCGCCTATTAAAAATGCTCCTTTCGGCGAAGTAATGCCCGAAATTATTTTCTTAACCCTTGGCCTTAAAAACATAGGCATCTCCGTGAAAATCCCTCCTGGCTTATATCTAACGAAATCCTTAATATTTAAAATGCCCAGAACTACTGCCACTCCACCCAAAATCTTGTAAAGCAGAAGTCTTATCGAACTTAAACCAGAAACAAATTGAAACGATTTTACGATAATAAATCCATAAATTAAATACATAATAAAAACCGAAACTATAAAAGCAAGTCCGGCTAGTAAAATATTCCTTTTTCGCTCGGGATTGTAAGTAAGAATAGCGATAAGCATTAAAGTCAAAACCGCCAAAGTACAAGGATTAACCGCATCAACCGAAGCCAAAGAAATAACTTTACCTAAAGTAAATTCCGGCTGTTCACACACCAAGGGCTCGGGTTCTACACAACGAGGGCAACTAAATTCCTCTGCTAAAGCAAATCCACCAACCAAAAACAAAGCGGAAATTAAGGCAAAAAGAAGGATGAAACTTTTTTTATTTATTTCTACCATTTTTAGAGTAAAGAATTGATTTTATCAACTAAAACCTCTTTCGATTGTACTCCAGTCATTTGCTCAACTACCTTTCCATCTTTAAAAATTATCAAAGTAGGAATGCTCATAATCTGATACTGACCGGCAATTTCTCGATTTTCATCAACGTTTAATTTTCCCACCTTAATTTTAGTTTCAAATTCTTTGACCACTTCTTCAATAATAGGCCCCTGCATTTGGCAAGGAGCGCACCAGGGAGCCCAAAAATCAACTAAAACCGGAATCTTAGCTTTTAATACCTCCTCTTTAAAATTTTTGTCGGTTAAAGTTATCATACCAATTTTACTTTATCATTTTCTCTGTTTACCGACAAGCCCTTTGACTTTTTGGGAAACCTAAGATACAATAAAAAGAGTTGTTCTTTTATACAAAAATCAAGGAGGTAATTTGGTGAAAAAGAAGAAAATATTTATCATTTGTCCGGTGCGTAATGTGGATAAGGAAACAGAAAGGGTACTAAAAGATTATGTAAGAAAATTAGAAGAAGAAGGTCATCAGGTTCATTATCCGTCTCGGGATACTAATCAAAACGACCCAATAGGTCTGCGTATCTGTGGGGATAATCGAGAAGCACTCTATGAAGCTGATGAAATTCATATTTGGTTTAAAAAAGGAAGTGAAGGTTCTATTTTTGATTTTGGAATGTATTTTATGCTTTTGATGTTCGTGCCAGAAAAGAGACTTGTTTTGATAAATAAGGACCAAATTAAACCAACTCCTGACAAAAGTTTTACCAATGTTCTCCTGGAACTTGCGAAAAAGTAATAACCAAAAAACACCTGCAGAATTGCAGGTGTTTTAACTTAAATTACAAGACCCTTAAAACATAATATCCTCTTCAGCCCTTTCATAATCATGAACCTCCTCTGGTGAAAACCAAAATTTAATTTCATGTTCTGCTTCTTCTGGAGTTTCCGAAGCATGAATGATATTGTGCACTGCTCGTTTATCTCGATTAGCGGCCGCTGCTGAATCTACGGAAAAATCCCCCCTAATTGTTCCCATTTCGGCAGCTGAAGGCATCGTGGGGCCTGCCAATTTTCTCATCATATCCACGACGTGAATTCCTTTGACAATCATTTTTACAAGAGGTCCAGAAACCATAAAATTAATTAGCCACTCTCTTACTTTTTTGCCAATTTCAGCTGGGTCTTCAGTCCTTAGTTCCTTCTTTGCATTAAACCCGTACTTTTTATAGGTAGCCAGAGTTTTTTCTCCTAATCTTTTAATCCAAGCTGGGTCTTTGGGATAATGACCATCAATTTGTTCCTTAGAAGCCTCTATCATCTCCAAGGCAATAATCTTAAGTCCTCTTTGCTCGATACGATGAACAATCTCGCCAACCAATCCCCTTCTTACACCATCGGGCTTGATTAAAACTAAAGTTTTTTCTTCTTTAGGATGCGGCATAGTTTTATATTTGTATCTTACCAGCTTGACCAAATTTAATCAACTATGATAACTTAAAGAGAAGCATCGATCTTTAAAAAACGAATAGGGGGAGAAGATGAAAGAAATAAAAGGATATAATCCGATTGAGGTTGCCGAAAAACTAAGGCCAAGAATGATTGACTTGGAAAATAAGAAAGTGCTTTTGGCTAGCTTCGTGGGAACTTCTCAAGCCAAAGATATCGCGGTTAGAACCAGGGTTGTGGCTGATTATTTTCGATCCAAAATATACGAGAAGCTAGAAGAAATAGAAAAAGAGGTGCATAATTTCCGAAGAGAACCAGCCGGAATAGCTGCTGAAAGATTAAGTGCTCCATCATCATGTCTTTCTGAAGAAAACAAAAAAGACTGGCAGGAACCTCAAATAGCTCAATGCAACAATGTGTTTCTTTTTCAACTCAACGGCTGTAATTTGCATTGTTGGTATTGCTATGTAGACGATATCAACAAAAGCACTAATCCCAAGTACGGCGATTATCTGTCTTGCGAAGAAATTCTTATGCATTTTTTGGTTGAAACTCGAAAAGGACAATTTTTAAAAAACCCCGATAAACAAGTAAATGTTTTGAGGATTTCCGGAGGCGAGCCGTTCCTTGTGCCAGAAGTTATTTACTGGATGATTGAAGCAATTGAAAAATTTGAGCTTCAAGACTATCTTTACTTATGGGTTGATACAAATTTATCAACTGGAGAATTCTACTGGAAATATCTTAATGAAGAACAGCGAGAAAAAATCAGAAACTTTAAAAATATCGGATTTATGGGTTGCTATAAAGGAATTGACGAAGAAATGTTTTCTGAAGTTACTGGAGCTGCTCCGGAATTCTTTAAAGGCCAGTTTAAAATGCACCGGAAGTTAATTGATGAAGGATTGGATGTTTATACTTATCTCTACCCAGCCCCTATCTCAACTCACAACCTAGAAAAGCGTATCCCCGATTTTATAGATAGAATGCAAAAAGAAGTTTCAGAATTAGCTCCTTTACGGTTGACCACTCCGTGCATCAAAATATATACACCCCTAGAAACTGATGCTCGCCTTACTCCAGAAAGAATTAAGGCAGTAAAAGAAAATCAGTATTTAGCAATGAAAATATGGAAAGAAGAGATGAAAAGACGATTTGGTTATAAAACCAATCTTCTGCCCCACCAAATACCTGTGAAGTAATAAAAATTAAAAAATAAATAAGCACCGAGAATAATCGGTGCTTATTTTATTGCAAAACAAATCGCACTACTGTTCAGAAGTCCTCACTAAAAGACTTTGACCATCGGAAAGTATTTCTACATCTCCGTCTTTATAAGTACCGTAAACTCTAACATCTTTTAGCCGCTCTAAAACGGTTGGGTGTGGGTGACCATATGGATTCTTTTCACCAGCACAAATTACGGCTACTTTAGGATTAACTTCTGAAATAAACTCTTGAATGGTTGAAGTCTTGCTCCCGTGATGAGCCACTTTCAAAACATCAGAAGCCAAGTTAATTTTCTGACTAACCAAATCTCTTTCAGCTTCTTTTTCAATATCGCCGGTAAAAAGAAACTCTGCCTCTCCGTAAACCAGTCGAGCTACTACTGAAGTATTGTTGCTACTTTCTTCCATGTGCTGGCCGGACAAATCTTGAGAAGGCCAAAGAATATAAAGTTTTATCTGGGGACTCAAATAAATAATCTGACCAGCTTGAGCAATAGTGAGTGGTATGTTTTTCTCCTCAATTAAACTCGACCACTGACGATATGCCGCTGTGTCTCTTGTCACGCCCGTATATAAAATATGTTCAACCCGATAATTTTTTAAAACTTCAACGAGGCCATTAATATGGTCTGCTTCAGGATGAGTAAGAATAACCAAATCAAGGCAGCGGTCATGAAAAGGCAGTTCCTCCCCAAGCTTTTCTAAAATTGTATCGTCCGGCCCGCCATCAATCAAAATCTGATTCCCATTCGGCGCTTCAATAAAAATCGCATCCCCCTGACCCACATCATAAAAATTCACTTCCAAAAATGGATTCTTGGCTTGAGTAAAAACCGCCAGCCAAACCAAAATCACTCCAATAGCCAGTCCCGTGAGAATTCGATATTTGTGACGATAGATAAAATAAAACATGGTCACCTTTCTCGTTTCTATTTTTTTTGTTATAATTGCTAGTGAGGATGAAATAAAAACTTGTTTTTATTTCATCCGAACGACGCAATTTCAAGCTTTGCTTATAATAAAGTATATGCCAAAACCTCGCTTAAGTGGTAAATTATATCGCGACCTACTCTTTTGGGTAGGTGTTGTTGCTACTTTTAGCTATCGGATTATTGTTATTCTAAACTATTACAGCAAGGTTTGGGTAGAGATTGCCTGGTATATCGGAACCATTGGTTTTATCTGGTATTTCGCCCACCGTTGGCGGGTGGAAAACAAGCGCGATACATTAATTGAAGATAAAAGACTTGCCGATAAAATCAAACAGTGTAAAGAATTGGCAGCTGACGACCGCAATGCCCTCACTTATATCTTAAGGGGTGTAGAAACAAGCAAAGCCAAGTGGAACTATATCGTTATTTTTGTCTTCTCTATGATAGCCCTAATATACGCCACCTACAACAATATCATGAAGTGGCTGTTTTAGACGATCTGTTTTAAACGATAATCGACCCGACAAAGAACTTATCTAAAGAAGTCATTCAAGTTTAAAGAAATTATTCAAGGAAGCTTTTTAAGAGCTTCCTCTTTTTATTTCTCCACCAAACCAAAATTGCAATCAATATTACGTAGTATCCCACCAACCATACCCAATGAACGTTTTTGGCTGTTACTGAAGCATAGGGTAGCTGGGAAAAATATCCAACAATTTTTGACACATAGGTCAAAAGTAACCATGATGGCCAAGAGAGAATTTGGCCCAAAATTGACCAAATCATTCCGGCAAAACCGAAAATAAATCCGCCGCCTAAGATATAGGGAAGCAAAGGCACTATCAAAACATTAACTAAAGGAGAAACCAAAGAGATGCGGCCAAAATTATGAACAAGAATCGGCAATGTCCCTATTTGAGCCGCAAAGGTCATAGCCAAAATATCTCTAAAATTAAGAATATTGGGAATCCTGTTAAGCCACCGGTCAAAAAACGGTTTAAACCAAATAATACCCAGCACCGCACAAAAAGAAAGTTGAAAACCAACATCAAATCTTAAAAGCAAAGGGTTTATAAGAAGCATTGGAATGGCGACAAAAATAATAGCCCTGGTTGCCCCACGAAGCCGCCCTTCTTTTTGAGCCCAAGCCAAAATCAAACCCATCACCCCACCTCGCACAGCCGAAGCCGGCATACCAATCATAATAATATAAAGTGAAATAAAAACAAGCACAAACCAAAATGCATGACGGCGCCAAAGGCCAAGCCAGATTAAGAGATACATTAAAGCGAGCGTTATTATACTAATATGCATTCCCGAAATAGCCACAATGTGCCTGGTGCCAGTAATATTCAGTTGTTCCTTTAGACTGTCAGAAAGTTTTTGCTTATCGCCCAGCATCATCGCCGATAAAATTGAACCTTGCGGCGGCGAAAGACTCTTATTGATACTCCGGCGCAGCTTATCTTTGAAAGCTAAAATTTTGCCATAAGCTAGAAATTTGGCTCCTTCGGCTTGGCCGACTAATTTCACTTCTTTAGGCCAATACATCACTGAATAAATCCCCTCTTTGGCCAAGTATTCCTTATAATTAAAGTCCTCAAATTCGGCCGGGGTTTTAAGTTCGCCACGAATCTGCAACTCGTCAGAGTACTGATATTCTGGATATCGTGGAACGGTTACTAAAACTTTCCCTGAAATACTTTTATTACTTTTTATTGTCAGTTTTACTTTATCTGCTCTGATGTCGGGCTCTTTTACTACTATCCCCTGCAAAGTAATCTCATCTTTATCATTGTACAATTGCAAAGTGCTACTGGCGAGAATGTTTTTTGATAGTTGATAACGATAAATTCCACCGATTAAAATTAACAAACAAAATCCAGCCACCACCATTCTTTTATCTCGCCACCAAACACTAATAAGCATAATCCCGACTATTAAACTTAGCCAAAATAAAATCTCTGGGGTCTCCACCAGAGAACTTAAAAATATCCCACCAATAAAAGAAAGGCAGAGATAAAGAAAAATCCTGGACTTACTCATAACTCAAATCCTTTTCTTGCCTTCATTCCCTTTTTATAATAGTGCTTTATTTCTTTCATTTCTGTAACTAAGTGAGCCTCTTTAATTACTTCTGGACGAGCGGCACGACCGGTAAGAACCAACTCTATCTTTTTAGGAGTAGCTTTGATTAAATTCAAAACGTCTTCCAGCCCAATGAGCTTAAAATCTAAAGCCACATTGATTTCATCTAAAATCACCAGATCATATTTCCCGCTAGCTACTATCTTTTTAGCCTGTTCCAAACCTCTCTGCGCCAAGTCTTTGTCTTTTTGAGTTATTTTTTTCTTATCGACAAAACCAGTTCTACCAAAGCGAATAATATCAAAATCAGCTAGTCCTTTTACTGCTTCGCACTCGCCACAATCTCCCCATCCCTTCATAAACTGAACTATATAAACTTTAAGGCCCATCCCATAAGCCCTCAATCCCAGTCCTAAAGCAGCCGTAGTTTTTCCTTGACCGTTACCGGTATAGACCCTAATCATGCAACATAGAACATGGAACATGGAACAAATACTTGCTACATGTTATGTGTTATGTGTTAGAGGTTACACCGTGGGCATTCTGGAATTTCCGGTGAAGGATCTCTTAATTCCGGCGGAACCTCTCTCTCCTCTAGCTTTTTGCCTTCCTCTGACTTTGCTCCGATATTTAAAACCTGCTGTTTTCTCGATTCTGTTCGATAAATAGTCACCCCTTTGCATCCCAACTGATAAGCTAAAAGATAGACATTCTTAACATCTTCAGAGGTAGCAGTAAAGGGAAGATTAATTGTTTTTGAAACAGCATTATCCACATATTTCTGAAAAGCAGCCTGTATTTTTACGTGCCACTGCCAATTAATATCTAAAGCAGTGACAAAAAGTTTTTTTATTCGGGCTGGAACTTCCTTTATATCTTTAATACTGCCAACTTTGACCACCTCTTCCATAAGTTTCTTTGAATAAAACCCTTCCTTTTTTGCTATTTCCTCAAACAAAGGATTAACCTCAACGAGCTCCTCGCCTCCTAATACATGCTTTCTGGTATAAGCAATGGCAAACAAAGGTTCAATCCCCGAAGAACATCCGGCAATAATACTAATGGTGCCAGTTGGAGCAATGGTGGTGCAGGTAGCATTTCTTACTTTAAGACCATCGGGTTTGTCAAAAACACTATCTTTAAAATTAGGAAATACTCCTCTTTCGGCAGCAAGCTCTTGTGATTTCTGCCAGGCCTCTCGCGAAATAAAACTCATAATTTTTTCGGCTAATTTTATGGCTTTTTCTGAATTATAACCAATGCCCAATCTTATCAACATGTCTGCCCAACCCATTATTCCAAGTCCTATTTTTCGATTTCCCTTAGTCATTGCTTCAATCTCTGAAAGCGGATATGTATTCATATCTACTACATTGTCCAGAAAATGAACTGCGTCTCGAGTGGTTTCAGCTAATTTCTTCCAGTCAATTCGCGATTTTCCCTTATCCCCAATAAGCATTTTTGATAGATTAATACTACCTAAGTTACAGCTTTCATAAGGTAATAATGGTTGCTCACCGCAAGGATTGGTTGACTCAATTCTGCCCAACTTGGGAGTAGGATTATCCTCATTGATTCTATCAATAAAGATAATTCCCGGATCGCCATTTTTCCAAGCAAGATTTACTATTAGGTCAAATACCTCTCGAGCGTCAAGTTTTCCGGTTGCTTGATTAGTCCGAGGATTTATTAGCTCATACGACCTTCCCTTCTTTACCGCCTCCATAAACTCTTCGGTAAGAGCCACAGAAATATTAAAATTATTAAGTTCTCCCTCTTCTTCTTTAGCGGTGATAAATTCCAAAATATCCGGATGATCTATCCTTAAAATTCCCATGTTGGCCCCGCGTCTCTTTCCGCCCTGTTTCACAACCTCGGTAGCGGCATTAAAAACAGTCATAAAAGAAACCGGCCCGGAAGCAGTTCCAGAGGTAGACCTAATAATGTCTCCTTTAGGTCTCAAGCGAGAAAAACTGAAACCGGTACCACCGCCGGATTGATGCACTAAAGCTGTGTCTTTAACTGCCTCAAAAATACTCTCCATAGAATCATCAACCGGAATAACAAAACAGGCAGAGAGCTGCTGAAGCCGTAAGCCTGCGTTCATTAAAGTTGGAGAGTTGGGCATAAATTCTAAAGAAGCCGTCATTCGATAAAATTTTTCTTCCACTCTGAATTGCTCCTCCTCGGAAATATCGGGATTATAAATCTCTTCAGCGGCAGCAATATTAAAAGTCACTCTCTGAAACATCTGTGAGGGTGTTTCTTGAATTTTTCCTTTTTCATCTTTTTTAAGGTACCTGCTTCTAAGCACGGCCAGAGCATTTTCAGAGAGTTTGCTTTTTATCTGTGAATCAAGAAGAATGTATCTTGCTTCACGAATCTCTTTTCTTTTTTGACGATAAAGCTGGTAGGCCTCGGTGAGCTCGCTGTAACCTTCCCACCTAAGAATAGAAACGACTCTATCTTGAATCTGCTCTACGGTCGGAATATCCTCTGAAGAAAAATCCTTATTTAAAACCTCCATCACTTTTTGAGTTAGCTTTCGTGCTAGGTTTCCATTTTTCCTTTTTCGAACAGCTCTAATTGCCCGCTCAATAGCAAAAGTAATTTTTTCTTGATCAAAATCCACAATCCGACCATCACGCTTTTTAATTTTTTTGATTTTGTTTTTCATACACACTCCTATAATAAGACAACAAAAAAGGGCGGTCAAATGCCGCCAGATGTCAAATTGTGGATAAGTGCCAAACTACCCCATTTTCTTCCTAAGAAATGCGGGAATATCTAACTCATCGTCTTCAATTAGGCTTTGATTCGGGTTAAAGGAAGGTCTCGGGTTGCCCGGATTAGACTTAGGTTTTTCTTTTGATTCTAATTCTTTCTTCTTAAAACTCTTTTGAACTGCTTCTTCCTTTGTGCTTTTTTCTCCAAACCCAGTAGCGATGACGATGATTTCTACTTCCCCTTTCTTTGAGGATTCATCAATTGAAGAACCAAAAATAATCTTGGCGTTTTTGTCTACTGATTCAGTAATCACTCTAGCTGCCTCTTCCACTTCACTCATGGCTAAATCTTCGCCCCCTCTTACATTAAATAATACACCTCTGGCTCCATCAATAGAAAGCTCTAAAAGAGGAGATGATATTGCCATTTTCGCCGCTTCCACTGCTCTATTTTCACCACTGGAACGACCTATTCCCATTAAGGCCGAACCAGCATTTTCCATAACTGCTCTGACATCGGCAAAATCTAGATTAATCACTCCGGTGTTAGTAATTAAATCAGAAATGCCCTGAACTCCTTGGCGCAGGACATCGTCAACTATTTTAAAAGCATCTAGAAGCGTAGTTTTCTTATCAATAATAGCCAAGAGTCTATCGTTAGGAATGGTAATTAGAGTATCGATTCTCTCGTAAAGTTCTTTCAAGCCCTCTTCGGCAATCCGTGCGCGTTGCACTCCCTCAAAACCAAAGGGTTTGGTGACCACGGCTATGGTTAAAGCACCTAAATCCTTAGCTACTTCAGCAATTATCGGAGAGGCACCGGTGCCGGTAGCACCACCTAAACCACAAGTGACAAAAATCATATCCGACCCCTTTAGAGCTTCGTGGATTTCATCTCTATTTTCTTCGGCTGCTTGACGACCAATTTCCGGGTTCATCCCCCCTCCTAGACCCCGAGTTAAGTTTTTACCTATATGAATTTTTTGGGGAGCTCCAGTTTTATGCAGATCTTGAGCATCGGTATTAATAGCTATAAATTCAACACCTTTAATTTTACAAGCCATCATCCGACTGATAGCATTGCCGCCACTTCCTCCAACACCAATTACTTTGAGACGGGCAAAAGTTTCAATGTCAGGTTTTATTTGAGGCATGGTTTTATAATATAATAATACCTTTTCTAAATTTATGCAAGACCTACTTAATTTTATGGTAAGAAACTCTTAAATAATCTCTTTATCTTACCAGATACTCCTTTGAAAGAAAAAAAGTTAAGCCCGGATAATACCCCACGGCTCGATTCTTGCGATTCCTTCCCCCACAAAGCAAGTCCAACGGTGCAAGCAAAGGAAGGATCATCAACTTTATCAATTATCCCCCCTAAGTCTTGGGGAAAACCTATTTGAGCTGGCAGCTTCAGATGCTGCTTAGCTAAATCGATAATCCCTGGCATCTTAGCTCCACCGCCCGCTAAAATGACACCAGCCGGCAAAAGTTTCTCACGACCAATAGCTCTAAGTTCTCTATTGGCCATTGAAAAAATCTCTTCTAATCTTGCTTCAATTATTTCGGCTACATGGCGTCTTGAAACCGCTTCTTCTTCGCTGGGATCAATTTTAGCAAGTTTTATCTCTTCCTTCTTGCTAATCTCCTCGGGCAGCGCTGAACCAAACTCGCACTTGAGCTTCTCTGCTGTATCTATAGAAATTCTCAAACCTATAGCAATATCATTTGTAATATGTCCTCCCCCAATCGGAAGAACTTTAGTATGTAAAAGCCGACCTTCTTCAAAAACACAAAGCCCAGTTGTTCCTCCACCCATATCAAGAAGAACTACCCCCAGTTCTTTTTGACGCGCCGTTAATACCGCTCGAGAGGAAGCAAGGGGTGCTAAAATTAACTCCTCAATATCAATTCCTGCCCGATGAATACATTTAATGAAATTTTTAAGATAGGGAGTTGTTGCCTCTATTAACAAAACTTCCGCCTCTAATCTTACTCCATGCATTCCCTTTGGGTCTTTGATTTTGTCCTCGCCATCTACAGTGAAACCTAAGGGAAGGGTATGAATTATCTCGTGGTTTTGAGCCAAGTTTATGGCCTTAGCAGCATTAATGGCTCTTAAAACATCCTCCTGGCTTATCTCTCCATCTGCCCGAGAAACAGCTATTACTCCCTGACTCGACTGTGAAAGTATGTGAGCTCCACCAATACTGATGAAAGCTTTTTCAATAGGAATGCCGCTGGTTCTCTCTACTTCTCCTAAAGACTTAGATATTCTAGAAATTACTTCATCCATATCCACAACAATCCCCCTCCTTAAACCAAACGAAGGGGTGCTGCTCGCCCCAATAATTTGAGGTTTTGCGTCATTCCTTCCATACTTTGCTACCACTGTCTTAATATTACTGGTGCCAATATCTAGACCAATAATTGTTTGCTGAGCCATGGTTTTAACTATTTTAATAATATACCAATTTAAATTATTTGGCAATACCAATTTTGTCGAAATTTTTGAGTCTCGAAGAGACAAAGAAAATTTCGCTAGAAAATTGAGTACCCCGCCCTTTCTAAATCTTTCTTAGTCTTTACAGATTTCGAAATTTATGTAATCTTTTCTGGATTCATTTAGACTAACTGAAACTTAGAAAAGGCGGGGTAGAGGTTTGGTTACAAAATTTCCTACGCCTACAGCTTGAAAATTTTGACCAAACTCTCTAACTAAATGTATGCGGTGGAAGCCTTGCTAACAAGAAACCGACTATTATTGTTCCTATCATTATAAAACCCATGCACGTCGGTCCAAAAATAAGAAAAGCTATAATTGCGGCACCCGCCGAACCAAGAAGTACAACCCCGGCCATCATATCTTTTATTATTCTGATCCGAGGATTAACTTTAGGATGAAAAACATCTATCACTCGTTCAAAAATAGTATTTATTAACTCTAGAATTAAGACAAGGAAAATAGTCAAAACTACAACTGCCTTTTCTGAAATACTTAAGGGAAAGTAAACCAATAAAACAACCATTACTGAACTAATTAATATAAGATGAATTCGGAATGTTTGTTCTTCTAAGACTGCAATTTTTAGCCCACAAAAAGCACAGTAAAAACTTTTTTTAAGTCTCTTGAAACTTATAAAGCCCATGTTTTTAAAATTTCATCCTCCATTTTTTTCATCTTTTCCCCTTCTTTTTTGGTCTCGTCCCGCCAGCCCAATAAATGGAGTATCCCATGAATAAAAAGAATAGCTAGCTCCTTTTCTAAGGAGTGACCAAAAAATTTTGCTTGGATTCTAGCTTGGTCTAAACACACAACAACTTCTCCCAATCGATTTATTTTATCCGGCGGTTCCACAAATCTATTCTTTCGAGCCTTATCTCTCCCAAACGCCAACACGTCTGTAACTCTATCAACGTCGCGATATTTTTTATTAAGGGTTTTGATTCTCCCCTCCCCAACTATGGCTAAACTAATGCTTGTCACTCCCCTCACCCCAAGCACACTTAAAGTCTTTGAAGCTACTTTCTCTAATTCAGGTTTGTTGATTCTTGCTTTTGTAAAATTTCGAATATCTAAATGTAATTTCATCGACTTGCTTTCTTCAATTCCTCTTGAACAATCTCGCTTACTCTTGAGCCCTCTGCTTTTTCCTTGAGCTCTGGCATTAGGGTACCCATTACTTTACCTAGGTCTTGGGGACCGGCGGCGTCTAGTTTTTCTATGGTTTCCTTGGCTTTAACTCTAATATCCTGCTTGCTTAACTGCTCGGGTCTATAGCGGCTTAAAATTTCTGCCTCTTTTTCTTCCTTTTCGGCTAACTCTGGACGATTGCCTTTTTTGTATTCTCGGGCTGCCTCTTTTCTTTTTTTAATCTCGGACGAAATTACCCCAATAATCTCCTCATCACTTAAACCTTTTTCTTTTTTCTTTTTTTCTATTTCTTTATTTTTGATAGAAGCCAGAAGCATTCTTAAAACACTGACCTCAAGAATCCTTTTTTCTTTCAGGGCTACTTTAAAATCTTTTGCCAATTTTGTCGAAATTTTGGAGTTCATAGAACGAATAAAATTTCGCTAAAAAA
>CAYRSW010000005.1:0-29365 GCA_964427335.1 uncultured Candidatus Saccharibacteria bacterium
GTTTCTACTCCATTGGCTCTTCACTAAGCAAAGAAAACCCCAGCCAATGCCAGCTCTGCCCCCAATAGCTGTTTGTGCGATTGTAGGATTTTTGGTATATCTATTAATAGTATAACATACGAATTAGGATGCGAATTCAATGCAAATCACACGAATACACGAATTAACACATTAGCATAATTCGCATCAAATTCGTATAGAAATTCGTATGACCGAGACTGAAATCGGCAAAGTAACCCACTACTACACCAACATTGGTGTGGGTATTGTTGAGTTAAGCGATACCCTTAAGGCAGGCCAGACCATTCATATAAAAGGCGCCACCACTGACTTTACCCAAATTGTAGAATCAATGCAGATTGAGCATGAGGAAAAGAATAAGGCAAAGAAAGGAGATGTAATTGGCCTTAAAGTTGACCAGCAAGTAAGAGTTAACGATGTGGTCTATAAAGTGCCTGTCCCTCGTAGCTCGAAGAGCGAAGTGGGAGTAGAATAACACTCATTCAAATACAATAAAACCCCCTTCAAAGCTTTTGGGGGGGTTTTATTGTAAGTACTTGAGTGGCTATTTCTTTACTGCGTCTTTTAAGCTCTTACCCGCTTTAAACTTGGGTACTTTTCGAGCTGGAATCTGAATCTTTGCACCGGTCTGGGGATTAACTCCGGCTCTTGCTGCTCGATGAGAAACGCTGAAAGTGCCAAACCCAGTCAAAGCAACTTTTTCACCTTTAATCAAGGTGTTGGTGACGGTCTCAAGAATCGCATCAAGACATCCACCTGCTACGGTCTTAGCACACTCGCATTTTTTAGCCATAGCCTCAATTAGTTCTTCTTTAGTCATAATGTGTAATGCCAATAAATACGAATGGCATGCCAATGACGCAAATATTCGCAGCATTTGCATATCATTCGTAAATTGGCATTATATTATTTTTATAAGTTATCCACAATTGCCTCTATTATAGCAGTTTATTCAAAAACAAGCAAGAAAAATGCTTTTATCGTGCGTAATCCACTGCTCTTGTTTCTCTAATCACATTCACCTTTATCTCTCCCGGATACTTTAATTCCTCTTCAATTTTTTTAGCTATATTTTTGGAAAGTTTCACGGCCCCTAAATCATCCATCTCCTCCGGAGTAACAAAAACTCTTATTTCTCGACCGGCTTGAATAGCATAAGATTTTTCTACGCCCTCAAAACTATTAGCTACCTTTTCTAACTCTTCCAGTCTCTTAAGATATGCTTCAAGGGTATCTTTTCTGGCTCCGGGACGAGAAGCAGAAATACTATCTGCCACTTGAACAATAATAGCTTCCAAAGATTCATAGGGATAATCTTCGTGATGAGACTGCATCGCTTTTATAACTTCCTCTGAAATACCGAATTTTTTAAGAATCCCCCTGCCTATCTCTACGTGAGTTCCTTGAATTTCATGATCTACTGCCTTACCAATATCATGAAGCAGCCCGGCCTTTTTTGCTAATACTGAATCGGCTCCCAGTTCCGAAGCTAAAGCTCCGGCTAGATGAGCTACCTCAACACTGTGAAGCAGTGCATTCTGACCGTAGCTGGTGCGAAATCGAAGTCGGCCTAAAAGCTGAATTAACTTAAGGTCAAGCCCGGCTATTCCAACATCGTAAATCGCTGCTTCTCCTGCTTCTTTAATTTTTTGGGCTATCTCTTTCTTTGCCTCCTCAACTTTTTCCTCAATTCTGGCTGGATGAATTCTTCCATCAATCATTAATTTCTCCAAAGCTAGTTTTGCTAGTTGGCGCCGTATTGGATTAAATCCCGAAATAACTATCGCTTCTGGAGTGTCATCAACAATAATTTCTGCTCCAGTAAGTTTTTCTAAAGCTCGAATATTTCTTCCCTCCCGACCAATAATCCGACCCTTTAGTTCATCCGAAGTAAGACCAACGGTAGTGGTGGTAATCTCTTGAGCCTGGCTTGAAGCATATTTTTGCATAGCCAAACTCATAATATCTTGGGCTTTCTTCTCCAGCCCTTCTTTACCCTCTCCCTCAAGATACTTTAATTTCTTAAGCAATTCTTCTTTATGTTGGTTTTCGGCAATTTTTAATACTTCCTCATAAGCTTCTTTTGTGGAAAGTTTTGCTTTATCTTCCAGGATCTTGAGTTCTTTTTCTTTTAATTCCTCAAGTTCCTCTTTTAATCTTTTTACCTTTTTTACTTTGCCGTGCAATAAGAATTCCTGTCTTTCCATCTCTCCTACCTTTTGATCAAAATTTTCTTCACGTCTTGCTAACCTTCTTTCTTTTTCTACGATTTGATTCTGCCTGAGTTTTTCCTCGGTTTTTGCTTCTTCTAGAATTTCGACCGCTTTATTTTTTGCACCAAGTAGTGCCTCCCTGGCTTTAGTTTTTGCCTCATCGAGAAGTTTTTTAACTCTTGCTTCAGCAGAATCGGCTTGCTTTTTGGCAATAGTCTGGCGAGCAATGTATCCTAAAACAGAACCTATTAAAATTCCAAGAAGAACTACATAGAGTAGATTTAAGTTTTCCATAGTTTTGTAAGTTTTGTATCATTGATTTAAAAGATAGTTCGACCAAATAAAATAAATTTTTTTCTATCTTTAAATAGTCTAGCAAAAAACCTTTCTTTTGTCAAGCTGAACTTGACTAAATTTTGACCAAACCTTTAAATTATTGTATTATAAAATTAATATGATTAAACCCGTTATTTTAGTAATATTAGACGGCTGGGGGATAAACACAGAAGAAAAAGGAAATGCTATAGCCCAAGCAAAGACTCCTGTTGTGGATGGGCTAGATTTATTTTATCCCCACTGCCTACTTCAAGCCTCCTCTCTTTCGGTAGGACTGCCTTGGGGAAAACCGGGGAATTCTGAAGTAGGTCACTTGACTCTTGGGGCTGGTCGAATAATCTATCAAGATCTTGTTCGGATAAGCTTGAGCTTGGAAGATAAAAGTTTCTTCAAAAACCCGGTCATCTTGGAAGCAATTAGACATTCACAAGTGAATAACTCTAATCTTCATTTGATTGGACTTTTTTCTTCTGCTTCGGTTCACAGCTCACTTGATCATCTCTACGGCCTTCTGGAACTAGCCAAAATTCATAATTTAAAAAAGGTATTTATCCATCTTTTTACCGATGGAAGAGACAGTTCTCCCCATGAAGCATTAACAATCTTCAATAAATTAAAATCAAGGATGGATTCACTAAATATAGGAAAAATTGCTTCCGTTCAAGGTAGATACTACTCAATGGATAGAGATAAAAAATGGCAAAGAACTAAAAAAGCTTATGAACTTCTGGTGAATGGTGAGGGTATTATCTCTCAAGACCCAACGAAAACTATAAAAGATTCATATAAAAGAGAAATTACTGATGAGTTTATAGAACCAACCCTTATAAAATCCGAAATCGATGAGATGGTGACGATTGGGGATAATGATGCGGTGGTATTCTTTAATTTCAGAGCAGACAGGTCTAGGCAGCTGACTCAGGCGTTTGTGGAAAAAGATTTCCAAGGATTTAAGCGCAGAAAAGTCCTGAAAAATCTTTATTTTGTTACCATGACCGAATACGAAAAGGGTATTCCTTGCCAAGTAGCTTTTCCTCCTCAAGAAGTTCACTGGCCCTTAGCCAGAGTAGTAAGTAAGGCAGGGCTCAAGCAGCTTCATATTACAGAAACAGAAAAATACGCCCATGTAACTTATTTCTTCAATGGGGGCAGGGAAAAGCCATTTAAAGACGAGGAAAGAATTCTTATCCCCTCACCCTCTGTTTCTCATTACGACAAAACTCCTGAAATGAGCGCATTGAAAATTACCCACCGCCTAATTAAAGAAATTAAAAAAGAAAAATACCATTTTATTATAATAAATTATGCTAACGGAGATATGATCGGACATACCGGAAATTTCTCTGCAGCACTCAAGGCTGTAGAGCACGTTGACTTTTGTTTGGGGCAACTCACAAAAGAGGTGCTAGATTATAAAGGTCTTTTAGCGATTACTGCTGACCATGGTAACGCTGAAGAAATGCTCAATTTAGAAACGGGTGAGGTTTTAACTGAACATAGCGATAATCCAGTTCCTTTTTGGTTGGTGGGTTCTAAATTTAAGAAAAAGTTGGAGCAAACCAAAATAAAAGAAAAGATTGTCACTGCCCAAGGAATTTTATCTGATGTTGCTCCAACAATATTGGAATTAATGGAGCTTAAAAAGCCAAAAGAGATGACCGGAGAAAGTTTATTGCCGACTCTTCTTAGCTACTAGATAGATATTGT
Source organism: uncultured Candidatus Saccharibacteria bacterium (assembly GCA_964427335.1). Taxonomy (GTDB): domain Bacteria; phylum Patescibacteriota; class Minisyncoccia; order CAYRSW01; family CAYRSW01; genus CAYRSW01. The sequence continues at coordinate 4,278 of CAYRSW010000005.1, forward strand.
TACGATTGCCTCTTTTGTTTCTAATAAGGCCGCTTTCCAAAATCTCGAAACCGGCTTTTTTTACTAAATTTATCAGCTCTTTTTTAGAAAAACAGTGGTAGTATCTTTTTATTTTCTTGCCCCAAGGTTCAAAGAAATCTCTCCGGTCTAATTTTGATTTGCCAATTAATCTTAAAATTGTATACTTAAAAATTAAAGACAGCTCCCTTTTGGTTCTAAATTTCCAAACCGTTAAAATTAAAAGTCCATCCTGCTTTAAAACTCTTTTCGCCTCTTTTAAAAATTTTAGCCGAAATTCTTCCGAAGGAATATGATGAAGCACTGCTATACCGAAAACTTTATTAAAATAATTGTTTGGTAGGGGTAGATTCAAAGCATCAGCTACCTGAAATTTGGCTTGAGGGTATCTTTCTTTAGCAACTTTAATCATTTTCTGAGAATTGTCCACTCCAAAATAATCCGCCCCTTTTTCCTTTATCAGTTCAAAATAACGACCAGTACCACAACCGAGGTCTAAAACCTTTTCTCCCTCGGTTATGAATTTCTCAAATAAAAAGCTTGCCTCTGGCCACATTCTCCCTCTTAATCTTGCGTAATCCTCGGCAATTCGATTATAATCCTCTTTAGTTTTTTCTAATAGATATTTAGCGTAGTCCTTGTCCATGGAAAATAAACTTCTGGTAAAAATTACCTTAGAACTAGTTAGGGCTCGAGTAAAAACTCGGGCTGACTTAGATTCGTTTAAAAGAAGGATAGCAAAAAAGTATAAAATCTCTTGCCCTACTAATATTGAACTACTTAAAACTTATCATAAATTGACTAAAAAGAGAAATAAGGCAATCGAAAGGTTATTGTGCATGAGACCTGTTCGTTCTCTTTCGGGAATAGTTAATGTTTCGGTTTTAACCAAGCCTTACCCCTGTCCTGGAAAATGTATCTATTGCCCGGAGGAACCCGGAATCCCAAAGAGCTATTTAAAAGAAGAACCGGCCGTAATGAGGGCAATACTTCTGAAATTTGACCCTTACAAACAAGTCCAAACTAGACTGCGAAGCTTAACAATAACCGGTCACCCAATAGATAAAATTGAACTAAGAATAATTGGAGGAACGTGGTCATATTATCCGAGAAGATACCAGAATTGGTTCATTAAGAGATGTTTTCAGGCATGTAATAACTTTGCCAAGCAAAGAAATGCAAAATGCAAAGTGCAAAATGCAAAATTAAAATTCAAAATGCAAAATTTAGAAGAACTGCAGAAGAGGAACGAGAGGACGAAGTGTCGGATAATTGGAATTACGGTGGAAACAAGGCCGGATTATGTGGATGTAGAGGAAATAAAACGGATGCGAGAGTTGGGAATAACCAGAGTTGAGCTCGGGGTTCAAAGTGTTTATGATGATGTTTTGAAATTAAATAAAAGAGGACATGAAGTTACTGCGACAATCAAAGCAACAAAACTTTTAAAAGATGCTGGCTTTAAAGTTTCCTATCAAATAATGCCCAATCTACCCGGCTCTACTTTCAAAAAAGATGTTAAAATGTTTGAAGAATTATTTTCAAACCCTGATTTCAAACCAGACCTTTTAAAAATTTATCCTCTGGCCTTAATTAAAGAAACGCCTTTGTATAAATGGTACCAAGGGGGCAGATTTAGACCTTATTCTGAAAAAAAATTAATTAAACTCTTAATTGAGGCTAAATTGCAAATCCCTTATTGGTGTAGAATTCAAAGAATTATCAGAGATATACCCTCGAAGGATATTGTTACCGGTGGAGTAAAAACCTCTAATTTAAGGGAAGTGGTCCAGAATGAAATGAATAAAAGAGGACAGGTCTGTAAATGTATCAGATGCCGAGAAGTAAAAGAAGATTACAACCCAAAAGAAAAGTTAGAACTTTTTAGGATTGATTACAGGAGTTCAGACGGTAAAGAAATATTTTTAAGCTGGGAAACCAAAAACAGAAAGAAACTTTATGCCTTACTAAGATTAAGGATTCCTGCGCAAACTTTTATACCAGTTTTACAAAACACAGCCATTATCCGAGAAGTCCACACCTATGGCCAAATGACTCCTGTCAACAAAAAAGCCCTAGCCCCCCAACATCGAGGACTGGGCAAAAAATTAATAAAAGAAGCTGAAAGAATAGTTAGAAAAGAGTTTGGTTTAAAGAAAATTGCCGCTATCTCCGGCATCGGCGTCCGCCCCTACTGGCGAAAACTCGGCTACCGTCTGAAAGATACTTATGTGATAAAGCAAATCTAGTTTCGCGTAAGTTCGCTGACCAATTTATTTACATACTCAAGGGAAGAATCATTCAAAATTAAAACATCATAAACTTTCTTGTAATGCTCTAGATTCTTCTCAACCTCCTCGTTCAAAAAACCTACCTTAAGTAGGTTTTTATAATCAAATCCTTCAACCATACCAACATCTCCCAGACCATCACCTAATAACAAAACGTTTCTTCTTGCTTTAATTTTTTCATAAATTTCTGGATAAGCCCTAATCACAGTTTTATCTTTGTTCATTGAGTGGATAATTGGTTTTCTGTATCCAATGGCATTTCCTTCTTTGTCCCACTGGAAAAAATTAGAAATGATACAAATATTATCATAAAGCAGCCCAACTCTCTCTAAATATAAAGAAATAGCATTTCCTCCCAAGCCCGTTGAAGACATAATAACCAAGGGGATATTGCAAGAATGTAAAAAGTCAATAAACTTTAAAGCCCCATCTCTGAATTTGACTTTTTCCGAGGAAACAACACTCTCAACATCTTTTTTATTGAGTCCCGACCTAATTAATAAATCGAAATGTGTTTCCCACCACTGCTCCATAGCTCTTTTCTTTTCATCTAATGGAATGTCCGGATTTACTTCAATCGGATGATACTTATTAAAAAGTATGTGCGCCTTTCTAGCATAATCGGGAGTTAAATAATTTCCATCACGAAGAATAAAAATTAAAGAAGGCCTCTTCTCCCCCGCAACAAAAGCATAAGTCAGTGTCCTGTCAAAATCAGAAATTATATGTAATTTCCCAGCACCTTCCCTAGAAATTGCCTCTTTAATTTTCTCTAATCTTGAATTATTTGTTATTACTACGTTCTCTTTCATAGAGATTATTCACCCAAACTGTAGTATTCTTTGGGGAAGGTTTTAATCGTATGATGGACCTGTGCCTTCTTCTACCATTTTTTCATCTCCTACAGTAGCCGAAGGCTCTGTGGGAGCGTATTTACGGACCCTTATCCAATCGTAACTTGCCTTACCGCTTCCATAGGTAGTAGTTGCGCCTCCTAATAGAACATGGTCTCCTGGTGGAGGCCCCATTGGCCAGCTGTATTCTGCAACCTTGGTGCCTGGTGGTTCATAAGCGTAAGATACACCCTCTTGATGATAAATCTTTATTGTATTAAAGCTACCAACAGGTGAAGAAGTAATACTCCCATGATTGCCTCCAAATACTACGAGACTACCATCAGGGGAGGGGCTATACCTTAAAGCAGCCCAACAATCTCCATCACTTATAGAACCTCCAACAGACGAAGTATATCCAATATTTGCCATGTGGCTGTGGTGCCCAGAGAATCTCTTGGCATATATTTCAACAATATTATTTAAAAGAATGGCTGACCCTACATTTTTGAATATATGCTGACCTTGATGTTCTTTGTCTCCAGAAGCTGCAATCGTTACTATACTATCTGACAATTCTATTACTGGACCGCCATGTTTATTCCATACCTCTGTTAATGCACTTTCGTCGCTGTAATCAAAATCGTCAAAGAAATCAAAAACAGCAGAGCCACTGCTTGCAGAACTTGCATTAGGATATCCATAATACATATAAATCTCATCTGTCCCAGGACTAGCGACTTTCACCCAAATAACAGAGATTCTTCCCGCACCGTTCCAATCTTCTATCCAATAATCCAATGAGTTACCACTTTTATCAAAGAATCTAATATCTTCTCCGTTTGTCTTTGCCTTTGAATAATTAAAATTAGATGAATTAAGCTCCACTTTAATTTGATAATCAACTTCAGTAGTAGCTGGGGCCAAAGTTATTGTTTTTGAATAACAAGGGCCACTTGATTCATAAATGCATTTTTGCTGGTGATAGTCGTAGCTATCTTTTGTGCACTTGTTGTTATCATCACAACTTGGACAATCTTCTGGGCAGGTTTCGTAAGTTTCTCCAGCTTCGCAAATCTTGTTCCTGCAATATTTTTCAAGTGTGGTATAAGAACATTTATAATTTGTTTCTTTAGAACAAACATCTTGGGTATAAATATACCCATCGTCGCAAGACGCGGGACACCGCGGAATCAAAAAGAAATAGACTCCTACACCAAGAGCCGCTACAGCTATTCCTATCCCGATAAATATTAAAGTCTTTTTACTCATACAACCTTATTTTAACATAAAATGAAAAATTTTTAAACTTTCCTTTCCTCCATCTTCCTCATCATCAGCAGTAAACATCTTATCCCTATTAGACACCGAGTGTTTAACAAGTATCTACTAAAGTTGGGGCTTGGGTAAATGGGAAAGAATTTCTTCAACTGATTCTTCAACTGATTTTGTAATGTCAATGACGGTTCCATAATCAAATTCGGTTGATTTTTTATAAACTGCTCTTGCTGCATCGTTACCATGAGTTTTATCTCTTTTATTATCTCTTTCAATGCAAACCTCTAAAGGAGCTTTTAGTGTAAATACATAATGAGGAAAATCTAAGCGATTTATCAAGTCCTCAATTTGTGATTTCCAGTAAAAATTTCCATCAAAGATTACTGGAGTGTCTTTATCTAAAAATTTTTTTGCTCGCGGAACTACAATTTCATTTACTTTTTGGAAACTTCTTTGGGAAATATAACCTTCTTCTATATCTTTCGTTAAATTATGTTCATCAAGAGCTCTATCAACAACAATATATTCTGCATTTAAGATTTTAGCGAGTCTTTCAGCTATTGTAGATTTTCCACATCCTAATGGACCGCGAATGATAATGTAGTAACTCATAGATAATTGTAAATTCAGTTTGTTTATAAGTCTTGCAACGAAGCGAACCGTAAAACCCGTGTTAGGTGAGCCGAGCGATAGCGAGAGTGCAACGTGCCGACCGAACGAAGTGAGGGAGAGTAAATTTTCGGGCTTGAGCGAGTAACTTCATTTCTTATAGTAATCAATCATATATTGTGGAATAACTTTTTTTCTAATTATCTTCTTTGTTTTTTGTTCAACGGTTTGAAAATAAGGTTTTTTTCTAAAGTGATTTATCAATTCTTCAGTGATATTTTTAATCGTGTTTTTAAGATAAAAATGAAATAAATCTCCAGTTTCAGCTAATTTTTTTGCTTTTTTTATATCCTGTTCATTCTTCAAAATCAAAACTTTAATTCTGAATTTGGTTAAAGTTGCCGCTGTTGTTCTATGACTGCCGTCCAACATAAAATAATTAGCATTTGGATTTCTTCTGTGAAAATCAATGAATGTTCGTCTTAATTTACCATTAAGATACGGTGCTACTGAATCTTTATGCAGAACTGGAACTGGGGGAATAATCTTCCCACATTTTTTTTGATAAATTCTAAAAAATATCTTCAAAACATGTTCATTGTGAAGGGGAAAATCATTTAATGTAACAATTTGATTTGGTAATAATCTTATTGATCTCATAATATTACAATAAAATTCGATTATATAAGGTTTGCCCAAGCCCTCTAAAAAAATCAAGCCCGAAAATTTATTTCACTTAACAAGTTTTAAACGCACCTTGCTTATGTTAGACATTTGTTAGACACCGAGTGTTTAACAAGGTGGGATATTAAATATCTACGCACCTAACTTCACCTTATCACTTTCTCCTCAAAAAACAAGATGCTAAAAATAAAAGAACTTGGATTTTTAACTCAACCCAATTAAATTTATTATACAGCCTACGATCGTGGGCATTGTAATAAAAGTTCTATATCCTGTGGCATGAATTTTATTGATATAATAAGTTAACGGTTGGTTGCCAAATAGAATGAGAGGCTTTTTCTTGTTTTTTCTATCCAGCTTTAGCTGAGGGTTTGAAAGCTTTAGCTTTGTGATATTAAATTTATTACACGACCTCCGATCGTGTGCGTTGTAATAAAAGTCGAAAAGAGGAATCAGTCATAAGAAATAAGAAATAAAGAAAAGAAATTTATTATACGGCACACGATCGTGTGCCGTATAATAAATCCAGCCTAAACGAAGGGAGGTGGAAATAAAAAGAGAGATAAGAAAAGAGGGTTTACTTTTTCTTTTGGAATTCTTTACTGAGGAGTTTTTGATAAAGTTTGTGTGCTTTTTCTCCCTGCCAATCGTCTGGCAAAAGGTCTTCTGGAAGTTGAGGATCGTCTTTTAAAATGCACGAATATTCCATCTGTAGGCTAAATTTATCAGGCCTAAGGTCTTCTGTTCTCAAAAGTTTCTTATATTTGGAAACAAATTTTTTATACCTCTCGTTGATCTTTTCAAGATGCCAAACCCGATCAACCAACTCTTGGGAATCTTCTCTACCTAGTTTATCAGTGACAGAGGGGATGACCCATCGTTCCATGTCATGAAACTCAACCAAACTTTCAATATTGGCCAGATAATTTACAGGAGAAATCCAGATGCTATTTTGGAGTCGACCAAAACCCAGTTTTTTTAGTTTTTCTCTAAAGGCATCTCTTTTTCTTCTATAAATTTCTGGAATATCAAAATTAATAATATACCAATTTCCTTCCCAGTCTGAAGGCTCTTTATGCTGGGGTAAAACACTTTTTAATCTTTTCCAACCCTCTTTGGTTAATTTCCAATCTGGATCAAGCCAGCCTTTTTCTCTTAATTGATAAAAACTATTATACAGTTTATCTGGATCATAGCCTCCTAACCGTAAATCGAGCCTTCGGCCTACGGGGCCTGAAGCCAAAGGACTAAGCTCTTCTATAAACGCTATCCAAAGAAGAATAAAATCTCCTAAATTACGGACTAGTCCAGAAGTTAGTTTGATAACTTTCTTCCTGATAGGCCTCTTAGATTTTGATTTTATAGATTTCTTAGGTCCCATGTTTTTTTAAAATTTATTATAAAGCAAACGATCGTGTGCTTTATAATAAATTCTATTAATTCGTTGTAAATAGGTATGAAAATTGATGGTGGACCAGAGGGAGATTGAACCCCTGATCCCTGCTATGCGCCAGCCACTAAAATTGTAAAGTATGTATTTACAACCAAACTCGAAAGCAGTTTACCAAGAATTCCTGAAAATTTGAGTAGGCATTTGGCGTTAGCCAAGTACGAACCGCATACGCCGTGTTATGTGCTGTAAATTTTTTAACTATTCTCGTTCTATTTCGTCAGCCTCTTTGATAACTTCAAGCCATTCATCAAGAGCCTGCCTCGATTTTTTCATCGCCTCGTCCATCTGCGAAGCATATTTTTCAAGCACAATTTTTTCAGCTTCTTCTCGATTCGGTGTACTTGCCAAGATTCCGTCAATCTCCTTCATTATACTTTCTTCCTCGTTTATTGCTTCTTGTAGCGCTGCATATTTTTGCTCCTCTATTTTTTCTGGAGCTGGATCTTTTTCTCCTATAAATTGTTCGTTCATATGTTTTGATTAGTTAATTAATAATAAAAGTTAAAAAATTTATGGCACATAACAAGTTTTAAACGCACCTCGCGAAAATTTGCTTAAAAATCGACTTCAATCTGGTGGACCAGAGGGGAGTCGAACCCCTGACCCCTGCTATGCGAAAGCAGTGCTCTACCACTGAGCTACTGGCCCACGACTAAATATGCTTATCGGCGACAGTGGAGGCGCCGTAGGATTCTGGTTTGGTTTTGACGTTGAAGCCATTGCCCCTGACCATCCCGACTACTTCTTTAATCATATCCCTAGTTTTGCCGTTTTCACCAACATCAACGTGAATTTCAAAATTATAATTTTGAGGCTCTATTTTCTGCCAGTGTTTTTTAAGCCCGGCTAAAAGTTCCTGGGCTGTTTCTAAAGAAAAATTTGTCTCTTGGTATATTTTAGGCCGCAGATGATTAATACCATTCTTAAATTCCCTTTTCCAAAAATACCTCCCACCCCTGCCAATTCTGTGAATAACTATGGCCGTAACGAAATCCACTTTGCCATTGCCTTCTGAATCTGTGCCAACAATAATATCGTATCTTCTCTTTTGGTCTATTTCCATAAAAGCTAAAATCTCCTGAACTACTCTTGTCAGGTTCATTTTTCCTAGAGTTGGATTGTGGAACGATTGCCTCATAATCAAATGTCTGGGAAGGGGTGTCTCAAGAAAAGCGTCTCGGAGGGCGAGCGGGCATGGTGTCTGAACGAAGTGAAGACGAGCGAGTCCGAGAGCCGAGCGGCAATTTCCTCGCTGGGGAAATTGACCGCGTCTTTTCTTGGGATACCCCTTCTCAGAGTTATCTATTTTTAGAGACGAATGGACTACCTTTAACGTAGAATCTCCACGGCTTTTTGGCCCATTCTTCGGCATAATCAATGCCTATTCTCCTACTAGCGATTATATCACTTTTTTTAAAATTTTGGCCACGGTCCTCCAACCAAACTTCTTTACTTATTACGGTATCTAATCCGTAATGTTTTTTATTAAGCTCTAGCGCTTGACAAAGCTTGCCCGGCCCATTGGCGAGATCGCGAATTTTTACGAATTTAGCACGAATTTCACGAATTTTTTTCTCGCTTCTTATATTGTATCTATTCCCAATCATTGGCTCAATACCCTCTGCCGGTTCTAAAGCTCTAATAAGCACACACTCACCTTTGCCTTGCCCGGCAGTAGAAATATTTAACTGCCAGTACATTCCATAAACAAGATAAATATAAATGTGGCCTCCTTCCATATACTCGGCTAAGTTTCGAGGAGTAACTTTTCCTCCAAAACTGTGCGAAGCTTTATCTTGAGGGCCAATATATGCTTCTGTTTCAACGATTTTTCCAGAAATTATCCCTTTCTTAGTCTTATGAACTAAATATTTACCTAAAAGCTTTTTAGCTACTACTAGAGTAGGTTGTAGAAAGAAACTTCTGTTAAGTCTTTTTTTCATCTTTAAGATAAATTCTGCCCTTCAATTCTTTTGGCAAATACTCCTGTTTGACTTTACTGTGAGAATAATCATGCGGATACTTATAATCTTTCCCATATCCTAAACCTTTCATCAATTTTGTCGGAGCATTGCGAAGATGAAGTGGCACTGGCAAGTTAAGAGTTTTTTTAACATCCTCTTTAGCACTAAGTAAAGCCATATAAGAGGCGTTGGATTTTGGAGCTTTTGCTAAATAAACTACTGCTTGGGCCAGGTTAATTTGGGCTTCAGGAAGCCCGACAAATTCTACGGCCTGAACACAAGCAGTGGCTATCACCAGAGCTTGAGGGTCGGCATTGCCAATATCCTCTGAAGCCAAAATCACCATTCTTCTGGCAATAAAACGAGGGTTTTCCCCCGCCTCAATCATCCGAGCCAGCCAGTATAAAGCAGCGTCCGGGTCGGAACCTCTTAAGGATTTTATAAAAGCAGAAATAACATTGTAATGTTCATCGCCGGCCTTATCATAAATCAGAGCTTTGTGCTGTAAAGCTTCCTTGATGGTTTCCTCGGTAATTTCACAATAGCCATTTTTGTTTAATGAAGTCGTTTTGGCGGCAATCTCCAAAGCGTTAAGAATTATTCTTGCGTCTCCGTTTGAAGCATTAATAAGTAATTTTTCTGCCTTGTCAGTTACTTTTGCCTTAAACTGACCCAATCCTTGACTAGTATTTTTCAAAGCTCGATTGATAATGACTTTTAGGTCTTGTGGCTCCAGTTGTTTTAAGACAAAAACGCGGCAGCGCGAAAGAAGAGGCGATATTACTTCAAAAGATGGATTTTCAGTGGTGGCGCCGACAAGGGTAATGGTGCCTTTTTCAACATAAGGCAGAAATCCGTCTTGTTGAGCCTTATTCCAACGATGGATTTCATCTACAAAAAGAATTGTCTGTTTATTTAACGCCTTCTTTCTCTCTATTGCCTCCTTGACCACTCTTCTTAAATCCTTCAAGCCGCTGGCCACAGCTGAAAATTGAACAAAGTGAGAATTAGTTTTGGCGGCGATAATTCGAGCCAGCGTTGTTTTTCCCGAACCGGGCGGCCCCCAAAAAAGTATTGAAGGAATTTCGTCTTTTTCAATCGCCTTTCTTAAAATTCTACCCGGCCCAACAATTTCCTCTTGTCCAACAAATTCCGAAAAATCCCTCGGCCTCATTCTGTCAGCCAAAGGGGCAGAATCTTTAGAAACTTCAGTCGAATTTTGACTAAATAAATTCATGATTAGAACAGCTTTTTCTGTCCAAAGGCCTTACCTCTTTCTTCATCTCCAAAGATCTTTATTTTCCCATAAACGCCGTCATAGCCGGGAGAAATTTTTACTTTCCCTGCTCTGACTCGAGTAATTCCTTCGGCAACAGGAGGCGAAGTTGCGCCTTGAAGTTCTTGGGGCTCTGCCTTCAGAAGCACCTCAAATTCAGAACCAAAGGTCTTAATTAAATTGTCGTATTCTTCTTTTACTGCTTTGGAATCTGCGCCAACCCCCAAACCTTCGCCAATGATTTCAGAAAGAGGAATAAGACTCTTAAAAGGAATAGCGCTTTCTGGTTTTGAGCCATCTTCTCTGTCAGCTAATTCTTCTACCCGGTGCATTACACCGATAGTTAAAGATCGACCGCACTTAGGGCAAATGTTATTGTGCTTCCGAGATTCTTCAGGGGAAAAAGTAATGCCGCAATTTCGATGTCCGTCAAAATGATATTTCCCCTCTTGAGGAAAAAATTCAAGGGTTGCCAAAAGTTTTCCAAGGGGATTCTTGATTGCCTCAATAATTGCTTTATAGCTTAATTCAGTATCAAAAACATTCGCTTCCCGGCCCAATTTTTTAGCGCTATGCGCATCTGAATTGCTTATTAAAGTTATATTATCCAATGCCGAGAGCCGCCAGTTCATTGCCGGGTCCGAAGATAGCCCCGTTTCGGCTGCAAAAATTTCTTTGGAGTATTCTTCAAAACACTCCTGGATTGTATCAAAACCAGAATTGGCCCCAAATAAACTAAACCATGGTGTCCAAATATGAGCTGGTATAACAAGACATTGATCAGATACCCCAAGGACGATTTTAGCCAGCTCTTTAGCGTCCAATCCTAAGATGGGTCGGCCATCTGATTTAAGGTTTCCTATCCAGCCTAGCTGAACATTAATATTTTCTACCACATCAAAAGAAGGAGCAAAAATTAAAACATGAATTTTTCTTGTTCTGTTGTTTTTAGAATAAATACAACTAATCTCCGAAGTTAGAATAAATCTTGTCCCAGTCTGAGAATCTTTAAATTTAAAAAGGCCATCCTCGGCCGGCTCTAAATTCTCTTTTAACTCTTTTAACCACTGAGGATGAGTAAAATCACCGGTACCTAAAACATTAATTCCCTTTACTTTAGCGGTTTTATCCAAAACCTCCGGCACCATATCCTTGCTAGTAGCCCTGGAATATTTGGAATGGATGTGAAAATCGGCAATAAAGCGCATAATTATTTATTTTTGAAATTTTTTATACAACTCCTCTATTTTTCTCTTCTGCTCCTCAAAATCAAAACTTTCCCGTCGGATGCGGGCTTTTTCTTGGCGAATATATTTACGAATACCCTTGGGTAGTTTCATCTTTTTCTTTTTCATCTGAATGGGAGTGGGCGAGAGAGGACTCGCCCAGCACCACTAAAGGGTGCTGGGCGCCCTGAATCCTTTAGTGGTTCAGGGCGAACCCTTAGTCACTTTGGTGCCGAGGGCGGGACTCGAACCCGCAAGGCTTTCGCCATAGGATCCTAAATCCTACGTGTTTCCCAGTTTCACCACCTCGGCAATCTTTTTTCTATTCTACCATTTTCCCCCAAAAAAGCAACTCTTGACAGATTTTAAGGGTTTGCTAGATTGAAATGAAGAACATTGACAATTTATGGGGGTGATTAGATGAGTAGAAGAGTTTTCGAAGCAGATGTGAAGAAATATTTGTTTCCGAAGTATGGGATTAATGTTTCGCCGGTAGTAAATATCACTAAAGAAACAGATTTGGAAGAGTTGGTCAAGAAAAATTCTTGGCTTGAAACTTCTCGATTAGTGGTAAAGCCAAATGAACTTTTTGGCCGACGCGGAAAACTCGGTTTAGTAAAAGTAAATGTTACTTGGACCCAAGCTTTAGAATTCATTAATGACAAGCTTTTGGGAAGAGAAATAACCATTGGTAAAGTTAAAGGCACAATCACCAAAGCCCTGATTGAAAAGTTTATTCCGCACAAAAAAGAAGACGAGTTTATGGCTTCGGTAAGGTCAATCCGTCAGGGTGCTGAAACCAGTCTTTCGTTGAAAGGTGGGATGAATGTGGATGCGGACTGGGAAGAAAATGTAAAGTCAATTGTTGTACCAGTCCAGGAAAAAGTTGACCTTGAACGCTTAAAGCTTGCACTCTTCGGTCTAATGGTAAAGGCAGGTTTCTGCGAACAGTCGATTTTTGCTGCACCCCAAAGAGAAGCTATAATACAATTCTTGGCTAACCTTTATCTATGCTTTGATAAAGAAGATGCTACTCTAGTGCAAGTTAATCCTTGGGCTATAGATAGACAAGGCAAACCTATTGCTCTTGATGCTAGAGTTGAACTGGACCAAACTGCTTTTTTCTTGCATGATTGGCCCTTTGAGTTTCCGCCAGAATTTGGTCAAGAACCATCTCCTGAAGAAGCAAGAATTGCGGCAATTGACGAAGATATTGGCGGTTCAGTTAAATTGAAAGTGATGAATAGAAAAGGACTGATTTGGTTTCTTACTGCTGGTGGTGGAGGAAGTATTATCTACGTAGACACGGCAGTTAACTTAGGATACGGAAAAGAAATCGGCAACTATGCCGAGTATTCGGGTGACCCTCCTGAAGAAGCTGTTTTTCCTTTAGCCGAAGAAATTATTAAACTGGCAACAACACACCCAACACCAAAGGATAAAAAGAAATATCTATTTGTCGGTGGTGCAATTGCTAACTTCACAGATGTTAAGACTACTTTCGCTGGAATTATTAGTGCTTTTAGGAAATATGCTGACAAACTTAAGGAACACCGCGTAGAAATTTGGGTTAGACGCGGTGGTCCCAATTGGGAAGAAGGGCTTCAAGCAATGAGAGATGTTGGAAAAGAGCTTGATTTAGAAATTCATACCTATGGGCCCGATGACCACATGACAAATATTGTTAAAAGAGCACTTGCCCGCCACAATTTTGGTGGATATAAAAGAAGTAAAATTGAGGCGGGTGAAGGAGGCGCGAGATGAAAAAAGAATGGTACGAATTATTTACTAGGGATTCTCGATGCTTCTTTTTGGGTACTCAAGAGGTCGCTGCCCAAAGAATGTTAGATTCCGATTTTAAGTGCCGACGCAGTCCAAGTGTGGCCGGATTTGTTGGCAATAACGAAGGATTAAGTTGGCTTCTTTTTGGCAAAGGAGAGATTGCTATCCCTATTTATACCTCTTTAGAAAAAGCAGCCGAAGAACACCCTGATGTTGATATTGTGATTAATTTTAGAAGTTTCCGCAGTGCTTTTGAAGACGCAAAAGTCGCTCTGGAGATTCCTTCAATCAGAATATTGGTTATTATCGCTGAAGGAATTCCCGAGCGACAGATGAAAATCCTGATAAGAAAAGCTAAGAATTTAGGAAAGGTAATTATCGGTCCGGCAACTGTCGGTGGAATTGCTGCAGGGGCTTTCAGAATAGGAAATAGCGGTGGAACTATAAAGAACATTATGGAGTCTAAGCTTAACCGTCCCGGTTCAGTTGGTTACACTGGGGTTTCCGGCGGACTGTTCAACGAAATGTCAAGCACGATTGCAAAAGTAACTGATGGTGTTTACGAATCAATTCCAGTCGGCGGAGATACCTATCCTGGAAGTACTCTTCTAGAGCATCTGCTCCGCTACGAAGCTAATCCTAATATAAAAATGCTGGTTATGGCCGGAGAGTTAGGCGGAAGAAATGAATATGACATAGTCCAAGCTCTAAAGGACGGCCGGATTACTAAACCATTAATTGCCTGGGTAAGCGGTACCTGCCAAGAAGTGCTTCCTCCTAGAACTCAATTCGGTCATGCCGGAGCAAAAGCCTCTGAAGAAGCTGAAACCGCTCAAGCAAAAAACAAAGCTCTAAAAGAAGCCGGAGCGATTGTTCCTCGAGACTTCGACGAATTCCCCATCAAAATTAAGGAAACTTATCTTGAGCTTGTCAAAAAGGGAATTATTAAAGAAGTTGAAGAGCCAGAAGTGCCTGAACTTCCATTAGACATAGAGGAAGCTTTAGCAAAAGGTGTAGTTCGTCGTCACACTCCCACCAAGTCAACTATTTCCGATGAAAGAGGAGAGGTTCTACGTTATGCTGGATATTCAGTGGTTGATTTGATTGAGAAAGATAAGGGAATTGAAGATGTGATGAGCTTGCTTTGGACGAAAAAGCTAGAGAAAGAATCTGGTTTCGACGTTCAATCGGGAATTACTCATCTTGATGTTCAATCAGGAATCATTCATAAATCAAGAGTGTTTATAAAAGATAATGGCGACAGAGCTACCGTGGCTGCCGCACGAGTAGGGGTGGATTTAGTTCATAGTGTTAGCAGCGGCTTAAGTGCTATTAATATACCAGAAAGAATTTTCCGAGATCCTTTTAGTCTTTCTGCAGCTTCTTATCTAGTTGGTCGGACTATAGACCTTATCGGCCATTGGCTTAGTGTGACTAATAAGAAAAAGGGGGGTGCTGAAAGATTAACTAAAGAAAGATTAAGCAAGGCAAAAGATATTTCCACCCTAATTTCTCTTCGCTGGTTTAAAAAAGAACCGAAGGACTATGAGAGAGAACTGATTAAAAGAATTATTATGCTTCTCGCTGACAACGGACCGTGTGTCAGCGGAGCCAACATTACCATTCTTGATGCTCGGGCCGGAATTGATTTGCCTCAATCAGTAGCTGCTGGAATTTCTGCTATTGGACCTCGTTTTGGCGGAGCTATTACCGATGCCTCTCGTTCCTTCAAGGAAGGTCTTGAAAAAGGTTTGAGTCCTCGTGAGTTTGTTGAATGGAGAAAGTCTATTGGCAAGGCAATTATACCTGGTATCGGCCATCTGGTATTTAATAAAGACAAGCCAGATTCCAGATTTGTGTGTCTTAGGAAATATATCAAGAGTCTTGGAGTTTCCACCCCTTGCCTTGACTTTGCTTTGGGGGTGCAGGAAGTAACTCTGGAGAAACGCAACAACTTAATACTAAATATTGACGGGGCAATTGGGGTAATTCTCACAGACCTCGGCTACCCCGAAGAAGCTCTTAATGCTTTCTTCCTCTTAGCCAGAACTATCGGCTTTACCGGCCACTGGCTTGACCAGAAACGGCTCAAATCCCCACTCTACAGAACCCCCTATTGGCTGGCTGGATATCTTCCAGAAGCAAAAAGAGAAGTACCGACTAGAAAAGGAGATTAAGATGATAAAAGGAATAATTTTTGACTTTAATCGAACCATCTATGATCCAGAGAAAAATGCATTAACAGAAGGTGCGATAGAACTGTTAGAAGATTTATCTTCAAGATTCCAACTTTGTCTATTAAGTAAAACGGATGAAGCTGACCGCAGAAAACAAATTTCTAAGTTGGGTCTTGATAAATATTTTAAAGACATCCAAGTAAACGAAGGAGAAAAACATAAATCTCATTTTAAAAGATGTTTGAAGATTATGAATCTTAAAGCGTCGGAAGTGGCAGTAATTGGAGACAGGGTTGTCGGAGAAATCCGAGTAGGGAATCAGTTAGGTATGCTGACAATCTGGTATAAATCTGGGAAATTTGCAACACGACTGCCCCAAAACGAACAAGAAGTACCTGATTACACAATTACCGCACTAACACTTTCGGAGTTAGACAAAATATTAGAAAAATAGAAAAACAAAAAGTAAAAAAGGGCGCTCTAATTACAGCGCCCTTTTTCCATGTTTAAAATCCAAAGAATCGATTTATAACTCTTCTATCTCCCCTTCTTCTAAAAGGTCAATGATGCGGTAAATGAACTGGCGGGAGGTAGTAAGGATTAGCCAGCTTTCTTCTGGGTATAAAACGTAATCAATGGTTATGTCACGCAATGGAAAGTTAAGATAGCGAATATCAAGAGTTTTATAAGTATTGTCGCTAAATTCTTCGGTGGCTTGCTCGCCGCGAGGAATTAGATAGAATCTTTCTAGGTCCTCTGCTATCGTATCTTCCCAAATTCTCATAATTTGGGAAGAAACAGTGGTACTTTTAACTTCGGTAATAAAGCCCAACCTACTAGGTGTTCCGGTTGCCGCTAAGAACTCCTCTTGAGCAAAAAGCAGTAGTGTATAATCTTCGTCTAAATTATTAATTAATGGTTGGGGAACCGTTAGTTCAAATTCCTCAAAGACATTATCTAAACTAAGTGGCGAAAGAGAATCTTTGTAAACTAGAATTTGCGAAAGCCCTGAATGAACTCCTTCTTCAATTTGTTTCTTCAGCTCGGTGGTTAAATCTTGGTCTTCTTCTAATTCTATAATTATCTGGCGCTGAACCGGAACTAAGGAAACTGGCTTTATTAATTCTTGAGGAGGTGATGGTGGAGTAGGAGGTGATGGTGGAGTAGGAGTAGGTTCTGGAATGGCAAACAAAAACCAATAAATAAGAATAGTAATTACACCCAAAGCCACAACAATTCCTCCCAATAACAAAGTTCTGGGAACCTTAAGAGCTTTTGGAGGCTTAGAGACTTTAGGGATTTTGGGAATTTCAGGAGCTTTAGGAATTTTAGGAGCTTCAGGAACCTTTGGTTTAGGTGGAATTACTTTTTCCTTAGGAGCTTCTGGGGAAAGTGGTGGTGGAGTAACAGAAGGTTTAGGAGGAGCCGGAGGAGTTGGAGGTCTTCTCTCAAGAGTAGGCAGGCCTAGAGGAGGGGGAGGGGACGGTGGTAATTCCTTCTTCTCTTTAACCTCTGGTTCTAATTTTATTTCTTTTTCCTTCAATTCCAACTCCCCACGAAGATGCGCCAGGTCTCCCTTCATTGTCCTAATAACTAGATTATCTTCTAAATTGTCTTTTGGCATAGTGGGTATTGTTTTATTATTTTATTTTTTATTACGACTTCTTTGCGTCTTTCAAAGACAAACTTATTTTTCCTTGCTCATCAACCCTTTTTATCTTTACCGGAACAACATCGCCCACATTCACTATGTCGCTTACTTTATTTACTCGATAAGGAGCAAGTTCTGATATGTGAACCAAGCCCTCCTGACCAGGAAAAATCTCTACAAAGGCGCCGAAATCAACAACCTTAGTGACTTTACCTTGAAATATCTCTCCTATTTTTATTGGTTTGGTGAGATCTTCAATCCAGGTTTTTGCTTTTTCAGCTGCTTCGGCCTTTTCGGAAGTGATATAAACAAGGCCGTCATCTTCAATGTCAATCTCTACACCTGTTTTTTCAATAATAGTATTGATGACTTTGCCTCCCGGGCCAATAACGTTTCGAATTTTCTCTGGGTCAATTTTTATGACAAAAATACGTGGGGCAAATTTAGAAAGTTCCTCTCTGGGTTTAGAAATCACCTCTTTCATTTTATCAAGAATAAAAAGTCTTCCCTCTTTTGCTTGGAAAATCGCATCTTTTAAGATATTAAGAGCAACTCCATCTACTTTCACATCCATTTGTAAAGCGGTGATTCCGTCTCGAGTGCCGGCTACCTTTAAATCCATGTCTCCATGATGATCTTCCGGCCCTTGAATATCAGAAAGTATCTTATAGTTTCCTTTCTCGTCAGCCATCAACCCAACAGCCAGTCCGGCTACCGCTTTCTTAACAGGAATGCCAGCATCCATCAGGGCCAAAGAGGTTCCACAAGCCGAACCCATTGAAGAAGAACCATTTGAGGAAAGAATTTCCGATACCACTCTTATAGTATAAGGAAAATCCTCTTTTTGGGGGAGTAAGGATTGGACTGCTCGTTCTGCCAGCATACCGTGACCAATTTCGCGTCTGCCGGGGCCGGTCATTCGACCGGTTTCTCCCACCGAATAAGGAGGAAAATTATAATGAAGCATAAAACGTTTCTTACCAACAATTTCCATTCCGTCTAGAAATTGCTCATCTCCCGGCGGGCCTAGAGTAATTACTGAAAGAACTTGAGTCTCTCCTCTCCTGAATATTGCTGAACCGTGAGTGCGAGGCAACACTCCTACTTCACAAGAAATCGCGCGGATTTCATCGAGCTTTCTGCCATCGGGTCTTCTAACTTTTTCTAAAATATTTTTATGCACTAGTCGGTCCGTTTCCTCGTCCAAAACAATCTGGGCTTGAGGTAAATGCTCTTCAGAGAATTTACTTTCGATAAATTCAAAATAGTCCTCTTCTAATTTTTTAAAGGCAGTATTGCGTTCCTCTTTCTTAGCAATGAAAAGGGCCTTTTCTAATTTACTTTCCAAAAACTTCCTTGCCGCTCCTTCTAGTTTTTCATCGGGTAAAATCTCTTCGGGTTTTGTCTTCTGGGCCCCCACTTTTTCTACTATCTCTTGCTCAAAGCCCAAGATTTTTTTTATGAATTTTTGGGTAAATTCAACGGCTTCTAGAATCCTCTCTTCCTCTACTTCCCCAGCGGTTCCTTCCAACATATTAATTTTGGCTGAATTCCCAGAGACCACCAAATCTAATTTAGATTTAACTCTTGCTTCATAACTGGGATTTAAAACCCACTCTCCCTCAACCTGGCCTACTCTTACAGCGGCAATTGGGCCCTGCCAGGGAATATTAGAAACAGCCAAGGCAAGCGAAGCAGCAATTATTGAGGGAATGTCCGGGTCATTTTCTCCATCAATACAAAGAACAGTAACAACTATCTGGATTTCATTGCGTATTGCTTGAGAAAACAATGGTCTCAATGTCCTGTCAATAAGCCGACCAGTAGTGATTGCTTCATCTGTTGGTCTTCCTTCTCTTTTTATGAAACGACTTCCTTTTATTCTTCCGGCGGCATAAAGTTTTTCTTCATAATCAACCACCAGGGGTAAAAAATTTACTCCCTCCCGCGCCTTGCTGCTCATCACGGCAGTAGCTAAAACTACCGTATCGCCATAGCTTACTTTTACTGAACCGTTTGCCTGAAAGGCCAATTTGCCGACCTCAACTTCAAGTTTCCGACCGGCAACCTCCAACTTAAATAAATTTTCCATAAACTTTTTCTCTTCTCATCCACAGATTCCAGACTATCCTCCAAATAGTCTATATATCTATGGAAGAGAAGAACACTTATTAAATTAAATATTTTTTACTCTCTTTCCCTAAATCCATAAAATCGTCAGCTGATTCTCTTAATTCGGTAGAGGTGCTTTTACCAAAAGCAATTACTTCTACCTGGCGGCCTTGATTTTTAAGATATTCAACCAAAGGAACAAAATCGCCATCACCGGTAACTAAAACAACAGTGTCTAAACCATTAGCTAACCTCACTGCGTCAATAGTCATCCCCACATCCCAATCGGCTTTTTTTAAACCTCCATAATATATTTTTAAGTCCTTAATTTTTGTCTCTATGCCTAGTCGAATCAGAGCTTTAAAAAAGGTTTCCTCCTCTCCGCCTTCAGTACGAACCACATAGGCAATAGCCCGGACAAGCTTTCGGCCGGCTACTGCTTCTTTCAAGACCTTATCAAAATTAACCTTGGCTTTAAAAAGGTTTTTAGCTGAATGATACATATTCTGAACATCAATCAGCACTCCAACTCTTTGTTCTTTGTGTTTTATAATCATTTTTTCAATTCCAATTTTTTCACTATCGTATTGTATCTCTTAGTATCCCTATCTTTCAAATAATCTAATAGTTTTTTTCGTCCAGCCACCATACCTAAAAGACCTCGGCGGGAGTGGTTATCTTTAGGGTGTTTCTTCAGGTGCTTGGTTAACTCTTCAATTCTTTGGGAAAGCAGGGCAATTTGAACTTCAGCCGAACCTGTATCTTCTTCGTGTAGTTCATACTTTTTGATGATATTGGTTTTTTTACGAGGTTTTAACATATATTGTAATTATACCATAAAAACAAAAGCAAGCAAATAACCCATCCGACTAAGTCTTTTAGGTGTGGATAACTTAGAAGGCCATGGAGCTGCCGGGAACAGAAGTGAGAAAACCAATCCATAAAAAAAGCTATCAAAACAGGGCTATTTTTGACACAATCCAATTTTTCAGCTAAGATAAAAGAAGTACAACCATGAAAACTGTTAAATAAATTATAAAGACATGCGCAGAATCTTATTAATATTATTCTTTTTCTCCGGGATAAGTGCCCTTATCTATCAGGTAATCTGGGTACGAATGTTTGGGTTGGTGTTTGGGGTTACTATCTTTGCCGTAAGTACAGTACTTGCTGCCTTTATGGCCGGCTTGTCTTTGGGAAGTCTCTATTTTGGAAGACGGGTTGATAGACATAAAAATCCCCTTAGGTTATTTGCTTACCTGGAAATAGCTATTGGCGGATTTGCTTTGCTGTTTCCCTTTCTTCTTTCTCAGCTAACCCATATTTATCTTCTGATTCATCAATATCTTAATCCCAGCTTGTATCTTTTTAGTCTAATTAGATTTTCTCTTGCTTTTCTTCTCCTGCTTATCCCTACTATCCTTATTGGAGGAACACTGCCAGTTCTCAGTAAGTTTTTTGTCAAAAAGCTAAAGGGGTTGGGGTGGGATATAGGAAATCTATATTCCGTTAATAATTGGGGAGCAGTAGTGGGTTGCCTGGCGGCTGGATTCTTTCTAATCCGGGCGATAGGGGTTAGGGAGACTCTTTACCTTGCGGCGATTGTTAGTATTTTAATTGGGTCAATTAGTTTTTGGTTAAGCAGATATTCAGTCGGTGAGGAGGAAAAAAATAGAAGCAACGTTGAAGTTAAGAGGGAGGAAAAAGGCAGAAAGCAGATATACTCTAAGCATATAATCCACTTGGTATTGTGGATTTTTGCCATAGAAGGTTTCACTTGCTTGGCTTATGAGGTAATCTGGACAAGGATTCTTGTTTTCTTTCTTGGGTCCACTACCTATGCTTTTACCATCATGGTAACTAGCTTTATATGTGGATTAGCTTTGGGTAGTTTTTTAATAGCTAAGTTTATAGATAGAAAAAAAGACCTTTTGTCCTTGTTTGGGTTTATTGAAATATCTATTGGATTATCTGTTGTTCTGTTTCTAGCTATATTGGGAAAATTATCCTTTTTGATAGACAAGATGCCGCCGCCTTTCGCCATGTCTTGGGGTGGCATGGGAATGAGATTCATAATATCTTTCCTGATAATGCTTGTTCCTGCTACTCTCATGGGGGCAACCTTTCCATTGGTCAGCAAGTTTTATACCCGAAATTTAAGAAAATTGGGACGTCGGATAGGCAACCTTGGCTTTTTAGACACGGTTGGCTCCATCTTTGGTTCCTTTGCCGGGGGTTTTATTCTCATTCCTTTTTTAGGCATACAAAAAAGTATTCTGCTGCTGGCTGTCCTGAATGTAGTTATAGGCGCAATAATTATTTTCTTCCATCCCTTTATGAAATTCAAGGTTAAAGGAATGATAGCTTTGGGGTTAGTTTTTATTATAGGAATAGGTAGTGCTAACATTTCTACTGATGTTGGATTTAGGGGTAAGTTTGAAGGAAGCCAAGCCAAGGAGGCTCTCTACTACAGAGAGGGAACAAGCGCCACAGTAAAGGTTTTTGAAATATATGGAAATAAAGTGCTAACTATTGACGGATATCCTGTGGCAGGAACCGCAGGTAATTTTGTTGAAGCCAAAAAGTCATTGGCTCATTTTCCTCTCCTGCTCCATACCAATCCCAAAAGAGTCCTTATCATACGCTTCGGTGCTGGAGGGACTTCCTGGTCTGTTAGTCAGCACGATGTTGAAGCAATAGATTGCGTTGAACTTATACCAGGAGTAGCGGAAGCAGCTGAGTATTTTCCTTCAGTAAACCACGGCATCCTTGAGGACCCCAGGTTTAACGTAATAATAGAAGATGGGAGAAACTATATTTTAACAACCAATAAAACCTATGATGTAATTACAGTTGATGCTACCTCTCCTAAACTGGCCGGTAATGGAAATCTCTATTCCCACGAGTTCTATGAATTATGTAAAAAGAGGTTAACCAAAGAAGGAGTAATAGCCCAATGGTTACCCTTCCATCTATTAACAAAGGAAGAGATACTGATGATATTACGTACTTTTAGGAACGTTTTTCCCCACACAAGTATATGGTTTACACCATATAGGGGTTACTACCTTCTTATTGGGAGCCAGGAAAGAATTAGAATTGATTTTGAGTTATTGGAACAACGGATGCAAAAAGAAAAAATTAAAAATGATTTAGAAGAAATTAATCTAAATAGTCCTTATGCATTCATTAGTTGTTTTGTTCTGGATGAGGACGGAATAAACAGACATACTCAAGATGCTAAGATAAATACCGATAACCATCCCTTTTTAGAATATTTTTCTTCTTCTGAAAGAGAACGAGGTTCTTTTCTTTTTAGTAAAAGGGAGGGTCTTCCTCTTTTGACCAACATCAAGAAAGCAAATGAAGAAAAATTAGATAAATACTTACAGGCAGCAGAATATTTTCTCCGGGGAAGGATTTATAACCGGCAGGGATTTTATAAGGAGTCATTTCAAGAACTTAGAAAAGCTTTACTTCTAATTCCTGAAGATGGAATTGCTAGGTATTTAGGGGGGTATGGGCAGTGAGACAATACGAGACAGCAAGGAAATAAAAACTACCGACAGATATTTGTCGGTAGTTTTTATTTTTGAAAATTCCGCTTTAAAAATCTATTGCCCGCGGACGCAGCGGACATAGTAAGAATTAATCTTAGTATTGAGGCTCACGAGACCGATGCGAAAATGCAGGTAGTAAGCGTAGGGGGGACTAACGGGGCTCGTAGTAGAGAGCCAGAAGAGGCCGGGGCCGGTGTCACCGGCACTATCCCAGATTAGAGCGTTGTTTCGAAAATCACCGTAGCAGCGGACCGGGGTGCCGGAATCGCAAGAATAATCCAACATAGTTACTCCTTCAAGACGGGTGGGTAGGTGCCAGTCGGAGTGGCCGCCTAGAGATAGGTCGTTGCAATAGCTAAGGGCATCCTCCCACGTTCTGGCGTCTTGGTCGTCTTTTTGCCAACAAAGATTGGTGTGGTTGTCTAGAACTGTGCTTGTGCCGCAGCCATTGTCGGTGTAGCTTTTAGAGGTGCCGTCAACATCAGCATCTTGACCGGTACCAGTGCAGGTAATTTCAGTCCCAAAAGCATTCCAACACCTAGTTTGGCCGCTGTGGAATTGGGCAGCGGCAATATATGTTCCTGGAGAATCTTGATCACCATTTTTCATTGGGTTCGAGACAAATCCGCCGATATAGTAGGCAGCCACCGCTATCATCACTATAACAAGAATAAGTTTTAGTCTTAGACCTATTATTTCCATATAAGTTTAATAACAGCCTATTTCTGTTCGGTTGTCGGTTGGGTTATTCGAACTACTAACATTCCAGCACAGATCACAATACCAGCCCTCATCACAACGGTATTCTTGAAATTGGCAAGTGTGCCAGTAGCCTGCCTGACCAGCATTACAACAGTCGCAGCCGTGGTCGGTGTTGCAGTCGCCGCAGCAGGCCCATCTTTTAACTGCCAGTTGATTAGAGAAGGTTGCCGGCCCGGTTGATTTATGCCAACCGCATGCATCCCCTCCCCATTCTGCAACGCTGTATTTTTGCCAGTTAGCAGCTTGAGTCCAACCGCTGGAGCACGACACAGTGGTGCCGCTAAATTTGCATATAGTGCCGCTGCCGGTATCAAAATAAGTTCCACCGGCGCCCGTACAGTCCGCACATGAGTGACTGGATCCACTCCAGGTTAAAGTGTAATTAGAGCAAGAACTGCCGTTGCAATACTGACAAGGACCGCATGTAGCTACTGTTGAATCATCGTAGGTTTCAGCAGCGCTAGTACCGGTGCAATGATAATCTCTTAAGACACAATAATTTGTGCCAGTAGGAGAATCAGCTCCATTATCATAATAATAATCCGCTGTTGGTCCTTGGGTTGAGGAGCTGTAGTTGGTGCAGGAGCCTAATGTTCCACCAGTACAGGAAGCTGCAGAAATATAAGCGCAAGTTTCGCAGGAATACTGCTCGGCACTATCTGCTTGCGCATCGCAGTCAGCCGTGTTGGCGTCTTTGCATTCACCAACACCTTTACATCTATTGGTAGTAATATTTGTCTTGTTGTAGCAATATTCTGTTGCTGCTGCGCCCTCTGTTCCAGTTTGCACATACCAGCCGGAACAGTCTATGGTGCCGCAATCAGCGTCATCGGTTGGAATAGTACAAGCCGCATCACCATCACAGAGACCGGTTGGTTGGCAGACCCCAACGCCAGGTTCACAATCATCAAACAAATCCTCCGCAGAACTTTGGTTTACACACTCACCTCCAGAGCATTTTTTACATTCGGCAATACACTTATTATCCCCTTCGTCATCTTGTTCGTTATTAGTAACATTCACCGGATCAGCAGATTCTCCGTCACAGCGTTTGCAAACCGGCTGGCCTCCTTCGCCTTCAGAATATGCCTGACAGCCACCTTCTCCATTACAGAGGTCTCCACCGCAAGAACCGGGATCAGGGGGTGTGGCTGGGGTACAATGGGTAAATAAATCCTCCGTATTAGCTTGATTCACACACTCACCTCCAGAACACTTTTTGCAGGCAGCGGTGCAGGTATTATCTCCTTCAATATCTTGTGCATCATTAGTAACGTTTGCCGGGTTATAAGAGCTTCCAGAGCAGCGCTTACAGACCAGCTGGCTTTGTTCGCCGGCCGTCAAATACGTGCAAGCTCCAGCACCATCGCATAAATTTCCTTGACAAGAGCCGGCCTGGCCGACTGCAGCAG
>CAYRSW010000006.1:0-2556 GCA_964427335.1 uncultured Candidatus Saccharibacteria bacterium
CGCTATTAAAGAAATAAGTAACATGAGCATATTTTTCTGTTTCAGTAATATAGAGTTGTTTGAGGTTTCTCAATACCCAAGGGAGTGTATTTTTTATTTCACGAGATGGGAAGGCGGTTTGCACCGGTAAATCCGGACCAAAATCAGTCATAGCCACAAAGAACAGATTTTTTGGCTTTGGGGCTCTTCGCTTTATGCTATCTACTTTGTCTAAAACAAAAAGTTTGGAGAATTGTCTGGCTCTATCTGAGCGTAAATTAAAGAAAATAACACTGTCATTTGAATTCACTTCAGCCAGAGGCATACCATTCTTGTCAATAATAACGGTAGGCAGAATAAATTCATCTTTCAATCCTTCTTCGTAAGCTCCTTTAATCGCTTCTTCTGCGGAGGCAGCAATTTTCTCTTTTCCACCTTCTCCGTCTGCTACCCCATCTGCTACTGCCTCATAGGCGCGATGAAGGCGTGACCAGTTTTTAGTTCTATCCATTGCCCAGTACCTGCCGCAGATACTGGCGATTTCCCCTACACCTATTTTTTTAAGGGTTGTCTTTAGTTTTTTCAGATATTTTAAGGCGCTTCGAGGAAGAGTATCCCGGCCATCGGTAAAAAGATGTAAATATACTTTTTTAAAATCATTATTTTTAGCAAGGGTAAGAAGGGCAGCTAGATGAGTAGGATCTGAATGGGGACTATCCTTACTGCTTAAAAGTCCCATCAGGTGCAGCTTTGATTTATGAACTTTTGCATGATGAAGGGCTTTTATTAAGACAGGATTTTTAAAAAATGTTCCATCTTTAATTGCCTCCGAAATATATTCGGAGTCCTGTTTAATAATTCTTCCTGCACCAAGATTCAAGTGTCCAGCCTCTGATCCTCCCATCTCATTTGCTGCTAGCCCTACGCATTTTCCAGTAGCACAAAGCGAGACATGAGGAAAATCCGCCCAAAATTCGTCCATATTTGGGGTCTCTCCTTGGGCAATGGCATTACCTTTTAACTGAGGGGCAAGCCCCCAGCCATCTAAAATAATCAATACGTATGGCTTCTTACTTTTCATGCCAATTTTATCAAAATTTTCAAGTCCGAAGGATGCAGAAAATTTTGATAATAAAATAAAGTTCGCAGTTTTGTAACTAAATTTTCTTCGTGCTTCGCACTCAGAAATTTAGACAAAACTCTTTATCTCTTCTTCTATTTCCAACAATCTATTATACTTCGCTACCCTCTCTCCTCTTGAGGGAGCGCCTGCTTTTATATAATCCGCTCCTACTGCTGCGGCTAAATCAGAAATAAAGCTATCGCAGGTTTCTCCGGAGCGATGAGAAATAATCACTTTCCATGAATTCTGTTGAGCTAGTAAAATAGACTCAATTGTTTCAGTCAGAGTTCCTACCTGATTGGGTTTAATAACAATCGTATTAGCAGCCTTTTCTTCAATCGCTTTCTCAAGCCGTTTAATATTAGTCGCTGTCAAATCATCCGCCACCACCATCAATTTGGAATTTGTAATTTGTAATTTGGAATTTAACTGTCCCCATCCCTCCCAGCCATCTTCCGAGAGTCCATCTTCAATGGAAATAATGGGGTATCGTTTTATCCATTCTTGGTACAAAGAGATAAGCCGTTCTTGAGAAAGGGCTGTTTTTTCTAGTTTGAGTAAATAGGTGTCTTCTTTAGCGTCATAGAGAGTATTAGCCGCTATATCTAAAGCTAGATTAACATCCAGGCCCGGCTTGTAACCAGCAAGTTTTATGGCTTCTAAAATTAACTCCAAAGCTTGGGTATTAGTTTCAAGAGTTGGCCCATACCCTCCTTCATCAGCAATTCTTGTGTCAAGATTTTTAGTTTGGAGAACCTTTGCTAGATTATGAAAGATTTCGGTTCCAATGCGCAAATTTTCTTTAAGTGATTTTTCTTGAGGAACCACCAAAAATTCTTGAATATCTAGGTTATTCGGCGCGTGCTTGCCGCCATTTATTATGTTAAACATAGGAACCGGCATCTTGTATCTTGTATCTTGTATCTTGTATGTTTTGGTAATGTATTTGTAGAGTGGTAATTGCTTTTCTTGAGCAGCGGCCCGGGCGCAAGCTAAAGAGACGCCAAGGATGGCATTGGCACCGAGTTTTGACTTATTTTCGGTTCCATCTAACCTTATCAGCAGCTTATCAATCTTTTGTTGGTTATACTCTTTGCCCTTCAAGACTTTGGCAATGGTCCCGTTAACATTCTGGCAGGCCTTAAGAACACCCTTACCTAAATATCGTTTTATGTCTTTATCTCGAAGCTCAAACGCTTCATATTTTCCAACCGAAGCGCCCGATGGCACTGAAGCCCGGCCGACCGTACCACTAGTCAACTCAATCCTCACTTCCAAAGTCGGATTTCCCCGCGAATCCAAAATTTCATGTGCGTGAACTGTTTTTATTTTTGAAGACATAGTGCTAGTCTTTTTATTATAAGCAAAGCTTGAAATTGCGTCGTTCAGATGAAATAAAAACAAGTTTTTATTTCATCCTCACTAGCAATTATAAGCAAAGTTTGAAATTGTCG
>CAYRSW010000006.1:2656-27027 GCA_964427335.1 uncultured Candidatus Saccharibacteria bacterium
TTCGGTCGAAAAAGAAAAATAAATTTTTCTTTTTCTCCCTCATCTCCAATTATAAGCAAAGCTTGAAATTGTCGTTCGGTCGAAAAAGAAAAATAAATTTTTCTTTTTCTCCCTCATCTCCAATTATAACAGAGATAAAGAAAAAAGCCAGAAATGCTAGTCTTATGGTGATACATCTTGACTTTTTTTAAAAACTACGTTAGATTAAAACGAAGCTCGTTTACAAAATAAGGGAGGCAAAATAAATGAATATGATAGTGTTGATGAAATTATGTGCTAACCCCGAAAAAGGGGTGATGAAGAAAGATGGGACTGTTGACCGAGAAAAATCAGAGACCCTTCCTAATCCATACGACCGGAACGCTTTAGAGGAGGCCCTAAAGATTAGAGACACAAGCGGAGGTAAGATTTCAATAATTTTTATGGGACGCGTGACTGATAATGCCAAAGAAATGTTGAAAGACGCTTTAGCCAGAGCTGCTGGTAAAGATAAGGAGGCAATAGAAGCGGCAAAGGATGATGAAGCGATTATCCTTTGCGATAAAAAACTTGCTGCTTCTGACACCAGAGCTACTGCTTACGCTTTAGCCAAGGCCATAAAGAAAATTAGCAAGTTTGATTTGATTTTTTGCGGAATGCAAGCGATTGACGGAGATACGGCGCAAGTCGGACCTCAAGTAGCTGAAGAGTTAGGCATCCCCCAAATAACTTATGTAAAACAAATTGTCGAGGTTAAGAAAAATACCATTGTGGCGAAGCGGTTGATTGAAGGGGGAGAAGAAACAGTAAAGACAACACTCCCAGCGCTGCTGACAGTGACCAATTTAGCTAATGAGCCGAGATTTCCTGGGTTAAGAGGAGCAATGGCGGCAAAGAAAAAACAAATTATAGTCTGGAGAGCAGAGGACGTAGGAGTAGATGAGAAGAAGGTAGGAGGAAGTGGTTCTCCTACCCGAGTAGTAAAACAAGTTCAGCTAACTAAAGGAAAATCGGCCTGCAAACTTGTTCAAGGAGAAAATGTTTCAGAGTTGGTGGCGGATTTGTTGGAAAAATTGAAGGAAGATAAGGTTGACCTGAAGGGGGCAAACAATGAATAATGCCTTGGTCTTTATTGAACAGCATAATGGAGAGATTTCTAAAGTTAGTTTGGAGCTTTTAGGGAAGGTAAAGGAATTAGCAAAGAAACTCAATAGCCAGGCTACAGCCTCGTCAGGCGAGGCAAATTGCCTGGTAGAAGCAGCTTTACTTGGATTTAAAGTGAGACATTTAGCTGATGAGGTAATAAAGTACGGAGCTGAAAAGGTATTCTTAGCCGATAATGAAGAGCTCGCTCATTTTCGCACCCTACCCTACACTCGAGTAATAGTTGAGCTTATTGAAAAAGAAAATCCGGCTATTGTTCTTTATGGGGCGACTACGACTGGTAGAGATTTGGCTCCTAGGGTTGCTGCCAGGGTTGGCACAGGGTTGACCGCTGACTGTACAGGTTTAGAAATAAATGATTATACTTTAAAAGATAAAACTTATAAGGATCTTCTTTTTCAAATAAGACCTGCTTTTGGTGGGAATGTAATTGTCACTATTGTCACACCTCTGCATCGACCCCAAATGGCGACCGTGCGTTCTGGAGTAATGGATGCTTTAGAACCCGATTCAGCTCGAAAGGGAAAAATTATTCCTCTTAAAGTTGAATTAAAGGAAGAAGATAAAGTTTTAGAAGTGCTTGAGAGAACCAAAAAATCAGAGACCGGAGAAACAGTAAATCTAGAAGCCGCAGAAATTATTGTTAGCGGCGGAAGAGGTGTGGGAGGACCAGAAGGTTTTAAAGTAATAGAGCAATTAGCTAATGTTCTTGGTGGCGTAGTTGGCGCTTCAAGAGGAGTGGTTGACAATGGTTGGATTTCAAGCACCCATCAGGTTGGCCAGACAGGGAAGACTGTTAAACCGAAAATATATATTGCCTGTGGGATTTCTGGTGCTACTCAGCATAAAGTGGGGATGGATCGGGCTAAAACAATTATTGCCGTAAATAAAGATTCAGAAGCACCAATTTTTTCTTATGCCCATTACGGAATTGTCGGGGATTTATTTGAAGTAATTCCCGAATTGGTAAAACAATTATAATAAAATAAGCCTTACAAATTTGTAAGGCTTATTGTTTTAGACCTTCTTTAAAAGCTTTAAGGTTTAAGTCTAAAAATTCTTTCTTAACTTTCTTTTCAATAATCTTAATTACAGATTCTGGTTTGACAATTTTAGTCTTATCAACAAAAGCTCCCAGCATGACCATATTAGCTACTATTCTATTACCTAAGGTAGTGGCTATTTTTGTAGCTGGGATAGGATGATAAAGATGAAGTGAATCTTTCTTCGGCTTTACCATCGTTGGGTCATGGAAAATTACTGCTTGAAGAGATGGGTTTTTATCTAAAGCAAAGTCGTATCCTTCTTGAGATAAAACTACGAGAATTTCTGGCGCTAGCGTTCTTGGGTAATCAATTTCTTTTTCAGAAATAACTACTTCTGAATAACACGGCTTACCTCTAACTTCAGCGCCATAAGAGGCACTGGTGGTTACTTCTTTTCCTTCCAAAGCAACGGCTTCGCCTAAAATTTCTCCGAGCAATTTAATTCCTTGACCACCAAAACCGACAAAAAGAATTTCTTTTCTTTCAGTCATTGATTTGCTCCTTTAACATGTCCACTGTCGATAAATTATTCATTTTGCCAAAGTGAGTCGGACATGGGCTAAGAACTTCAATAAAAGAAAATCCTTCAAATTCTAAGGCCTCTTTAAATCTTTTGACCAGCTTTCGAGGATTAGGATACAAAAACTCCTGATAGGCAAATTTTGCTCCAGCCGCTGAAACTAACTTTACCAAATCAAAAGGTGGCTCAAGATTTCCTTCTGGGGTGGTTGAAGTGTATGCTTTCAAAGGAGTAGTTGCTCCAACCTGACCGCCGGTCATTCCGTAAAGATAGTTATTAGCACAAATTACCGTGATTGGGACATTGCGTCTTGCGGCATGGATTAGGTGATTTCCACCAATAGTGGCTAAATCGCCGTCTCCACTGATAATCACTACTTTCAGTTTAGGATTAGCCAATTTTATTCCGGTAGCAAAAGCAATCGCTCTTCCATGGGTTGTATGGAAGGTATGAGCTTTAAAATGATGGTCAGAAATCCAGGCAGCACAGCCAATTCCGGAAACAAAAACCATTTTTTTAAAGTTCAGATTAAGTTGGTGGCAGGCATGAATAAAACAATTCATTAAAATTCCATCACCACAACCAGGACAAAAAACAGTTGGTCGTTTAATGTACTTATCTATTACCTCTTGTCTCATTTTTCTCACCCTTACATTTCTTTCAATTTATTAAGAATTTTTCTTGGGTCAAAAATCTCGCCATTGGTCTGACAAAGAGAGGTGACTTTTAGAGGGGAGATTTCTTTTACTAGATGAACAATCTGTCCTTGGTTTGTCTCGCAAACTACAAATCTAGGACATCCTTCGGCCCATTTTTTAATGAGTTTATAGGGAAATGGCCAAAGAATTCTTGGTCTTAAAAGTCCTACCCTTTTTCCACTTTTGCCTACCTCTTTAAGAGCCCATTTAGCGCTTCTTGCTGTGGAGCCATAAGCAACAATGATTATTTCAGCATCCTCAAGAGCCATTTCTTCTACATCAGTAAGTTCTTCTTCAAATTTGAGAATTTTGGCTTCCAAGTATTCAGTAAGATTTTGTTGAATCAAAGAATCAGAAACTTTAGGTACTCCCCACTGGTTATGAGTTGAGCTTGAGATAGCTAACAATCCTTTGTCCTCAAAATTGGGCATACTTGGGGCCTTACCATTTTTAGTCGGGCCAAACGGTGGCTCACCTGGACGATAAATTCTATCAAATAAAGTTGTTTCTTTGGGAACAGTGAAGCTTTCTTGGAGGTGGCCAATAACTTCATCCAGCAGTACTATAACCGGCACTCTGAACTTTTCAGCTAAATTGAATGCTTTGATGGTTAGTTCGTAAGCTTCGCCAACAGAGGAAGGAGCTAGGGCAATAATCTGACCATCTCCATGCCAGCCCCATTTTGCTTGCATTAAATCTGCTCCAGCTGGTTTGGTTGCCTGCCCTGTGCTGGGACCTGCTCTTTGGACATCTACTATTACACAAGGTGTTTCGGTCATTACAGCCATAGCCAAATTTTCCATCATTAAGGAAAATCCCGGTCCAGAAGTAGCGGTCATTGATTTTTTGCCAGCCCAAGAAGCACCAATAATGGCGGCCATTGAGGCAATTTCATCCTCCATTTGGATAAAGGTTCCACCCAATTCTTTTATTTTCAACATCCTTACCATTAGTTCAGAAGCCGGTGTAATCGGATAGCCAGCATAGAATTTGCAGCCAGCAGTCATGGCACCTTCAGCACATGCTTCATCACCAAACATAAAGTGTCTGCGGGGTTCAAGGATACTCTTGACCTTCTTCCACCCACCACGGCCTGTATTTTTCCGTGCTTTCGTAGTTATATTTCGGATTTCGGATTCTTGCCCTGTAGGATCCTGAAAGGATTCCTTCGGGGTCGGATTTCGGATTTCTACACTAATCGCCATTTCCGGACAAAGTAGTTCGCAACGGCCGCAAGCAGTACAATCTTCAGGATTAACTACTATCCGAGACTTAAAACCCTTAGAACCTATTTTATTTACTACACCAAAAACTCCTTTTGGGCAAAGTTCCAAACAAATATCACATCCCTTGCAATGATTCTCGTCTAAAATTACTTTTGCTTTCAATTTTACCTCCTTTTTAAAAGGACTAATCTTTTAAAGATATAATAAAAGCCACTCTTTGTCAAGAGTGGCTTAATTCTATAAATTCAAATTCGTATAAAAAGGACTCTTTTTGTCAATTATTCCATTTTTGGCTCCGTTTTTTACTATCAGTTTCATAATTTCAACGGCTCCTTCAGCCCAACCAAAAGACCTTACTCCTCGCCAGGCACGTTGTTCTTGGCATTCAAGAGTGTAGCCGAAACTTCCTTGCCATTGCATAGCCAGATTAATCGCCTTCATGGCTCGTTCATAGCAGATTGCTTTAGAAGCAGCGGTAGCTACCGTTACTTTTGAGGGACCAGATCGAGGAAACTTTATTCCAGATTTTTGTTCCTCATCAAGAAGTTTTAGAGCTTGATAACCTAAAACTCTTGCCTCTTCTATTTTCAAACGCTGCTCTTCTAGGTCGTTTTTAATAATATCAATAAGCTTTCCATCAAAAATATTTCTTTGTGTAGCATACTTTTCAGCATTATCCAAACTCTTTAAAGCTGAACCGCAACAGACCAGACCAATAAGTCCTCGGGCAAACTCATACCCTTCGTGAACTGCATAAAAACCTTTGCCTTCTTGGCCAATGAGATACTTTTGAGGAATTTCTACTTTATCAATGCTGAATCCTCCGCAGGAAATACATTCTCGACCGCAATCATCTTCTAGGCGGGGAACCATTCCTTTAGCATCAATGGGCAGGTAGAATAAAGTCATATTATGAATACCCTTTTCCGGTACTTGTTTGGCTAAAGTAACATGTCCGCCGCCGTACTTCAGGGCTTCTCTAATACCGCTGATGTATCTTTTTTCTCCGTTTACAACAAAACCACTTTTACCTTTTGTTATTTTAGTTCTCATTGAAGCGAGATCCGAACCGACATCCGGTTCAGTAGTAGCAATGCCAATAAAGGATTTACCTTGAGTTACTTTTGGTAAAATTTCTTTCTTTGCTTCTTTAGTGCCGTATTTACCAAAGAAGTATCCCCAGGCAGCTTGAACCAAAAAGAGTACAGCTATAGCACAGCTGGTATCTGCCCGAGCTAATTCTTCTCCAATTACGCCGGCCATTACTGCATCTAGTCCTATTCCTCCATATTCTTCTTGAGCGCACATAGCCATTAAGTTTAAATCCGCCATACCCTTTATAATTTTGTCAGGGATTTCCTTTTTTTCTTCCATTTCTTTAATTCTCGGAACTATTTCTTTTTCCCCAAATTCTCGGACTACTTTTCTAAACATCTCTTGCTCTTCAGTGAACTTGAAATTCATGAATGCCTCCTTTTTAATCTTATTATCAAAGTACTCCTCGTTATTCTAAGAGAAAAAAATCTTTTTGTCAAGCATGCGTTGACATTTTTCTCCGAATATGCTATTTTTTAGAGATTAGAACTTTGATAAAGGAGCACAAATATGAAAGGAAAGCCGGTTAGAGAATCAGCTTTAGAAGATCAGACCCATAAATCCTTACCCAACGAGCTTAATAATTTAGGGACGGTTCATGGTGGACAGGTGATGTATTTAATTGATTCAGTAGCCGCTGTAGTAGCCAAACGGCACAGCAGAAAAGTATGTGTAACCAGGTTTGTTGATGAGTTAAGTTTTAATGAAGCTATCTACGCTAAAGATATAATGATTTTTAAAGTATCGGTCAATAGGGCATGGAGGACTTCTATGGAAGTGGGGGTAAAAATTTTAGCCGAAGATAGCGAAACTGGCAAAACACGTGATGCTGTTTCGGTTTATCTCACTTTTGTCGCTATAGGTAAAGACGGAAAACCAACCTCTGTGCCGCCGGTGATTCCTGAAACACCAGAGCAAAAAAGAAGATACAAAGAAGCAGGTATTAGAAGGAAATTAAGATTAGCAAAAACCAAAAAGACCTGAAGAAATTCGGGTCTTTTTCTCAGCGAAGCTCTTGACTTTTTTTGCTATTTTGCTAGAGTGAAGTATCATGTTCATTTAAAATTAGGAGGAGATTATGAAGAAGGAAGTAGTGATTGCTTCTGCAGCAAGGACTCCGATTGGGAGTTTTTTGGGGAGCTTGAAGGATGTACCGGCGACCGAGCTAGGGAGTATCGTTATCAAATCGGCAATTCTAAGAGTAAGAGCAAGAATTAAACCCGAGGATATTAATCAAGTGATTATGGGTAATGTCCTTTCGGCCGGGCTTGGTCAAGGACCAGCTAGGATTGCAGCTTTGAGAGCAGGGCTACCAGACAGCGTTAAATGTTTGACTGTTAATAAGGTTTGCGGTTCAGGACTTAAAGCAGTGATGTTAGCCCGCCAGGCAATTTTAATGGGAGATGCTGAAGTAGTAGTAGCTGGTGGAATGGAGAGCATGAGCAGAGCCCCGTATCTGATTGAAAGATTAAAAACCAGTCATAAATTTGGTCACGGAAAAATAGATGAAAATTTAACTGGCCTAACTTTCATTGACAGCATGGTAAAAGATGGCCTCTGGGATTCTTTTAATGCTATTCATATGGGAAATTTAGCCGAACTTTGTGCAGAATTTTATGGAATTTCGCGAGCCGAGCAAGATAAATTTGCTATTGAAAGCTATGAGAAAACTCTTAAGGCAAGGGGAGAAGGAAAATTTATACTAGAGGCAGAACCAGTGCCATGGGGGAACCCTATCGTACTTCTTCAGGACGAAGACCCCAAAAAGTTTAATAAAGAGAAACTAGTCCAGCTTCCACCAGTATTTAAAAAGGACGGCACAGTAACAGCCGGTAATGCTTCGGGCATCAACGATGGAGCAGCTGCAGTAGTGGTCATGTCAGCCAAAGCGGCAAAGGAATTAAATGTAAGGCCAATGGCAAAGATTGTTGCTGACTCATCGGTGTCTGTTGAACCAAAATGGTTTACTATTTCTCCAGCAAAAGCAATAAGGATTCTTTTAGAAAAAGTTAATCTCAAACTTTATCAGATTGACCTTTTTGAAATAAACGAAGCATTTTCAGCTGCTTCCTTGGCGGTTAATAAACTTTTAGAAGCTCAGGGTGGATTTGACCGAAAGAAAGTAAATGTAAATGGTGGTGCAGTTGCTCTTGGTCATCCGATTGGTGCTAGTGGGGCAAGAATTTTGGTCACTTTGCTTTATGCGATGAAGGATCGTCAAGCAAAGAGAGGAATTGCTAGTCTTTGTATTGGCGGCGGTGAAGGATTGGCGATGTTGGTAGAAAGATAATAATGAGATGGAGGTAAAAATGAAAGTAGAAGATGTTAAGAGAGTTGGGATTGTTGGAGCCGGGACCATGGGTGCCGGAATTGCCCAGGTTTTTGCCCAAAAAGGATTTACAGTATGGTTGTATGATGTTGATGTAGCAGCTTTAACCAGAACTAGAATTAGAATGAGAAAAGCTCTCGACAGAATAGTCCAAAAAGGGAAGCTAACTCAAGAGCAGGCCAAGGAGATTGATTCTAGAGTCACTATGACCAATAGTTTAACGACTCTAGAAGATATGGAAATGGACTTTGTTATTGAAGCAGTGCCAGAAAATCTTAAGTTAAAGAAGCATATTTTTACACAGCTAAACGCTATTGTCAGACCAGAGGTTGTCCTGGCTACTAACACTTCTAGTTTGTCTTTGGTAGAAATAGCCACTGCTTCAGGAAGACCTGAAAAAGTTGTTGGCATGCACTTTATGAATCCTCCAACAGTGATGAAGCTAGTTGAGGTAGTCAAAGGACCAGCCACGGATTTTGAAACTATTGAACTTACCAAAAAGTTAGCCGAGAAATTAGGAAAAGCTCCTGTTGAGGTTAGCGATTCACCAGCTTTCGTGCTTAACCGAATTCTTATTCCAATGATTAATGAAGCCATTGGGCTTTTGGAAGAAGAGATAGCAACCAAAGAGGATATTGACCAAGCAATGAAATTAGGAGCGGCTCATCCAATGGGACCATTTGAGCTGGCTGACTTTATCGGTTTAGACGTAGTGCTGGCTATAATGAAGGAACTCAGGCAGAGAACCGGAGATTCAAAATATGCACCGGCCACGCTTCTTGAGAAGAAGGTAGCTTTAAGAGAGTTGGGCAGGAAGACGGGAAAAGGATTTTATGAATACGGAGGTTAATAATGGGATTAAAAAATTTGGTTGTAAGTGAAAAACACGGTATTGTAAAAATAGTCCTTAATAACCCTCCACTAAATACTTTAGATATGACGGTGTTAAAAGAATTAGCGCAAGTAATATCATCTTTCGGTACGGGTAAGAAAACAAAGGTTATTGTTATAACCGGCCAAGGGAAAAGTTTTTCAGCCGGGGCAGATGTGAAGAAGATGGTGGATATGTCTCCAAAAGAAGCAGAAGATTTTTCTTGGAGTGGTCAATGGGTTTTTAACAAGTTGGAAAATGTAAGTAAACCAGTGATTGCTGCTGTAAATGGTTATGCTTTTGGAGGCGGTTGCGAGCTGGCTTTGGCCTGTGATTGGATTTACGCGGCAGAAAGCGCCGAATTCGGCCAACCAGAAATTACATTAGGAATAATTCCTGGTTGGGGAGCCACCCTGAGACTGCCGAGACGAATTGGAGAGACCCAAGCAAAGCAATTGATTTTTACCGGAAAAATTATTGATGCCAAAGAGGCCTATCAAATAGGTTTAGTAAACAAAATTTTTTCCGACGAAAGTTTTACGGAAGAAGTAGAAAAAGAATCTAAGAAATTAGCTAATCTTTCTCCGTTTATGCTTGAAGCGGCAAGGGAGAGTATAGAAAAGCACGTTCGGCCTCTTTCGGAATATGCGAAAGAAAGAAGACTTTTTAGTTTGTGCTTTAAAACATATGACCAAAAAGAGGGCATGAGAGCTTTTTTGGAAAAAAGGAAACCAAAATTTGAGGGCAGATAGTTCGGCAAGCCCGTCCTGAGCTTGTCGAAGGACTCACTATAAATTAAATAAAGAACGGCTCGTTTAGTTAAACGAGCCGTTGTTTTTATTTTTCCCATTTCTTTGCTTTGGCTAAAATCTTTTCAGCTTTTTCTACAATAGGTCGGTCCACTAATTTGCCGTCAAGTGATGTGGTACCTTGACCTTTTTTCTTTGTTTCTTCAAAAGCAGTAATTGCTCTTTTAGCCCATTCAACCTCTTTTTCAGAGGGTTTTTCAAAGATTTCGCGGATGATAGGAATTTGCGCCGGATGAATAGCTTTTCTGCCAGAAAAACCCAGGTTTTTACTTCTAAGAGTTGAAGTTTTTAAACCTTCTTCATCTTTAAAATTAGGATAGGGAGTATCCTCTGCTTCTATACCAGCAGCTCGAGCCACCCGAATGACAATTTGGCGATCTATCAAAATCTCTTCTTCGTTTTCTGAGCGTTTAATTCCTAAATCTTCAGTCAGCTCTTCGGCACCAAATGAAAGACCAATTAATCGATTGCTGGCTTGAGCGATATTGTAAGCTTCCATCACACCTTTTGCTGTTTGGATACCGGCAATGAGATAAATTCTACTTTTCAACCCATAAGCTCTCTCTAGATCCACAATCCGTTCTTCCACCTCAAGTATATCCTCGACTTCTTCACACCTAGGAATAAAAATAGCATAAGGTGCAGCCTGAATTACTTCTTTTAAATCTTCATGCCCACGGTCATTAAAAGGATTAATTCGAACAATTGTTTCCATATTACCAAAGTCAACCGCCAAAAGTGCATTTCGAACAAGAGTGCGGGCTGCATCTTTATCTTCTTCAAGCACACTATTTTTAAGATCCAGAATAACACCGCCCGGCCTGTTCTTTCCTTCTAAAGTAGTTGGCTTAAGAATACGGCGAGGGTTATTCCCAGGAACAAAAAGTTTACTAGTGGGAAGATTTTTCTTTTTTGTTTCTTCTTTTGGAATTCGAAAAGGTACTATGTCTGGAAGTCCAAAGAACTTTGTTCTTCTCATTGCAGCTTCTACTCGTGCTCGAAACACCCAGTCAGGGGCTTCGTTATTCTGGATTTCAACAAAAACATTCGGTAATCTCAATTCATCTGTAATGGCCTCGATAATTTCTTTGGCCTTTGTATCAGCAGATATTTTTAATCCGCCACTATCTCTCAATTCAACTTTCACCAAAACATCATTTTTTTCTGTTGTTCCTGCTTGCTCCATTTCTTTACTCATCTGACCCTCCTTTTTTAAGGTTCTTATTTTAGAAGTTTATCGCAAATTCAAAATCTTGTCAAGGGCTTAACAGGGCTTGACTAATTCTTTTATTTTTGCTAAAATAATAATAGAACCTAAGTAAGCGAGATGGTCGCTCCTTTCTTTCGATAGAAAGGAGGGGGAGGAAAGTCCGAACACCGAGTGTTTGGCTTAACCTAACGGTGAAGCTAGGCCTCAAGACAGTCGATAACGTCGACCGGGGGTAACCCTAGGGAAAGTGCCACAGAAACTAAACCGCCGAGCACATAACATTTTATGTGCCCGGTAAGGGTGAAAAGTGAGGGCCTAAGAATTCTCTCTGGTCTATGGTGACATAGCCGGTGGTAAACCCTGTCTGGTGCAAGAGCAAAATTGGTAGCTCGCTTGACCCCGGCAGCAATGTCGGGGCTAGATA
Source organism: uncultured Candidatus Saccharibacteria bacterium (assembly GCA_964427335.1). Lineage (GTDB taxonomy): Bacteria > Patescibacteriota > Minisyncoccia > CAYRSW01 > CAYRSW01 > CAYRSW01. Next base: position 14,028 of record CAYRSW010000006.1, read on the forward strand.
GATGACCATCGTCGAGCACCGAGCACATAACATTTTATGTGCTTCGGTGCTTGGTACAAAATTCGGCTTATTGCTTGCTTGGGTTCTTTTTTTATATTAATATGTATATGAGGAGTCGATAATATGAAAAAAGCCGATTTAGTCTTTAGCGCCTTATTAGTACCAATTGATTTTGCTATGTTAGTCCTAGCTGGGATTTTTGCTTACTTTTTAAGATTTACTAAATTTTTCCAAGAGTTAAGACCAATTATTTTTGATTTGCCCTTTGAAAAATATCTTGGCCTAATTTTAGTTATAGCTGCTTTCTTCTTAGGGATTTTTGCTTTAGCTGGTCTCTACAAGATAAGATTTCCGCGCCGGGTTTTTAAAGAATTTCCTAAGATTATTTTTGCTGTTTCTGCTGGTATGGCTTTGGTAGTTATTTTTAGTTTTTCAATTCGAGAATGGTTTGTTTCACGGTTTATTGTTATTTTGAGCTGGCTTTTGGCTGTCGTCCTTGTTACGCTTGGACGGCTTTTAGTAAAGTATTTGCAGCAGTGGATAGTTGGAAAATATAATTATGGCATCCATAAAGTAGCTTTAGTAGGATTGGACGGGGTGGGTGGAAATATTTTTAAAGAGATGAACTCCAAACCTTTTTTAGGCTACCGAGTAGTAGCAAGGACAGAGGATTTCAACAGAGACCAGCTTCTTAAGGTTATTAAAGACAAAGATGTTGATGAGGTAATTCAATGCAACCCAAAACTTTCTCGTAAAAATCTTTTAGAACTTTTGGATTTATGCGAGGAGAAAAGAATTGACTTTAAATTTATTCCAAATCTTTTAGAGACCAGAACGACCAACATAGATATCCAGACCTTAGCCGGCGTGCCCATAGTTGAATTCAAAAGAACACGCCTTGATGGATGGGGCAAAATTCTAAAAAGAGGAGCCGATATTGCCGGTTCCCTCTTGGCTATAGTTATTTTTTCTCCGTTTATAGCGGCCACGGCTATCGCGGTGAAACTCACTTCACCTGGACCAATGATTTACAAAAATGAAAGGGTGGGTGATAAAGGCGAATTCGGCACTTACAAGTTTAGGTCTATGAGGACAGAGTGTTGTGTTGGTAAGCAATTTAAGAATCAGAAGAAAGCTTTGGAGCACGAAAGAAAACTCATTAAAGAAAGAAATACTCGCTCTGGACCCATTTACAAAATTAAGGATGACCCGCGACTTACTCCGATAGGTAAATTTATTCGTCGAACTTCTCTGGATGAATTCCCTCAATTTTTCAATGTACTTTTTGGACAGATGTCTTTGGTTGGTCCTCGACCCCACCAGCCGAGAGAAGTGGCTGGATATCAAAAACATCATAAGAAAGTTTTAAATATTAAACCAGGAATTACAGGACTGGCTCAAATTTCTGGACGTTCTGATTTAGATTTCGAAGATGAGGTACGACTGGATACTTATTATGTAGAAAATTGGTCCTCAGGTTTGGATTTGGCGATACTTCTTAAGACTCCATTTGCAGTGCTGAAGCGAAGGAAAGTTAATTAATATATGAGGGTTGCCTTAATCCACGACTATTTAAATCAATACGGTGGCGCAGAAAGGGTGCTAAGAGCTCTTTCCGAGATTTTTCCATACGCTCCAATTTATACTTTGGTTTACTCGGAAAAACGAACTCTCGGTGTCTTTAAAGATAAACGAGTTCACACCTCTTTTCTTCAAAAGATTCCTTTGGCAACATCATATCATCGAATATTTCCGGTTCTTATGCCGGCGGCTATTGAGCAGTTTGATCTTGGGCGTTTCCAAGTAGTCATTTCCAGTGCTTATAGTTTTAGTAAAGGAGTAATAACTAATCCCTCTACCCTTCATATTTCGTATTGTCATACCCCTCTTCGTTATGCCTGGGACGATTGCCATCGTTATACTCAAGAATTTGGCTTTCCAGCTTTCATAAAAAAATTAGTTCCTTTTGGAGTAAATTACATTCGTCTTTGGGATAGAATCTCTTCTGCCAGACCCGATTTGTTTATCGCTAATTCTTCTTTTGTTGCTTCAAGAATTAAAAAGTATTATTCGCGGGACGCAGCTGTTATTTATCCGCCGGTAGACACCGATTTTTATCGTCCTATCTCTAAACCAAGACAAGATTATTTTTTAATGGTCGGTCGGCTTCTTCCTTATAAACGATTTGATATGGCTATTGGAGCTTTTAATAAATTAGGACTTCCCTTAAAGATTATTGGCGAGGGACCAGAAGAAAAGCGACTTAAGAAGAAAGCTTTTCCCAATATAGAATTTTTAGGCAGACTCTCCGATGAAGAACTTCGGAACTATTATTGCGGCTCAAAAGCTTTTATTTTTCCCCAAGAGGAGGATTTTGGGATTACTCCTGTAGAGGCAATGGCTTGCGGAAGACCGGTTATTGCTTATCGGGGTGGCGGTGCCTTAGAAACGGTAGAAGAAGGAAAGACCGGTATCTTTTTCACCAGACAAACACCAGAAGGTCTTAGCGAGATTATTGAGAATTTTGATTCTTCTAAATTTGACTCTAATTTAATCCGCCAGCATGCTCTTAAATTTGATAAAGAAATATTCAAAAGTAAAATTAAACAATTTGTAGAGAATGCGTGGCAGAAATTTAACCATGGAACTACGTGACTATCTCAAAATCATAAAAAAACACTATCTATTAATCCTGTTAGTAACTATCCTGGCTGGAGCTTCTTCTTTTGTTTTTACTTTGGCCAGCCCTGTGATTTACGATACCTCTCTTTCCCTATTTATCACTCCTTCAGCCTCCCAAGACACTCAAGATTATAAATACGATGGCTATTATGCCATTAAAGCATCGGAGCTTTTTTCGGATACTGTTAAGCAGTGGCTGGAAAGCCCAGAAGTGGTGGTGGAAATCTACAAAAAAGCAGAAATTGATTTAGAGCTTACGAGTTTAAGAAAATTAAGAAAGATTTTCAGCGCTTATAAGATGTCTCCCCAGTATGTAGAGGTAAGATTTAAGGCAAAGAACAAAGAGGAGGCACAGAAGGTTACTAATACTATTCCTTTAGTGCTTCAGGGCAAAACTCACGAACTTACCGGCGCCGCAAAAGATGTATCTTTTAATATTAGAGGAGCAAATCCGGTAATAGTAGAAAATATCCCAAAGCCATTGCTTAATAGTTTGATCGGACTTATTAGTGGTTTTGTGTTGGGAGTATTTATAGTGTTTTTCAAAGAGTATTTTCACTAATAAAATGAAAATCGGTATTGATATTAGAGCATTATTAGAAGGAAGACATACCGGCGTAGAGGAATACACGATTAATCTTCTACGCTTTCTTTTTGAAATTGATAGAGAAAATGAGTATTTACTTTTTAGCAGCGGCAGGAAAAAGTTAAAAGTTAAAAGTGAAAAGTTAAAAGTATCAACAAAGCATTTTCCAATTTCCAATAGGGTGCTTAATTTATCGTTTAAATGTTTTGGACGGCCGCAGCTTGATAAGTTATTAAATAGGATTGATGTTTTTTGGGCGCCGAATATAAATTTAATCCCTACTACTAGCAAGTGTAGAAAAATAGTTACCTTTCATGACCTTTCCTTTGAACGCCATCCAGAATTTTTCTCTTTAAAGCGTCGTCTCTGGCATCAATTTATAAACCCAGCTAAACTGGCTCAAGAAGCAGGCGCTATTATTACTGTTTCAGAGTCAACCCGACAAGATCTTATTGATATTTATAGGGTTGAACCTGAAAAGATAAAAGTAGTTTATTCAGGTGTTGGAAAAAAGTTCAAAGTTCTTCCGATTTCATCGAGAATCCTCGACAAAGTCGGGAAAAGTTCAAAGTTCAAAGTTAAAAAGATTAAGAAAAAATACCATTTACCAGAGGAATTTATTCTTTACTTAGGAACCATTGAGCCGCGGAAAAATCTCGTTGGTCTTATCAAGAGCTATCAGATACTTAGAAAGAAATTCCAGATTCTAGATTCTAGATTCCAGATTCCCAAGCTTCTCATCGCCGGCACTAGAGGTTGGCTCTATGAGAATATTTTGAAAACAGCCCACCAGTCCAAATATTCAAAGGATATAATTTTTACTGGTTTTATTGAAGATAAAGATAAACCTGAACTTTATAATCTGGCAACACTGTTTGTTTATCCAAGTTTTTATGAGGGGTTTGGTTTTCCACCTTTAGAGGCAATGGCTTCTGGGGTGCCCACGATTACCTCTAATTGTTCATCTTTGCCGGAAATAGTTGGCGACGCAGCGATTATGGTTGACCCCTATAAACCGGATGAACTTGCTTGGGCAATGGAAATGATTTTGACGGATGAAAAACTGCATCAGAGATTGAGTAGGAAAGGAGTGGAACAAGCGAAAAAGTTTTCGTGGGATAAGTGTGCTGAAAGTACGCTTCGCGTACTCACAAAAATATGAAAATAGGCATTGATGCTCGGTTTTTTGGGCCGATTGGTAAAGGGTTGGGGCGATATACCCAGCGGCTCGTTGAGAATTTGGAGAAGATTGACCCTAAGAATCAGTATGTGATTTTTTTGAGGCGGGAGAATTGGCAGGATTATCAACCAAAGAATCGGAATTTCAAAAAAATACTGGCTCCTTTGCGATGGTATGGTCTTGCCGAGCAGTTTTTTATGCCAATGCTTATTAATAACGAGCAGATTGATTTAATGCACTTTCCACATTTTAATGTGCCGCTCGTTTATCAGGGGCCATTTGTGGTGACTATTCATGATTTAGTTTTAGAACATTTCCCAACACAGAAGGCAAGCACTCTATCGCCTATTTTTTATAAAATAAAAAGAGCCGGCTATAAAAGAGTTATTCACTCGGCTCTAAAAAGAGCAAGAGCTATTTTGGCACCGTCAGAATATACAAAGGAGGAATTGATTAAACATTTTTCTTTAGAGAAAGATAAGATAAAAGTAACTTGCGAAGGAGCACCAACATCTCCCGAAAATTCCGAAATCTTTGATTTCGAGAATTTTCGAGGATCCTCGATTTTGTTACGAAATCAAAGATTTCGACAAAATCGGGACAACATCCAAGCAAAGTATGGTATAATGAAGCCGTATATACTTTATGTTGGCAATGCTTATCCGCACAAAAACCTAGAGCGGCTGATTTTGGTATTTCGGAAGTTGACTGGAGAGCATAGATTAAAATTACAATTAGTCCTAGTAGGGGAAGAAGACTATTTTTATAAACGATTAAAAGAATATAGCGATACTAATATACGAATTCATACTAATGATACGAATGATACAAATATAATCTTCACGGGTTTTGTTAAAGACGGGGATCTAGAAATACTTTACAAAAACGCTTCTCTCTACATCTTTCCTTCTCTTTGTGAAGGATTTGGTTTGCCGCCGCTTGAAGCAATGGCTTCTGGGGTGCCGGTAGTTTCCTCAAACAAAACTTGCTTACCGGAAATTTTAGGCGACGCGGCTTATTACTTTAATCCTCGCAGCATAGATGATATAGCTCGGACAATAAAGAAGGTAACAACCGACGAAGACTTGCGCAGAAAACTTATTACTAAAGGCTTTGAGCGAATAAAGAAATATAGTTGGAAAAAGATGGCTAGACAGACTTTAGAAGTTTATTCTGGAATTGGGAGATAATTAGGGTTTTTTGTTTATTCATTTATTGGTTTATTAATTTATTTTATTAAGTAAATAAACGAATAAATAAATAAAATAATAAATTGTTGAAGATTAGTTGAAACCGGCTTTTTAATCAACTGATAGAGTTATTTATGAATCCTCGGAAAAAAATCTTTAAGCAACTTTTTGATATCCGACCGACGAGGAAGGCCGGTGAGTTGGATACAGAAAAGATTTTTAAGGTAAAGAAGACTCTTAATTTAAGAGGAGAATTTACTGATAGAGAAGTAAGGGTTAGAAGGGAAGCAGTCAAGATTCCGGTTATAACTCGAGATACAGAAGATTACTTCACTCTTTTAGGGAAAAAGCCAGAGAAAGAGTGGAGAGATTTTAAGAAGGCCGAGATTAAGAAGCCCCGATGCTTGAGGCTACCGGGAAAGTCGGGAATTGCCTTAAGAAGTATCCTAACCCATCTTCGACCGATTGTCGGTTTCGCTTTGGTTGCTTTAGTACTAACAACTCTTTTAGGAGGAAGCATTCTTTTTATTCAGCATTCTTCTCAAGCAAAAGAGAAAGTAGTTACTGCCGCCACTAGTGCTCTCGGGCATTTACAAAAAGCTGAAAGCTTTGCAAAAAATTTGGACTTTTCCAGCAGTTCTTCCGAATTCAAATTAGCTTATCAAAATTTCGTTTTAGCAAACCAAAGTTTAGGGAGCGCCGGAAGATTGGTGCTCTCACTTCTCAAATCTCTTCCCGGCACTTCTTCTATAACCCAGAGCCAAGCTTTATTAGAGATAGGCGAGGATTTTGCTTTAGCCGGTGAAAACTTAACTCAAGGTATCAAACAATTTAGCAGAGTTAATGTTTTGGGTAACATTTTGTCGTCTACAAGCGAGCAAGAGAGTACTTACGGTTTAACTCAAGCTATAATTGATTCAGCTCAAAATTTTAGGATTGCTCAAGCTGAAATCTCCCAAGCTCAACAAAAATTGGAAAAGATAGATTTTGATAAATTACCAGAAGAATTTAGAGCAAGCATTGAGAGTCTTGGCTCCCAACTTCCCCAAATTCAGAAAATACTGGCTGGATTTTTAGAATCGGAAGATTTGGTTCTTAAAATTCTAGGCCACGACGCTCCCCGTAAATATTTACTTTTATTCCAAAATAACTCTGAAATGCGGCCAACCGGTGGATTCTTAGGCACCTACGGTATTTTAGATTTAAATAAAGGAAGAGTCCAGGGACTTTTTATTGAAGGAATCTTTAATCCGGATGGTCAGCTAACGGTCAAGGTAGTTCCGCCCAAACCGATTCAGAAGATAAGTGCTGCTTGGAGCATGCATGATGCTAATTGGTTTGCTGATTTTCCGACTTCCGCTCGAAAGGTTGCCTGGTTTTACGAAAAGACGGGCGGTCCGACAGTTGACGGGGTGATTGCCTTAACCAATGAAGTGCTGGTAAGGTTATTAGAGATAAGCGGCCCGATTGAGATGCCTTCTTACGGCGTAGTTATTAACAGCCAGAATTTTATTGAAAAAACTCAATATCTGGTTGAGGTTGCTTATGACAAGGAACTAAATAAGCCAAAGCAGTTTATTGCAGAGCTTGCTCCTAAAATATTAGAAAGGGTTTTTAGCGGTTCAGTTGAACAATGGTTTAAAGTTTTGAATGTTTTTAGCGAGAATCTCAAAGAAAAACATATTTTACTTTTCTTTTTTGATGAAGGACTGGAAGAGAAGACATTAGAAAAAGGATGGGGCGGAGAAGTAGTTGAAACAGAGAAGGACTATCTTAGTGTAGTAAATAGCAACATTAACGGCTATAAAACAGACGCCGTCATAGAAGAAGAGATTAGTCATCTGGCTGAAATCAAAGAAGATGGCTCAATAATAGATACTCTAACCATAACTCGCCGTCACCTGGGAGGCGAAACCCACTATGATTGGTGGAATAAGGTAAATAGCAATTGGTTAAGAATCTATGTTCCCAAAGGAGCTGAACTTCTTGAAGCAGAAGGTCATACTCTAGAAGAACCCTATATTCCGACTATTGATTACTCTTGGTTTATGAGAGATCCATTGGTAAGTCAAATTGAGGGTGCGATGGTCCAACACGACACAGGCACTTATATTTTTGAAGAATCAGAAAAAACCGTTTTTGGTAATTGGGTTTATGTTAGTCCCGGCGAAGAAGTAACGGTTACTTATAAGTATAAATTGCCGTTTAAGATTGATACCAGAAAACCGGCTGATACTTATTCAATGTTAGTCCAAAAACAATCTGGCAGCATGGGCTCTAAATTTAGCGGGACAGTAAAATTTCCTGAAGGTTGGGAAGTGCTCCAAAGCACATCAGAAGATTTAGGACTGGAAACTGATTTAAGTGTTGATAGATTTTACGGGGTGACATTTAAATTCTGAAAACATAATGATCAAGAAACTCCTCAACTCTCAATCAAAAACTATCCCCTCTGCGGCTTTTATTTTGGGTGTGGCGGCCTTAGCAAGCCGCTTTTTAGGACTCTTAAGAGATAGAATTTTAGCCGGTAAATTCGGTGCCGGAGATGAGCTTGATATGTATTATGCCGCTTTTAGATTGCCGGATTTAGTTTTTAGTATTCTTATTGTGGGAGCAGTTTCATCTGCTCTTATTCCGGTATTTACCCAATATCTATCTAAAGATAGAAAAGAAGCCTGGAAACTTATTAACGGCTTTTTAAATTTGGCTCTTTTGGGGCTGCTTGTTATCATTAGTGTTTTGGTAATTTTTGCGCCACAGATAATTTCTTTTATTGCTCCTGGTTTTGAGGCGGAGAAAAAGGCCGTAACTGTTACTTTAACTAGAATTATGTTCTTAAGCCCTCTGCTTTTTGGCTTGGGCAGTATTTTTGGAGCAGTACTCCAAACCTTTAAACGCTTTTTAATTTTTTCTTTAGCTGCGCCAATGTATAATATTGGTATTATTATTGGAGTTTTATACTTTACGCCAATTTGGGGCGTCTATGGTCTTGCTTGGGCCGTCGTGCTTGGGGCAGTGCTGCATCTTCTTATCCAAATTCCTTCGGTAATCATGGCTGGTTTTAAATACCAATGGGTTTTTGATCTTTACCATCGAGGAGTAAGAAAAATTCTTAAGCTTATGGTCCCCCGAACTATTGGACTAGCTGCTTATCAAGTAAATCTTATTGTTATCACTGCCATTGCTTCTACCTTGGTTGCCGGCAGCGTAGCTATTTTTAATCTGGCTAATAATCTTCAGTATGTTCCGATTGGTATTTTTGGCATTTCCTTTGCTACGGCTGCTTTTCCAAGTTTAACTCATGCTTTTGCTCAGAAAAAAGCCGAAGATTTATTTAAATATTTCAATTCTACCGTTAGGACAATTTTATTTTTAGTAATTCCTGTGAGTGTCTTGATATATCTACTGCGGGCCCAGATTGTCCGAGTAATTTTAGGCACCGGCCAGTTTGGCTGGACCGAGACTCGTCTTGTTGCTGCCTGTCTTGGGCTTTTTTCTTTAAGTATTTTTGCCCAAAGTTTAATACCGCTATTTGCTCGGACTTTTTATGCTATGCAAAATACCAGGACGCCGGTAATAATAAGCGTCATATCAATCATTTTTAATATATTTTTGAGTTTCTTTTTAGTAATGCTCCTAAAGACTAGTATTGCCTTTTCTTCTTTTTGGGCTTATATTTTAAGAATTGAGGATTTGTCTAAAATGGAAATAATCGGTCTTCCCTTAGCTTTTTCATTGGCTAGTATTATTAATTTAGTATTATTAGCTTTGGCTCTTAAGCAAAAATTAGATATTTTTAAGATGAGTAAAATATTTCCGTTTCTTTTGAAAATAGTAGGCAGTACTTTTGTTATGGCAGGAGTAGTCTATATCACTCTTCGCTTAGTTGCGCCGTTAGTAGATATGAAAACTTTTGTTGGAGTTTTGGGTCAAGGACTGGCGGCTGGACTAGCAGGAGCGGGGATTTATGTGTTGTTGACCTTTTTATTAGGATGTCCTGAAGCGAGTGTTTTGAAGAAAATATTTAAAAGATTTTAGTTTTAGAAAGAAACTAAGTTTCCATTGGAAACTTAGTTTCTAACGCTATGCAAAATATTAGAAATTTTTGTATCATTAGTCACATTGATCACGGGAAGTCGACTTTAGCCGACCGTTTTTTAGAATTGACCGGAACTGTGGAGAAAAGAAAGATGCGTGAGCAGTATCTTGATATGATGGATTTAGAGCGAGAAAAAGGAATAACCATCAAACTCCAACCAGTACGAATGATTTGGCAGCTGCCAAATCATTCTCAAATCCGAAATCCTAAATCCGAAATCCGAAATAAATCACAAATCACAAATTCAAATGTTTCAAACTCGTGTTTGGAATTTGGAAAATTAGAATTTAGAAATTGTTTAGGATTTAGAAATTCGAATTTAGAATTTGCAAATTCAGAATTCATTCTGAATTTGATAGATACTCCCGGTCACGTTGATTTTTCCTATGAGGTCTCAAGAAGTTTAGCTGCTGTTGAAGGAGCAATTTTACTGGTTGACGCTGCGAAGGGTTTGCAAGCACAAACTCTGGCTAATTTAGACTTAGCCCAAAAACAAGATTTGGTCATCATCCCGGTGATAAATAAAATTGATCTCCCCAATGCTCAAATAGAAAAAACTGAAGTAGAGATAAAGAGTCTCTTTAAAGATGCGGCCAAAATACTGAAGATTTCGGCTAAATATGGACAAGGGGTGGAAGAAGTGTTAGGGGTAGTAATTGAAAAAATTCCTCCTCCAGCTGGGAAGAAGGAGTTACCCCTGCGGGCTTTAATTTTTGATTCTCATTACGACCCTTACAAAGGAGTGATTGCTTATGTTCGGGTTGTTGATGGTAAAATTTCTAAAGGCGATGAGATTTTAATGATGGCTTCCGGCGCTAAAGCCGAAGCTTTAGAGATTGGTTACTTTAAACCAGAGCTTTTACCCCAGGATGGTCTTCGGGCTGGCGATATTGGTTATATTGCTACGGGGATTAAGGATATTGGGAGGTGTAGAGTAGGAGACACCATAATAAAATCAAAAATAAAAAATAAAAAATCAAAAATTATCGAAGTGGAGCCGTTGGCTGGATATAAGGAGCCGGAGCCGATGGTTTATGCTAGTTTTTATTTAGACAAGAGTGGAGATTTTAATCTACTAAGAAGTTCTTTAGAGAAACTCAAACTTAATGACGCCTCTTTGACATTTGAACCAGAGTCTTCAGAGGCCTTAGGAAGGGGGTTTCGCTTGGGATTTTTGGGTATGCTTCATTTAGAAATAATAAGCGAAAGATTAAAGAGAGAATTCTCTCTTGAGCCTATTATTACTACCCCGAGTGTGCTTTATGAGGTGACGAAAGTTGACGGGAGCAAAATTTCCATTTTTTCGGCATCCGATTTACCAGACCAGAGTCAAATAAAAGAAATTCTTGAACCTTGGGCAAACTTAGAAATTATTACTCCTCTTAGGTACTTGAATCCAGTATTAAAATTATTAAAAACCTTAAGAGGCAAATACAAAGATACTAAATACTTAAGTCAAGACCGGCTGATTGTTAAATTTGAGGTACCTTTAGCCGATATAATTCAAGACCTCTATGACCGTCTTAAAAGTGTTAGTTCCGGTTATGCTTCAATGAGCTATAAAATAATTAGTTCAAAGCCTGCTGATTTGGCGCGCCTTGATATTTTAGTCGCCGGCGAAAAAGTAGATGCTTTTTCTAAAATTGTGCCTCGCGAGAGAGCTTATCAGGAAGGAAAATCAATAGTTTCAAAATTAAAAGAAGCAATTCCCCGTCAAAATTTCGCTGTGGCTCTGCAAGCAGCTCTGGGTGGAAAAATCATCGCTCGCGAAAATATAAAAGTTCTTCGTAAAGATGTCATCGCCAAGCTTTATGGCGGAGACTACACTCGCAAAAGAAAACTTTTAGAAAAACAAAAGAAGGGTAAAAGGAAAATGAAAACCCTTGGCAAAGTAAATATACCTTCGGAAGTATTTTTGGAAGTATTAAAAAAGCAGTGATTAACCCGCCTACGCTAAAGCTTCGGCGGGTTCTCAATTCTGTAACCACTCACTTTGCTCGTGGACAAAATTGGAAAAAGCCTTAAGTTTTTGAGAACCTAAGGCTTATTATTTTATCATCCAACATCCAATATCCAACATCTACACATAAGTCAGCCAATCTCGATATCTTTTTAGTCGTGCTTCCTCATTCTTGTAAGAGAAGAATCTACTTCTAATTATGTCAAAATAAAGTTTTTGCAGTTTTTCCGTGATTGGACCGCGTCCCCCTTGACCAATTATACGCTTATCAGCTTCTCTAACTGGACAGACTTCAGCAGCAGTGCCGGTGTAGAATGCCTCGTCAGCTGTGTAGAGTTCTTCTAGAGAAAAAAGTGTCTCCAAAACTTTAAATCCTAACTGTTTTGCTAGCTTAATAATTGTATCTCTGGTTATTCCAGCAAGAATTGGAGCAGACAGAGGAGGAGTCTTTAAAATCTGATTTTTAACAATAAAAATATTCATAGCCGAACCCTCGGCCACATATCCGTCTTTATCTAAAACTATTGCTTCATCATAGCCATGATCTACTGCCTCTTTTTTAGCTCGCATTGAGTTTGGATAGTTTGCTGTAGCTTTGGCTTTAACTAGAGAAGAGTTTTGATCAGGACGTCTTACACTTACGGTTTTGGTAGCAACACCTCTTTCTAATCCTTCCTTCCCAAGATATGTGCCCCAGGGCCAAACCATAATTGCAACTCTCGTTTGGTTCTTTTGTGGATGAAGACCCATATCGCCTTCACCGATCAACTCTCGTTTGGTTCTTTTGTGACCGATAAAGACAAATGGCCGAATATAGCCTTCTTCTAAATTATTCTTCCTTACCGCTTCAATACAAGCCCACTCAATATTACTTTGACTAAAAGGAATTGGTTTATAAATTCCTAGTATTTTCCAAGAGTCAAAAAGACGCTGGATGTGGTCTTTTAGACGGAAGATTGCTGTTCCTCCATCTAGGGTATTATAACATTGACCACTGGAGTGACGTCTGTAAGTCTTATAACATCTTATTCCCTCAAAGACTGCTGAGGCGTAGTGGAGTGCATGAGTGTCTATAGGGACCACGGCATCCTTTCCTTGTACAAATTCTCTGTCCATCCAAACCCAATCACTCTTTTTTATCATTTCCCTCTCCTTGTTAAAGGTCTTCGTTTAAGCCTATTAAACTTCTTAGGATTTGTCAATACTAATAATTTCTGCTAAAATCTTAATAGAGGGATGAGTAAAAAAGCAAACATTCCAAGGATAACCAGGACGATAAGAATTGTGCGGATGATTTTTATTA
>CAYRSW010000006.1:27127-29359 GCA_964427335.1 uncultured Candidatus Saccharibacteria bacterium
GCAAACATTCCAAGGATAACCAGGACGATAAGAATTGTGCGGATGATTTTTATTAGATGTTTGTATTTCATGCCAATTTTACCCAAGAGTCCAAGTCCGAAGGACGCAGGACGATTGGGTAGTAAAAGTGAGCACCCCGCCCCCATTTTGCTCTATGGAATAAAAAACTATAAAGCAAAATGGGGGCGGGGTAAAGGTTTTCTAGCTAAATTTTCATCGTGCTTCGTCGAGCTAAGCTCGACTTCGCACTCAAAAATTTAGACAAAACTCTTCATGATCGAACTCAATGAGAATGAAAAAATAAAAGCCGTAATCTGTAAACACTGGGTTGTTTTATTATGGCATGTTTTAAAGATTTCGGCAATTGTTGCCCTTCCGATTTTTGTTGCTTGTCACTTTGGTTTTTGCTGGCAGAGTTTATGGGGACCGTCGGTTTTTTGGAGTTTAATTTTTATCGGGGCAATTTGGGCAATTCGCCACTGGATTATTTGGCGAAAGGATGTTTTAGTTATTACTAACCAGAGAATTATTGATGTAAATCAGAAAAGTTTGTTTGATAAAGAGGTAGCCGAAATAAATTTTAATAAAGTGCGGGATGTTATTTACCAAGTAAAGGGAGTGCTGGCTACTATTTTTGATTTTGGCCGGGTTGAAGTGCATCTCGTTGGTGGTTCGGTATTGGCTTTGGAGAGAGTTCCTAATCCTCAAAGAATTCAAGAGCTTCTGATTAAACTTAAGGGCGAAGTTGAGATGAGCGCTCAAGAACTTTTGGATGTGGTGACTGAAGCAAAAAAGAAAGAGTCAGAGCCAGAGGAAAAAGTGGGTTTTAAATCTACTTTAGTATAACATGAAAAATAGTAACAAGAGAAATATCCTTCCTAAAGTTTTTTTAGTCCTCACTCTTATTTCTCTTGTTTATGTTGCTATTGCTTTAGGGAGAGAGGCCTATCGAAAATACCAAATAGAAAAGGAAGTTTCGTCCTTAGAAGAACAAATTTCTCTTCTTGGGCAAGATAATTTAAAATTATCAGAGCTACTGGGTTATTTTCAAAAAGAAAGTTTTAAGGAAAAAGAGGCTCGGGCAAAACTTAATTTTAAAAAACCAGGTGAAAAAGTAATAATTCTTACTCCCTCCGAGGAAGAGCCAATGACGGAAGAAGAACTTCAGAAGGAAGAAGAGATTTCTAATATCCAAAAATGGTGGAATTACTTTTTTAAAAATAAACCAATAAACTAATAAATTAATAAAACAATTTTTATGAAAAAAACTCTAATCATTATTGCTTTAATTGTTCTTGTGTTGGTGTCGACTCTCTATTTTACCGGATTCTATCCAGCTGCTTTGGTTAATGGCAAGATAATTATCTTAAAATCCTGGAAAGAAAATATTAAAGCAGTAAAACAATTTCACGAAAAACAGTATGACATTGATTTTGATACTCAAGAGGGGCAATTACAGGAAGGACTGATTAAGAAAGATGTTTTGGAGAGAATGATTGAGGATAAATTGGTATCTCAACTTGCTCAAGATTATCAAATTGAGATTAGCAATGAAAATGTGAATGAAGAAGTAGAAAAGGTGATTGAAGAGACAGGCGACAAAGAGCAAGTTTTGAAAACCCTTGATTTACTTTATGGTTGGGATTTGGAGGATTTTAAAAGAGAAGTGGTGAGTCCTCAAATGGTAAAGGAGGCGCTGAAGGTTAAAGTGGTTTTTGATGAAAATTTAAACAAAGTTGCTCGCCAAAAAGCCGAAGAGGTTTTAGCTGAGGTAAAATCCGAAGGAGCTGATTTCGCCCAGTTGGCAAAAAACTATTCCGAATGCCCAACTGCTGAAAACGGTGGAGATTTGGGATGGTTTGGAAAAGGAAAGATGGTTGCCCAATTTGAGGAAGCTGCTTTTTCTCTTGAGCCGGGCGAGATTAGCGACTTGGTGCAGACAGAGTTTGGCTGGCATATTATTAAAGTAGAAGAAAGAAGAATAAACGAGGAGGGAGCTCCGGAAGTTCAGGGGCGTCATATTTTAATAAAAGGAGTAGATTTTTCAAAATGGTTGGAGCTGCAAAAAAAGAAAGCAAAAATAATGCTTCCGATTTTTTCTTTAATGTGGTCTAAGTTTGAGGGAAAGTTGGAGTTTCGCAGTGATACTTTGAGAAAGTATGAGGAAGAAAATCAAGGATTTTAAGGTATGCCGGCATAGCTCAGTGGTAGAGCAACTCTTTCGTAAAGAGT
>CAYRSW010000007.1:0-27114 GCA_964427335.1 uncultured Candidatus Saccharibacteria bacterium
ATAATTTTAATTTAGACATTGGGCATTTAGCCTTTTATTAGAAATTAGGTGAATTTATAAAATGGTGAATTTATCAGGATTAATTAGAACAATTAGAATAATTATAAATTATGAAGAAGTATTTTCTCGTCCTGACATTTTTATTTATCTTGCCTTTTGTAGTTAACGCTGCCCAAGTAGAGGATTTCTATGTTGATCCTGGGTACGATTATTATGGTCGCTCCCAAATTGAAGCCGTGTTGAAAGCTACCGGCCAGCACGCTTATTTTTTTATAGAAAAAGATTGGTGGAATTCACAAAGCTTAACAAATAAAAATAGAGCTTTGAATAAACTACAAACCCTATCTCAAGAATTTTCGAATACTATTTATCCTAAAGAAAGAGAGGTCTTTGGTGAAGAATGGTCGCCGGGCATTGACCAAGACGAAAGAATCACCGTGCTCTTCGCGAAGCTTATTTCAAAAGCAGGAGGATATTTTAATCCTAATGACGAATATGAGAAGCTCCAACAGACTAGCAACGAGCGAGAAATGGTTTATTTAAATGCCGATTATCTTTTTGACACTCGTTTGCCGGCATTTTTAGCCCACGAATTTCAGCATCTTATTACCCATAACCAAAAGGTGCGTCTCGGAGGCGTCCAGGAAGAAATTTGGCTAAACGAAGCCCGAAGCGAATATGCGCCAACGCTTTGCGGCTACAATACACCCTATACTTCTTCTAATTTAGAAGACCGAGTTGAGAAATTCCTAAACTCTCCTTCGGATTCTCTTACGGAATGGATAGGCACCTCCAATGATTACGGACCAGTAAACCTTTTCATCCACTATCTGGTTGACCATTATTCTGAAAAATTTCTTACTTACATGATGGAGTCACATAAGGTCGGCATCGCCAGTATTGAGGAAGCGCTGGATAAAATTAGCTCCATTGAATCTTTTTCTGACGCATTTACTTATTGGACTATTGCTAATTTAGTCAATGACTGCGGTATTGAACCCACAAATAGATTCTGCTATCTTAATGAAGATTTGACTTATAAGAATCTTCATATTACTTTTGGCCCACCAACAGTTTCTACTGATTCAATTACTTCGATACTTACCACTAAAGATTGGAGCGCAAACTATCATCAATTAACTATGGGGGAAAAAGATACTACTAAAGACTTAAAAGTAGAATTTCAATTCTCGAATGAAAATTTATTCCGAGTCCCTTATGTTTTGTACTCTGACGATTCGCCGGAAATTCATTATATGAATTTTGAAGAGGACGTTGGAGAATTTAGAGTGTCAAATTTTGGCCAGGACTACTCTAAAGTAGTGATTATCCCTTCTTCCCAAAAGAAATTTTCGGGTTTTGACGGAAGGGAACTCTCCCGGCAATACAGATTTTCAGCCGCCTTGGTTGAACCAATCGGGTTTGAAATAAAACCCTCCGAAACACTTCTTCAAGCAGAAGGTTCGCCCAAGGTTTATATCACCAAAGGAAAATATAAACGTTGGATTCAAACACCGGAAATCTTTAATTCCTATCCGCATCTTAAGTGGGAAGACATTGAAAAGGTAAGCCGGGAGGAGCTAGATTTCTATGAAGAGTCCTCTCTAGTAAGAGTTGCCGGTCAAGAAAAGGTCTACGAAATAAATGGTGATGGAACTTCCCACTGGCTCAAAATGGGTGCCGAACAATTTTTTCTATCTGGAAGATTACCAGAGATGATTTTTGAGATTAATCAAAGAGAGTTTGACTTATACGAGCCTGGCTCCGACGTGATAGTTTGAAGAAGCTAAGCTTCAGTTATCCACAGAAAACTCTTGACAAATTAAAGGGCATCTGATAAGATGTAAAAAGTGCTAAGGGAATACCCTTAAAACTCGGAAAGACTTCTCAATCCTTATCGATTGAGGAGTTTTTCTTTGTTCTTGTATTATTTTATTTTTATGGTTATAATGATTATGGGACGGAAGGTACCCTCAGCACCAACAGAGTTTTTAGGGTTTTACTTTTCCGTCCCACTTTGAGTTATGAATTACAAATATCTATTATTACTCTTTATACCCTTACTATTCCTCGCCAAACCCACTCACGCCGAAATCCTCCCCGATATTCCCAAAATCATCTCCCGGGCCCAGTGGGGAGCTGATGAGAATCTGGCTAAAAACATTGACAAAGAATGGCCGTCTGAATACGCAAAACCAGAAAAGTTCGTTATCCATCATACTGCCAGTTCCAACCTTGAACCAGATAAAGACGGAAGCGGAATGTACAAATCAATGGTCCGCAATATTTTTTATTATCATACTGTTTCCAAGCCCTGGAGTGGTCATCGCGGACAGGGACTAACTATTGGTTTTGGAGATATTGGTTATAATTATCTTATTGACCCTAATGGTAATATTTATGAAGGCCGAGCTGGAGGAAATGGTGTTATCGGCGGACACGTTTATGGATTCAATACTGGCAGTATCGGAATAGCAGTGCTTGGCACTTATGGTGGGGAAGTGGGTGGAAAGTACGTTGATCATGGGGTTACTCAAAAAATCCAGGACTCCCTTACTCGTCTTATTGGCTGGATTGCTGCCAATAATAATATTGACCCAGAATTGACAAGCTTATTTGGCTCTAAATTAATCCCCGGCGTAGTAGGGCACAAAGACTTAGCTCCTACACAGTGTCCTGGCGGAAGTCTCTGGGAGAAACTTTCTTTGCTGCGAAGTCAGACTCAAGCACTTGCTCAAAAATATGAGAATTATCTTTATCAAGTTAAGGGAGAAAATTCGGTCTACACTATTAGAGGAGGACAAAGATTGGGCTACTCCTCTTTAGATTTATTTAAAAACAGAGGTGGTGCTTACACCAAACTATCGGAAATTTCTAGTGTCCAGCTTGAGGCCTACTCAACTTCGGATTTTTCAAAATTTGCCGACGGGACCCTACTTAAAGAAAAAGGTTCAGGAGTTCTATATCTGATTGAAAACGGCAAAGTTAGAAGAATTTGGACCACTGAAAACGAATTCTTAAAACTAGGTTTTAATCAAATCCCAGTTGAAATAACCTCAAGTGAACTCGGAAACTATCCGAATGGATACGCTATAAAATATGGACCAGATGGAGCATTGCTCAAGAATAAATTTACCAAAGAAATATTTCTTATAGAAAACGGGCGAAAGAGAAAATTTACTTCCGAGGTTCTTTTTGCCAAACTTGGATATAAATGGGAAGATGTAATAGATAAAGGGCTGGCGGAACTGCAAACTTATTTGGATAGCCAACCCCTGACTTATCCGAATGGAACACTAGCTAAAACCGCTTCCGAGCCCACTGTTTATATTTTGGAAGACGGCTGGAAAAGGCCAATTATTTCAGAGGAGGTTTTTAAACGCTTGGGTTACCAATGGAATAAAATTTGTGTTCTTTCGGAAGAAGAAGCAACTTCTTATACACTAGGCTGGCCTTTGGTTTATTCTAGTGGAAATATTGTTTATCAAGGACCGGGCAGTACTGTTTACCTAATAGAAGATGGCAAGAAAAGAGAGTTTACATCAGCTGGAGTATTTTTAACTCTTGGGTTTGATTGGAATAATCTTAAGTTAGCTACCGCGAAGGAGTTGACCAATATTCCTTTGGGCAAACCTTTATTTTATCCTGACGGCAGCATAGTCTATGAGGGGTCGGGCAGTCCGGTTTATAAAATTGAGGAACAGAAAAAACGAGAATTTCCTTCGGCTGAAATCTTTACCTCGCTCGGATTTAAATGGAAAGACTTGTTAGTTGTTTCAGTAGGAGAATTAGCCAGATACGCCCTAGGAGCAATTATGGGCAGTAGTACTTCCGAACCGCAAGAACCGCAAGAACCATCGGAACCGGAAGAACCGGAAAAACCAGAGGACCCTGAACCAAGCTCTCAACCTAATATTCGTATAGCTATTTATTCGCCAGAAGATACTATTAAAATAACTGCCAACGGTTCTTATAAGATTTATGATTGTCAGAACGAACTCCAGGAAATAAAAGCCACTGGCGGAATAAAAGAAATTCCCTATACGCTTTCGGCTTGCAACAGATTTGTTTCGGACAATGAAGATACAATCTTTGAGATTCTTTCTTATGAAGATAGGCCTGCCTGGAAGCCAAGTCTAAATGACAATCGGTTTAGGGGAAAAATAGAGATAAAACCGAGCGCAGACAATAAGAAACTCTGGGTGATAAACGAACTACCTTTAGAGGACTATCTTAAAGGAGTAGCTGAAACGGTAAATGGCGACCTATTGGAATATCGAAAAACAATGGCTCTGGCTTCCAGAACTTACGCGCTCTTCTATATCCAAGAAAAAGTGCGTTATTCAGGCGAGTCGTTCCATCTGAAAAATACCTCTAACGACCAACTCTATAAAGGATACAATTTTGAAGAAAGGGCTTATGATGTGGTAGAAGGGGTAGAGGCTACACAAGGTGAAATTATTACTTATAACGATAAACCAATAATCGCCGCTTATTCTTCTGACAGCTGCGGAATAACAAAAGATGCCCGTAAGATTTGGGGAAGCTTCTTTGATAATCATCCTTATCTTTGGGGTGGGGTAAAAGACCCGGCGGGCACTACACATCACTCAAGCTGTCCCAACTTCACTGCCGCCCACGGCGCCGGCATAAGCGCCGCCGGCGCGAGACAGATGGCAGAGCAGGGGAGTATTTACCAAGAAATCCTAAAGGCTTACTACCCCGGCGTAAAGATTGAAAAAATATACTAATTATTATAGACTAAAAAGAAGCTCTTTTACAATTTCCAATTTCTTCAAAAGATGATGGAGGTAAACGAATAATGAAAGAGAAAAAAGAGGAAGGAGTAGAGTATATACGCGATGGTGGATTTGGAAGCGAAGCTAATATTATTGTTCAGTTAAGAACAAAATTTCCTGGCATTGGCGGAACAATAATTACCCAGCAGGGAGTAGTTGTTGCTTTAAGAGAGGAGTTTAATAAGGTACAAAAGACGGGACACAAACTGTTCTTAAAACATGCTATTGTCAAAAAACTAGAAGATTATTTCCAACAACGAAAGAAGATATATAAATTTTCTCACATTCCAAGACCCTTGGGTTCAATTAGTAGAACCGGTAAAGAAAGATATGAAGCATACATCTATCAATGGGCTTACGGTTCAGATGGTTTTTCTTGGGGATATAAAGACTCTGAAACATTGAGATTTGTGGGGATAAAAATGCGTGATTGGGATAAATTTGGTTCAGCTTTCAGTAATGCCGGCATAAATCTAACTAGTGACTGTACAGATGCAGAACCCGATAGAACCGCACAAAATGTAGTCCACGAGTTTCCTGTTAACCCCGCAACGGCCGACAAAAATTCAGAATTTAACCCCCTTTGGAAAAGAATTGACTTTGGCCCAAAGAGTATGAAAATTAAATATGACCAGCTCGGAAAGTTTCTTCACGATAAAAAAGAAAATTTAATTCAGGTACTAAGAAACGAAAGGTATAATATGATGCTACTTGCCTTTGAGTATTTAACCAATTCTTCAAAAATGGATAAGTATGATATGGGCAGGCTTGATTCTCTAGTGGGAGATTATCGGCTCTCTAGTTTGCGTCATTGCATCTCAAGAGGTATGGGTAGTGATGAGGCCCCAATAGTCCATATTAACTCAAGGACTGAATCTTTGGTGTAGAGGTGAAAGCAAGGAAGGCAAAATCCAAAAGAATCGTTCATAAAACCACCATTTGTTTTTGAAGAAGTATAAAAAACTAAAAAAGCGGACAGTTAATTTTGTCCGCTTATTATTATTTATTCCTTATTAAACTCTTCTTTTATCTCTTCAAATTTCCGATAGGCCTCTTCTGCTTTTTCTTTACAGCCGGCTAATTCAAAACAAGAACCAGCCCGCTTGTAAAGCTCAAGTACCCGACCAACGAAATCCATAGCACCCCTTCTTTCGTAACCCTTAGCAACTTCTAAATAAAGGGTTCCGGCTTTTTTGAATGCTTCTTGAGCTTTTTCAGTTTGTCTGGTTACTTCGGAATAAAGATCTCCAGCGCCGTGGTAAGCCACAGCAGCATTCATTGCATTTTCCCATGAAAAACCGGCTCTTATATACAATTCGGCCGCCTTAATGAGGTATTCCGCAATGCGTTTAGATAGTTCTTGTTGCTCTTCTAGAGATTCCTCTTCCTGAGCCTGTTTAAGACAAAATTTAGCGAGACTAACATATGCTGCAGCTTGTTCCCTAAACTCCTCTACCTTTCTAAAATCTGTGTATTTATTCCAGAAAATTATCCTTTGGTTTTCCTTATCAAATTTTGTAGTATCTTGTAGAGTGAGGCTCATCACTGAATGGGGTTCTATCGTTTCATCAGTTCCAAAGAGATGCCCCAACTCATGGACAAGAGTGGTAGTCTCATAGCGAAGTCGGGGGGCAATAACCTTTACACACCAATCTCTCCAAGTTTCAAATCCTTCCTTTTGAATTTGGTCAGATTCTTTGTATAATTTGTATAACTTTTCAAACCAACCAATGCTAGACATATTATCAACAACTATCACATACCTTCCCAGTTGATCACAAGCTGCTCCTGTATACCCAATCCCAATATTACTTTGGCCGGTGAAAGTAATGACAATCTCCGAATCTCCCGGGGGTATTTCTTCCATAATTTCAACAAAGACATCGAAACCAACGGCTGTATCTTCCGAATCCCACTCTACAAATCTCTCGATTTCGAAACCAATGCCAAACTGTTCTCTAAAAGCTCTCGATGCCTCTTTTATTGCTCCCCTCACCTTAATTTTCCAGTAGTAATTCGGTCCCCAAAAATTCCTGAATTTTTCATCAGCCGCTGCTGTAACGGTGACGATTCGGTCAACCTCTCGGGCATAAGCGTTCCCCAAGCTTAACCCAAGAATCACGGCTAGAAGCAAAACGGCTCCTAGCGCCACTCTTACCTTCTTTTTAAAGATCATTTTTTCCTCCTCGTTCTTTTTTCTTATTTTAGCACAATATTAATAAAAAGTCAAGATGTTTGAGAAATTTGTGGAGAAATTACATATTGCTTTATAATATTTTTAATGATAAAGTAAAAATATATATGCCAAAAGTCTTTATCATTATTCTCAATTGGAATGGATGGCGGGATACTGTTGAATGTGTAGAATCACTTAAAAAAATAGATTACCCTAATTATAAGATAGTTATTGTTGATAACGGCTCAAGAGAAAAGCCTGCCCTGAGCGAAGTTGAAGGATTAAAAGTTATTTATAATAAAGAAAATCTCGGATTTGCTGGCGGGAATAATGTGGGCATCAAGTATGCTTTAGAACAAGGTGCTGATTATGTGTTGCTCCTAAATAATGACACAATTGTTGATAAGGGATTTTTGAAAGAATTGGTTAAGGTAGCAGAAACAAAATCGCAAATCGGTATTCTTGGACCAAAGATATATTTTCACGATGAGCCAAATCGCCTCTGGTTTGCTGGTGGAAAGATAAATAAAATTCTCACCAAGGGTACTCATATAAATTACGGACGAATAGATAAACGCAATGGAAACCCAAGAATTGTAGATTATATTACCGGCTGCGCAATATTTGTTAAACGCGAGGTGATAAAAAAAATCGGGCCAATGAATGAGGATTATTTTTTATATTATGAAGATGCGGACTGGTGCCTTCGAGCCCGAAACAAAGGATTTAAATGTGTATTAGCGCCAAAGGCAAAAATTTGGCACAAATGTTCAAGAAGCGCTCAAGAAGGTTCACCATCCTATATTTATTATCACTCTAGAAATGGATTAATGCTGGCAAGATATAACGGTTCACTTTTTATCCGTCTAGCAGCCTATTTACAGAGCTTTTGGATTCTGGGTAAGCAGATTATTAAACTTGCTATTCCTTCTAAAAGAATATGGGCTAGAGCAGTGACAAGAGGAATATGGGATTTTTATCGAGGAAGAGTCGGAAAACAAATAATCCACACAACATGAAACACGTAGTTTTTGTTACGTGTTATGTGTTATATGTTACATGATTATAGGTATAGATTCTCACAATCTAGAAGGCCAACGAACCGGTGTGGGGAGGTATCTTTTAAATTTATTAAGGGAGTGGAGTAAACTTGATTTAGCTCCTTTTGGGGTAAGTTTCATTCTATACTTTAAACAAAGCATACCCGAAGATATCCCCCAAAATTCTCATTTTACAAAAAAGCTGCTAAAAGCACCCTTCGGCATTCAAAGTAATGCTTTCTTTACCCATTTTCTCTTATCAAAAGCAATGGGGCGCGACAGATTGGACCTGCTTTTTTGTCCTAATTATGTCGCCCCAATTTTTTGTCCGGGCAAAATTGCCCTGACTCTTCATGATATTATCTACGAAGCCCGGCCCAAAGAATATAATTGGCCAAGCTGGGCTGATAAAATCCTTCTTAGATGGGTTTCTCGAAAAGCCGCCAAAAAAGCTAAAGCTATCTTTGTCCCTTCTCAATTTTCAAAAAAAGAAGTAATTAGACATTATCATGTTAATCCTAAGAAAGTTCACGTTACTCATTTAGCCGCTGATGATGAGTTCAAGAAGCTTAGCTTCAAAACCGTTGAAGCTAAGCTTCAATACGGCCTTAAAGATAAATTTATCCTTTACGTCGGCTCAATATTTAATCGCCGCCACATATCGGAGTTAATTCGTGCTTTTGAGGAAACTTCCAAGAAACTACCAGATTATCAATTACTTCTTATTGGTAAAAATTTCACCAATCCATTCATTGATATAGAGAAACTCATAAATAAAACAAATCGCAGACTAAAGTCTGCTACTCCAAAGACCGTACTACAATTCGATTCTCCGAAAAGACCGGAAGATTTAGTTTTGCTTTACAATATGGCAGAGCTTTTTGTTTATCTATCAACCTACGAAGGGTTTGGACTTCCCCCCTTAGAAGCAATGGCTTGCGGAACACCGGTAGTAACTTCCAACACCTCCTCAATTCCCGAAGTAGTGGGGAATAGCGCTATTTTAGTAAATGACCCAACCAATATTGGTGAAATTTCAAAAGCAATGCAAAAAGGATTAACAGATAAAAACTTAAGAAAAGAATTAATAGAAAAAGGGTTGGAGAGAGTAAAAAAGTTTAGTTGGGAAAGATGCGCTGAAAGCACGCTTCGCGTGCTCCTTAATTTATAAATGAAATTTACTTCCTTAAAACTCATTTTTACTGTTGAAGTAGCCACGATTATTCTTATTGTCCTGGGGGTCTTCCCCCGAGAGGCCGCTTTATTTTTAACCGGCATACTAATTTTTTATATCATTTTTTCTCCCCTTAAAGATGCTTTAGTTTTGACCATTGCCTCTATTCCTCTTTATGTGGCTTTACCTATAACAGAGAGTTTTGATTCAATGGCTAATTGGCGGGTAATTCTTGCGGTTCTATTTTTAACCCTGTTTATCAAGCAAGGAATTAGTATAAGTTTAAGAAGAATTAAAGAAAAAATAAGAGTGGTTGAAAAATTTAAACATTTCCCCATGGAATATCTGGTTGGTGCGTTTCTGGCTATTGGTGTTTTATCTCTAATCAATGCCACTGATGTTACCGCTGGTATAAAAAGGCTCTTATTTTTCGTAAATATCTTCCTTCTATACATTATTATCAGAAATGTAGCTCAAAATAAAGAATCAATAGTCCAACTTATAAAAGCCGGAGCGACTGGGGCAGCAATAAGTCTTGTAATTGGCTACGCTCAATTTATTTCAATATTTTTCATAACCCTTTATCAATTTTGGACATGGTGGGTGGACCACGCTATCTATCTTTTTTATGGCCAGGGACTTACCAATCTTTTAGGATACAGCAACACTTGGTTTTCTTATTATCCCAATAAACCGCCAACCCTAAGAATGTTTTCGGTTTTCCCAGATTCGCACTCTTTCGCTATATTCAGTATCTTAGCTGCAATATTTCTTTTATCTATGGCCTATTACCACAGGTTAAAGAAAAACAAAAAACTGTTTAGGGTTTACTGTTTAGGGTTTACTGTTTCTCTGCTGGCTATTATTCTCTCCGGCTCTCGCGGCGCCTGGATAAGTGGAGGTGGAACAATAATTATCGTAAGCGCGTTTTATCTATTCACATATATCCGAAAGAAAATAAGGTTTATCCGTCAGACCAAAATTATCCTAGTAACATTCATTATCTTTATTTTACTGTTTCCAGTCTCATCGCTAATCCTCGGTTGGTCCCAAAGAACAGAAGGGGGATTAGAAGCTGGAAAAGATAGTTTCTTAGTCTTTGAACGAGCGAAAAGCAGTATTGATATAGGAGAAACTTCAGTCAGAAGTCGCTGGGATATCTGGAAAACAACGCTCACAAGCATCAAAAAACACCCTTTTTTAGGAGTGGGCATCGGTAATTATCCATTCGTCTTAGGAGAAGACATCTCTGCCGCTAAGCGAGGAGCATCTGCTCATAATCTTTATATGGACGTAGCTTCTGAAATGGGAATTTTAGGATTAGTGCTCTTGGTTTTTATCTTTTGGCAAATTTTCAAAACAAGCTGGCGAGTTTTCAAAACTTCAGAAGATAAGCTCTATAAATTCTTTGCTTGTGCCTTCAGCGTATATTTTCTCTGGATTTTAGGTTATTCTCTTTTTGATGTGGTACTTTTGAATGATAAGGTTTTAATGTTTTTTGTTGTAGGCGTTGGAATTTTGTATTCAGTAAAGTCTCTAAAGGGTAAAACAACCATATGACAACCCCTTTGGTCTCAATTAACCTTCTTCTTTTCAACGGCAAAAAATATATAAAATCTTGCCTTAATTCAGTATTGGCTCAAACCTACCCTAATATTGAAATTTTGGTTATAGACAATGCTTCAACTGACGGAGGAGCTAAGCTCCTTAAGGAGCTTAGCTCCTTTTCACAACTTCGCATTATAGAAAACAAAAAAAATTTAGGTTTTGCCGGTGGACATAATCAAGGAATAAAAAACTCAAAAGGAAAATATATTCTTTGCTTAAATCAGGATGTAGTTTTAGATAAAAATTTTGTCTGGGAAGCAGTAAAAGTTTTAGAAAAAAATTCAAAAATTGCTGCCCTTCAGGGAAAACTGTTGCGGCTTGATAAAAACCTCAAACCAACAAACATTATTGACAGCACCGGACTGGTAATGCTTAAAAACAGAAGAATTATTAGTCGAGGGCAAGGCAAAACAAATGGAGGAGTGTACAATAAACAAGAAGAAATATTTGGCGTTGATGGAGCTGCCCCTGTATATCGTCGAAGGGCGTTAGAAGATGTTAGGATAGATGATGAGATTTTTGATAAAGATTTTTTCGCTTATAAGGAAGATGTAGATTTGGGCTGGCGGCTTCGGCTTTATGGATGGAAAGCTTGGTATTCACCAAAACTTTTAGCTTGGCACGCCAGAACTTCCGGAGAAAGTGCGGCAAAAACTTGTCGTCAGATTATTAAAGAAAGACGTAAAATTAATAGATTCTCCAAATATGTTTCTTTTAAAAACCAACGCTTAATGCAAGTAAAAAATGAATTGCCTTGGCTTTATATAAAACACCTTCCTTGGATACTACCAAAAGAAATTTGCTCTTGGATTTATGTGCTTTTGTTTGAACATTACACTTGGAAGGCAATTAAAGACTTATTCCGTCAACTACCCAACGCCCTTAGAAAGAGAAAAATTATTATGGCTGAAAAAAGAATAGGGGCGAAGGAAATAAAAAGATGGTTCATGTAATACCAATCTAAAATTATGCCAGAATTACCCGAAGTTGAAACAATTAAATTGCAGCTTTTGCGAATTATTAAAGCAAAAACCATTAAAAAGGTTGAAGTGAAGCTGCCAAAAATGATACGCGGCGCAAACGTGAAAGATTTTGAAAAGAAAGTTGTTGGTGCAAAAATCAAAGATATCAGACGTCGAGCAAAACTCTTGGTAATAGAACTTTCTAACAGCTACGGTTTAGTTATCCATTTAAAGCTCACAGGACAAATAATATACAATCCAACATCTAACATCCAACATCCAACATCCAAACACACGCATATTATTTACTACTTTGCTGATGGAAGTATGCTGCTTCATAATGATATGAGACAATTCGGCTATGTTAAGTTAGTGAAAACTAAAGATTTACCAAGATTATTCCAAGAAGAAAAGTTTGGACCAGAACCATTTGATAAATATCTCACCTTAGAGAAATTTAAGGCAATGTTAAAAAAGAAGGGAAGAGTAAAAATAAAGCCACTTCTAATGGACCAAACTTTTATCGCTGGGATTGGTAATGTCTATGCCCAAGAAGTATGTTTTAAGGCAAAAATAAAGCCGACAAGAACTGCCGGAAGTTTAACTGATAAAGAAATAAAAAACTTATATGAAGGGCTTAAGAAAATTCTAAAAGAGTCCATCAAATGCAAAGGTTCTTCGGTTGATACCTATGTAGATATTAAGGGCAAACAAGGAGGATATGCGCCCTTCTTAAAAGTCTATCGCCGTGAAGGCCGAAAGTGCCCACACTGCGGCGCGAAAATAAAGTCAATTCGTCTCGGAGGCCGGGGTACCTGTTTTTGCCCCAAGTGTCAAAAGTAAAAGTGGTGAATACATTTTGCAATTCACCACTTTGGAGATAGATTCATATTTATCGGGCTACGCTGTTTCTTAGGTCATGATTGATCCTCCACAGGACTGCATAACTGACATAAATCCCCAGAAAGAAAATCCAACCACTTACTTTGTCCCCCAGAAAGACAACACACCAACTTGCTTTGTCTATTGATAACGCTCCGCTAAATACTGCACCGAGCACTACTCCTTGAAAAATATGTGTAGCTATTATTCGTATCACTATCATTATTCCCCTCCTATTTCTTTCTAATTTTTACTAATGTTCTATTTTCACTTCATTACAGTATAGCATAATCTCAAATAAAAGTCAAGAAAATTATTATGAATATCTGCTTTGTTTCAGATCAATCCTTTCCAGCCATCGGGGGAGAGGGGACTTCTACCCAGAATTTTGCTCGAGGGCTGGCTAAAAGAGGCCATAAAGTTATTGTTTTTACCTCTAGAGTAAAGAGCTCTCCCCAAGAGAAACTGGTAAAAATTTATAGATTTTTTTCTATTCCTATTCCTTTTGGCAAAGGATATTTTTCTTTCCCTCGCGCCTCTACTCTTTATAAAATTTTAAAAGAAGAAAAAATTGATGTTATTCAGATAAACCTTCCTACATTTTTAGGACTTGAAGCTTTACGAGCCGCCAAAAAGCTAAAAATTCCTAAAATTTTAGGGTTGCATGTTGAGGTGGGAAATGTTATCCCGCACTGGCTGCCCCAACCTTTTAAATTTATCATAGAGCTCTTTGTCCACTTTTGGTTCTTTTGTTTTTTTAAGCTAGGCGACCTGGTTATTACTCCTTCAAATTTTGCTGCAAATTACGTGAAAAGATATACCCGTAAGCCAGTAAAAGTAGTCAGTAATGGTATAGATTTAGAGAAATTTAAACCCAAAAAAGTAAGCGACGAACAAATAACGGCCTTCAAAAAACGATATTCTCTAGGAAACGACCCTTACCTTCTTTATCTGGGTCGAGTCAGCCATGAAAAAAACCTCCTTTTTCTTCTTAAAATAATGGGGATTCTTCAAAAAACGTCGGGAATAGCGAACTTTCTTGTCCGCCGAAGCGAAAGCGTAGGCGGGAGTTCGCGATTTAGACTACTTATTATCGGCCAGGGCTCTCAAGAAAAACTTTTACAAAGAAAAATTAGAAAATTAAAGTTAGAATCACGAGTAATTTTTATTAATAAGATTTTACCCCGAGACGAAGTCCTTGCCGCTTACAAAGGAGCAACTTTAT
This sequence comes from uncultured Candidatus Saccharibacteria bacterium, assembly GCA_964427335.1. Classification (GTDB taxonomy): domain Bacteria; phylum Patescibacteriota; class Minisyncoccia; order CAYRSW01; family CAYRSW01; genus CAYRSW01. Next base: position 13,867 of record CAYRSW010000007.1, read on the forward strand.
TTATTCTTCCTTCTTTCTATGAACTCCAGGGCATTGTCCTTTTAGAAGCAATGGCTATGGGTTCTCCAATTCTCGTTGGCAGAGCAAAAGAAAGCGCCGCTCCAGAATTAGTAAAAGAGGGGATAAACGGCTACACCTTCAACCTTAAAGATCCCAATGACGCCGCCCAAAAAATCACTAAAATCCTTTCCGATAAAAATTTGCAAGAATCTATGAGTAAGGCCTCTCTAGAATTAATCCAAGCCCACGACATTAAAAAAACTTTCTCCACCCTAGAAAAAATCTATAAAGATTTAACCCACTATGATCAAAATTAAAGAATGCGGAGAGTCTCTGGTTGATATAAAAAAAATGTGTCCCGATTTAGTTATTAACTTGGGTCCCCGCAGAATGAAAAAAGAAAAGAAAGCTTTCTTGAGAAAAACGGTGGCAAAAATGGTCTGTCGGGCGAAAAGCTATCTGCCCAAAGGCATGACTTTTGTTATCAATGACGCTTGGAGACCGCAATATGTGCAAAAAGAAATTTTTCAGTGGTTTGTAAAGCGTTTTAGTAAAAAACATCCTTCTTGGCTTAAATCTAAAATAATCAAAGAAGTTGAAAAATACGTTGCGCCATCAGAAGGAAAGTATGCATCCGGCCATATGACTGGCGGGGCAGTGGATTTACGGCTCTGGAAAAATGGCAGAAAAGTCCCCATGATAAGCTCAAAATTGTCGTATCAAGAGAACGCCAAATCGCACCAACCAAAACTCCCACCCTATATTCAGAAAAACAGGCAAATTATGTTTGAGGCATTACGAAAGACGGGCTTGGATAATTATCCAAAAGAATACTGGCATTGGTCATACGGCAATATCTGGTGGGCAAAAAGAAACAAAAAGAAAACCGCCATTTACGGTGTCGTGAAAAATATTTCTTAAAAACCACAAAACTATTCTTTTCCCGAGGCTTATCCTCGGGAATTTTAAAAGAGGTGCTTACGCACCCCTTTGTTAGTGACTATTTATGAAATTAACAGCGAAGTCTATAATCATTCGTATTCCCTTAAGCGATATTTTAAAATCTAGGTCTTCCGGTGATGGAACGTGGACAAAAAGATAATAAGTTTTTCTGGAAGGGTCTTTTGAACAAAGATAGGCAACATTGTATCCGGCAAAATTACAAAGATAATCCATTCCTTCAATATCATCGTGTATGATAGTAGGGACCCCATTCCGTTTGAGATAGTTTCTAAGCTTTTCGAGAGGCAAATTGCTCCGGTAGCAATGTTTCCCATTTGGCCTTGTCTTGGTATAAATCTCACCTTTATTGTCCTGTCCTTTTGTCTGATCAAAATAACTAGCTTCCAGAGTTATAGCTTTATAAGAGAAAGCATGCCCCATTGAGACAGCAATATGGGGTTTTAAATCACTCAAAGCAGATTCTAATAGTTTCTTGGCTTTCACCCATTCAACTGGCATGATAAGAGTTTTAAGGGTGGCTCTGTTAGAATCCCAATCTTTCTCTATTTCATTTATTATTTTTTCGGTAATATTTTCCTTAACATTTTTAAATGGACCATAACCGGTAAGAAGAATCCGAGCTTTTTCTTTATTTTTAAGGAACATTGTTTTCTCCTCTTTTTCAGAAATTTCATTCTAACATAGCATATCTTGATAAAAATGTCAAATCTATTGACAGAAGCCTGTGGATATGCTATTATATAGAAATGGACAAAAATAAAATCAGGGAGGTGTAAAAATGCCAGGATATAATTACTTTAGGTGTCCATATTGTAGCTATTCGGTAATCAAGACCAAGGCCACCACTTACTGTGAAAATTGTGGAAAAAGGGTAGCACTGAAATGGATTCTTGTTCCAGCAGAAAAAAGAACAAGAACGATTCCTAAAAGAATGTGTCCTTATTGCGAAGAAGAAGTCCACGACAGAAGCATCAAATTCTGCGGCAAGTGCGGAGGTCCAATAGTAACAAGGCTTGAGACCACCGAAGAAAATTTGAAGTGACCTTCCGGGGGTAGCTAAAGCTACCCCTTTACTTTACAACCAAGTCCGTAAAAGATACTATTAAAGAAGAAAAAACTATGAGGATAGCTATTATCTCTGACACTCACGATCATCTACCTAATTTCAAAAAAGCACTTGATTGGATAAAAAAAGCTAAAATCAAGACGGTTTTGCACTGTGGTGATGTTTGCGCGCCGGCTGTTTTAAAAGAGGCAGCAAAAGATTTTTCGGGAAAAATTCATTTAGTTTTTGGCAATGTAGATGGGGACAGGTTTTTGATGACAAAACAGGTCTATAAAAAGATAATTCCTAATGTAATTTTGCATGGAGAAAGGGGCGAAATTGAAGTAGAAAAGATTAAAATCACTTTTACTCATTACCCAGACTTTGCCGAAGGGTTAGCAGCGACTCAAAAATACGACTTAGTATTTTATGGCCACACCCACAAACCTTGGGAAGAAAAAATCGGCAAATGCCGACTAGTCAACCCCGGCAACCTAGCCGGCCTCTTCTACAAACCCACCTTCGCCATCTATGACACTAAAACAGATAAACTAGAATTAAAGATTTTAGAAAAATTAAAATAATTGCTACCAAAATCGCTACTAAGGTTTTAAAAGATGGTGATTTGGTTGAAGTGGATGCGGAGAAGGGGATTGTAAGAAAAATTAAAAAATAAAAAATGAAAATGAAATTTGTTAAAAATTTAAATCAATTGAATAAAAACGATGTTCATACTGCCGGAGGTAAGGGGGCGAATTTGGGAGAGCTGGTGAAAATTAGGATGCCAGTACCGGAGGGATTTGTGGTTTTGGCTTCGGCTTTTGAGAGGTTTTTGGAAGAGACCGATGTCAATGTGGAAATTGAGGCGATGTGGAGAAGAATTAACATTAAAGACATTGAGTCGGTTGAGGAAAATTCAGAGATTTTGAGGGATTTGATTATAAAAGCTGAAATGTCAGAGGGTCTCGAAAAGGAGATTTCCGACGCCTTTAAGAAATTGGGAATTAAATATGTGGCAGTCCGAAGTTCGGCCACTGCTGAAGACTCAAAAATTGACGCTTGGGCCGGACAGCTGGAGACCTATTTAAATACGATTAGCCAAAATTTAATTGCCAATATTAAAAAATGCTGGGCTTCTTTGTATAGTCCCAGGGCTCTTTTTTATCGAGTAAAGAGGGGACTGAAAAGAAAGCAGGTCTCCGTAGCGGTAGTTGTTCAAGAAATGGTTCAATCTGAAATCTCCGGAGTTTGCTTTACTACCCATCCGGTAACCAAAGATAAAAATCAGATGATTATAGAGGCAGTTTGGGGGTTGGGAGAAGCACTGGTTTCGGGAAAAGTTACTCCTGATAGTTATGTTGTTGATGAAAGAAACTTTAAGATTTTGGATGTTAATGTGAATCCTCCTAAATCAAAACAAAAGCTTTCTGAAAGCCAGATCATCAAGTTGGCTAGACTCTGTCAAAAAATCGAAGCGCATTATAAAAGCCCTCAAGATATTGAATGGGCTCTTAGTAAAAATAAGTTCTATATCCTCCAATCCAGACCGATCACCACCCTATAAATCTCATAGCTTGTTTTTAAGTTAGAAAGATGATAAAATGTTAATTAGAAATTAGGAATTAGAAATTCTCATCATGGTCTACTACCCACATCAAAAAAATTCTGATATAAAGAGAGTTTTAACTGATATTAGAAGATTGGAGAAAAAAATTTCTAAAAAAAGACCTTTCTGGAAAAGAAGGTGGTTTTTAATAAGTTTTTTGGTCTTTGTCTTGATTTTCGTCTCCTTCGGATACTTTTCTTATAAAATAGGTTCGGCCTTTTCTGAAATCTCTACTTCTGGGAATTCTTTTTGGAAAAATATTTTAAATATTCTGCCTCTTAAAAATACTCCTCTTGCCTTTCTTCTTCCTTTATCTGGAGACAAAGCCCTTTTGCCCCAACAGGACCCGGACAGAATCAATATCCTTCTCTTAGGAATTCGAGGGGCAAAAGATAATGGTCATGGAGATCTTCTTTCCGATACCATTATGATACTCTCTATCAAAAAGTCCTCTGGTGAGACCGCACTGATTTCTATTCCTCGAGACCTTTATATAGAAATTTCTTCTTACGGCAAAAAAAAGATTAATGATGCCTATGCCTTGGGCGGATTAGAATTAAGCAAAGAAGTTGTCTCTCAAATTAGCGGTCTTTATATTGACCATACGGTTTCTGCTGATTTTAAGGCATTCCAGGAATTAGTTGGTATTTTAGGAGGGATTACTATTTGGCGAGATACTCCTTTTGTGGAAGACAAGCAGTGGTGGTGTGATGAAAATGGCCAGAATTGCCGGCCGTTTGTTCTTCCCCAAGGCCAGAATATTCTTAATGGCGAGCGGGCTCTATTTTATGTAAGGTCAAGGTTTTCCAGCTCTGATTTTGATAGAATGCGACGCCAGCAGCAAGTGCTTATGGCTATAAAAGAAAAAGTTTTAGGCCTAAAAATTTTAGCTAATCCTAAGAAAATCTTTGAAATTATTGAAGTTTTAAAAAGAAATATTAGAACCGATATGGATATTGCTGAAATTAAAGAATTAATTGATTTGAGCAAGCAGGTAGATTCTGAACATATTAAAAGAAAGGTCTTTGATACCACTGGAGATGGCCTATTATACTCTGCCAATATAAATGGTTCTTATGTATTGCTGCCAGTGGGAGGAAATTTTAATAAAATTCAGGAAGCATGTAAGAATATTTTTGAATAAAATGAGACTTTCAATCATCATTGTTAATCATAAAACCCCGGCTCTTCTTAAGTTGTGTATTAAATCCATCCAAAACTCATCCTTGAGTATTCCTTCCGAAATTATTGCGATAAACAGCGCCACCGATGAAGAAAGTGAAGAACTAATAAGATTTGACTTTCCAGAGGTTACTTTTTTTGGGTTTAAGAAAAATGTTGGTTATGCTAAGGCAGTTAATGCTGGAATAAAAAAATCAAAAGGAGACTTTATTCTTATTCTTAATCCAGATATAATAGTCACCGAGAATTCGATTAAAAAAATGCTTGAATTTATGGAAGGCAACCCGCAAGTGGGAATTTTGGCTCCGCAGCTTATAAATTTTAACGGGACTCGTCAGAATTCTTGCTTTAGATTCTATAAGCCCCTTACTATTCTTTATCGCAGGACTTTCTTTAAATACCTTCCCTTTGCTAAGAGAGCTTTGGACGAATTCTTAATAAAGGACTATGATTATAAAACTCCTCAAGATGTAGATTGGGTAATGGGTTCTGCGATGATGGTCTCGCGAGCTGCTTTAAAGATTGTTGGGGCTATGGATGAAAGATTTTTTATGTATTTTGAAGATGTTGACTGGTGCAGACGTTTCTGGCAAGCTGGGCTTAGGGTGGTTTATTTCCCCTTTGCAAAAATGTACCATTATCATCAGAGATTAAGCGCCGCTCATCAAGGCGTTTCGGGGATTTTTAACAAAGCTACGCAAATACATATTAGTAGTGCTATAAAATATTTTCAAAAATACGGATTAAGGGAGTCATAAAAATGTGAACCAAATACTTAAAAAATTTACAATCGTTATATCTCTCATCTTAGCACTTCTTGTTTGTCTTGGCGTAGGGTTTTTTATTGGGCAAGAATCTATTCCGTCGGTGGAAAAAATAGAGGGACTGATTAATAAAGAATTGGGTAAGCCCCAGGAGCTAGACTTTGGCCTTTTTTGGGACACTTGGGATTTAATCGAAGAAAAATATGCTGGTCGGCTTAAACTTAATCAGCAAGAAATGATTTATGGAGCAATCTCTGGTATGGTTAAATCTTTGCGCGACCCCTATACTATTTTTATGGACCCGGAAGATTCCCACCGATTTCTAGAAGATATTAAGGGAAGTTTTGAGGGAATTGGTACTGAAATTGGTATAAAGGGGGGGGTACTAACGATAATTGCACCTCTCGAAAATACTCCAGCAAAGAGGGCGGGGCTTAAAGCGGGAGACAAAATTATAAAAATAGATGATACGTTAACTGCCGAACTTACTCTAGATGAGGCGGTTAATTTAATCCGCGGCCCAAAAGGTACTAAAGTAACCTTAACCATTATTAGGGCTGAAGATTCAAAAGAGATTGAAATAATAAGGAGTGTAATTGATATCCCAGAAGTAAGATGGGAATTAAAGCAGGATTATATTGCTTATATAGATATTTATCATTTTTCCGATGAAGTTTCACAGGAATTTACCAAGACAGCTTCCGAAGTTTTAGCTTCTAATGCCAAGGGGGTTATTTTAGATTTAAGAAATAATCCCGGTGGGTATCTTGAAAGAGCGGTAGATATAGCTGGTTGGTTTTTGGAAAAAGGAACGCTTGTGGCTATAGAGGATTTTGGTAATAATCAAAAGAAGGAGTATCGAGCCAGTGGTAATGCAAGATTAAAGGATTTCCCCTTGGTAGTGCTCATTAATCAGGGTTCAGCCTCTGGTTCGGAAATTTTAGCCGGGGCCTTGAGAGACAATAAAGGAACAAAACTTATCGGCGAGAAATCTTTTGGCAAGGGTTCTGTCCAGCAGCTGGAGAAATTAAAAGACGGCTCAAGCATCAAAATAACTGTGGCTAAATGGTTGACCCCAAAGGGGGTCTCTATTACGGACGAAGGTCTTGAGCCGGACATCGAAGTAGAGCTTACCGAAGAAGATTATAATAACAACAGAGATCCTCAATTGGACGAGGCAGTAAAAATTCTAAGATAATATCTTCATGCGTATTATTTTATTAAAAGATGTAAAAAACCTAGGAAAAACTGATGATGTTAAAGAAGTAGCTTGCGGTTACGCTCGAAATTTTTTATTTCCCCGCGGTTTGGCTGTAAATGCTTCTGAAAAGAAGCTGCTTGAGCTTAGAAGAAAGCTTGAGGCAAAAACCAAAATTGCCGAAGCTGAAGCCAAAATTGCTAAGGAATTGGTTAAAAAATTAGCCGGGTTTAAGTTAGAAATTTCTTCTAAAATAGGCAAAACCGGCAAACTTTTTGGTTCTATTACCCCATTAAAAATAACGAAACTACTTCTAAAAGAGGGCTTTGAAGTTAAGAAAGAACAAATAATTCTAAAAGGGCCGATTAAAGAGCTAGGAAAGTACGATATAATAATTGATTTAGGTCATGAACTAAAAGAGAAAGTAAGGGTGATTGTAAAAGAAGAGAAATAATATGTCTAAATACATCTTTGTCATGGGCGGGGTGATGTCCGGGATTGGAAAGGGTGTGGCTACTGCTTCTATTGGGAAAATCTTAGAGTCTAAGGGCTTTGAAGTTACCGCCATAAAAATAGACCCCTATATTAACGTTGACGCTGGAACAATGAATCCGATAGAACAAGGCGAGGTTTTTGTTACCGACGACGGAATGGAGTGCGACCAAGATATGGGTAATTATGAAAGATTCCTAGATAAAAGAATCCTAAAGGATAATTATATAACTACCGGCCTTGTTTACAGAACAGTTATTGAGAAAGAAAGAAATCTAGAGTATGACGGCCGGTGCGTAGAAGTAGTTCCTCATATCCCGGAAGAAGTAATAAGAAGAATTCAAAAAGTAGCCAGAACCTCTAAAGCAGACTTTGTGATGATAGAAATTGGAGGGACAGTAGGAGAATATCAGAACCTTTTATTTTTAGAAGCAGCCCGAATGATGCATTTAAGACGTCCCAAAGACGTTCTTTTTGTTTTGGTCAGCTATCTGCCCATCCCTAAAATGATTGGAGAAATGAAAACCAAACCGACCCAATATGCAGTAAGAACCCTTAATTCAGCCGGGATTCAACCGGATATTATTATCGCTAGAAGCAACATACCTCTTGATGAGCCCCGCAAAAGAAAAATATCTATCTTTTGCAATATCGCTAAAGATGATGTAATTTCTGCGCCGGACATTGAATCTATTTATGAAATACCGCTCAATTTTGAAAAGGATAATTTAGGACAAAAGATTCTTGGTAAATTTAATTTAAGAACAAGAGCTAAAACTCGCCGGAAGCAAGATTTACAAACCTTAAAAGGTTGGAAAAAATTAGTAAATGTTATAAAAACAACCCAAAAAGAGGTAGCTATTGGCATTATTGGTAAATATTTTGGCACCGGTAATTTCACCTTGTCTGATTCTTATATATCTGTAATTGAGGCGGTAAAACACGCTGCCTGGTACTACAGGCGAAAGCCAAAAATTCTTTGGATTTCCTCAGAAGAATATGAAAAAAATCCGTCCAAAGTAAGAGAGCTTAAAACTCTTGATGGAATAATTGTGCCCGGTGGTTACGGCACAAGAGGAATAGAGGGTAAATTAAGAGCTGTTAGATTTGCCCGTGAAAATAAAATCCCATATTTGGGGCTTTGTTATGGGATGCAGCTGGCGGTAATTGAGTTTGCCAGAAACGTTTGTGGAATGAAAAAAGCCAACACCACTGAGATTATGCCGGGTACTCCTTATCCGGTAATTGACTTTATGCCTGAACAAAAGAGCAATATCAAAGAAAAAAGATATGGCGGAACTATGAGGTTGGGAAGTTATCCCTGCCGGTTAATTCCTCACACCAAAAGCCAAAAAGCTTACAATAAAGTTAATATCTCTGAACGCCATCGACATCGTTACGAGTTTAATAATGACTATCGTAGGGTTTTAGAGGATAGGGGACTGGTTATCGCCGGAATAAACCCCGAACGAGACCTAGTAGAAATTGTTGAACTTAAAAAACACCCCTTCTTTGTGGGCGTCCAATTCCACCCCGAATTTTTATCCCGCCCCCTTAGACCCCATCCATTGTTTAGAGAGTTTATCAGGGCAGCAATAAAACAATAAAATAATAAAATAATAAAGGTCGAACTTCTCGTTCGACCCTTAACCTTTAACTTTTAACTACTACTCAACACTAACTATTTTCTTTATTTTTGAACCTCCATCAAATCTTTTTACTTTTTTTGTGACAAAGCAAACTTTCCCTTCTTTTGCTGCAAAAAGGGTATCGTCTGCTGCGCGTATTACATTTTTTCCGGGGAGGAATTTAGTTCCTCTTTGACGGATAATAATACTGCCGATTTTAGCAATTTGTCCTCCAGAAAGCTTTACGCCTAGTCGTTTAGAAATACTATCTCGTCCTAAAGAGGTTGAACCTTTCCCTTTCTTATGTGCCATACTATTAGTTTATTGGTTTATTAGTTTATTGGTTTATTAAAAAAATACCAATTTATATGAGATTTGTCAAGATTAAAGTTCTAAAAAAATTTTTTTCAAAAAATGAGGATAAGATTGTTTTAATTACTGGAATAATCCTTATTGCTTTAATCTGTTTTGGTGCGGGTCGGCTTACGGCAGTAAGGCAGCCAAAAGAACCGATAAAAATAGAAGATTATGGATTGGCATCGCTTAAAGAATCAATAGAAACCCAAACCAACAATAGAGAAGGGAAGAGTATAAAAGAGCCGGAGAAAAAAGATGGTATGTTTGTCGGTAGTATCAAGAGTAATAAATACCATTTGCCGGACTGCCAATCGGCAAAAAAGATAAAACCGGAAAATATAATTTGGTTTGAATCAGTGGAGGATGCTGAAGCAAAAAGTTATGTCCCGGCTAGTTGTTGCGTGGGGCATAAGTAGCCCTTAAAACCTTAAATTCTTTATCCAAAACCCTTGCTTGAGATATCTCTCTTCTTACCTCTGCTGGTAGCGACAAAGCTACCTTTTTTAATTTAGAGCTATCCATAGCTAAAACCTCATTCCATAATCCCCTTGGTTCTAAAATTTGGCGAAGCTTTTCCGGGTCATACCTATAACGTTCCCCAGTCAGGCGCGTAATAAAGCCTTGCTCCGAAAAAATTCTCTCTACTCCTTCTTTATCACAATAAGCAGAAATTTTTTCTTTTAATTCTGCCAGCCGTTTAGCGTCTTTTTGGGTTTTTACTTTGAGCTCAAAAAATTCCCCTAAAACTTTTTTTATCTCCTCATCAGATATCTGCGGTTCTCTATATTTGTGCCGAAACATCGGACAATATTTCTGGTAACCACACCAGTTACAAAGCACGCTAGGAATGGCTCTGAAATCGCTTTTTTCAATTTCAGAAACAAGAGCTAAAACATGATGTTTGGTTTCTTCCAGTTGTTTAGGGGTTCTAAAAGAGGTAAGTTTTACTCCATGCTTTAAAAAATAAAGACTAAGCTTTATTTGAGGGATTTCAAGTTTAGGCCATTTGCCAGTCAAACCTAGATGGTATAAAGAAAGCTGGAAATTATTATCAACTATTTGTTGGGCAGGAAGCCGTCTGGTAGTTTTATAATCAATGATTTCAAAAGTGCCGTCTTTTAATTTATCAATTCTGTCTATTATTCCCCTTAAAAGATGCTTGTCAATAGGAACTTCAAATCGTGTTTCAAGGTTGACTATATTAGCAGCTCTTATGTCATTATTATTGTAATAGCTGGTTAAGAGCTCAATTCCTTCTTTCATGATCGCTACCTCCTCGTCTTTGTTTTTAAAGGCTTCAGAGTTCCAATGTCGCTCGTAAAAATTAAGAACATCCTCAAGGATAGGGGGGAGGGGCTGGGGAGAATGTAAGAATTTTAAAGTTTTATGGATAAGCGAACCAAAAACAGCTTCCTTTGATTTGGGAACTTTAATTCTATCAATTTCCTGAAATTTGTATTTCTGTGGACAAGTTTGAAAGGTTTGTAACGCTGAATAAGACGTACGCATTTTTGATTTTTTATTTTTGATTTTTTATCTTACTTTATCTTACCACCCTTGACTTCCTTTGTAAATCCCGTTAGACTTTTTATAGTAGTATGAAATTAAGCCCTAAAACAAAATTGAGACTTACGGTGCTGGTTATTTTAATTTTGGCACTACTCATGGGCTTTTTGGACTGGCCGGAGTCTTGGGACAGAGGAGTTGATTGGCTAAATCCACAAATAGACAAGGTAAGGTTTTTGGAAAAATTAAATCTTGGACATTTCCCAAAACTTCCCTTTCATTTAGGCCTGGATCTTCAGGGAGGAACGCATTTAGAATACGAAGCAGAACTTACTGACATTGAGCCTCAAGACAGAAGTGAATCTATGGAGGGTATAAGAGATGTTATTGAGAGAAGAGTAAATATCTTTGGTGTTGCCGAGCCAATAGTTCAGGTGGCAAAGGGAAGTAGACTTATTGTGGAACTGGCTGGAATAAAGGACGTGAATCTTGCCATCCAGATGATTGGAGAAACACCATATCTTGATTTTCGCGAAGAACGTCCGGAGGAAGAAAGAAATGCTATTTTGGAGGCCCAACAAAGAGGAGACGAAGAGGCACTGTTCAAAGACCCCTATTTTACCGTTACTTCCCTAAGCGGTAAGCAGCTCAAGCGCGCCCAACTCCAATTTGATCCTCAAACTTATAAACCAACTGTCGGCCTGGAATTTAACAACGAAGGCAAAAAACTTTTTGAGGAAATCACTAGAAAGAATGTGGGAAAGCGAGTAGCTATTTATTTAGATGGAATGCCAATCAGCGTGCCGGTCGTGCGAGAAGTTATTACCGGTGGAAAAGCAGTGATTAGCGGGGATTTTACCGTGGAGGAAGCAAAGCAGCTAACAAGACGCCTTAATTCAGGGGCTTTGCCCGTACCGATAAAACTTATTAGCCAGCAGACGGTTGGAGCCAGTTTGGGTAAAATCTCACTTGAGAAGAGTCTTTTTGCTGGAATCATTGGGCTTATTGCCTTGGCTTTATTTATGATTTTTTATTATCGACTTGCCGGTGTTTTGGCTGTTATTGCACTGGCTGTTTATGTAAGTATTGTTTTGGGCGTATTTAAATTAAGCACCCTTTCCGCCTGGCCAATCACCTTAACTTTAGCTGGCATTGCCGGCTTTATTTTATCTATGGGAATGGCGGTGGATGCTAATGTGCTCATTTTTGAAAGGATGAAAGAGGAGATGCGTTCGGGTAAAAGCTTAAGCGGCAGTATTGATGAAGGATTCAAGCGCGCCTGGCCTTCAATTCGAGATGGCAATGTTTCTACGCTTCTTACTTGTTTTGTTCTGTATGTTTTTACTACCGGAATGATTAAGGGCTTTGCCATTATTTTAGGAATCGGAATAATTATCAGTATGCTTTCGGCGATAATGGTGACCCGTAGTCTCTTGAAGCTTTTTGTTGGAACCGGAGTTGAGGAAAAACGGTGGTTGTTTGGTGTTAAAAAATAGTTTATTTATTTACTTATTTATTCATTTATTAAAATAAACCAATAAATTAATAAATGCGAATAATCTACCATCGCAAGACATACTTTATCATCTCAAGTATTCTTTGCCTTATCAGCGTTGTTAGTTTAGCCACGTGGGGTCTTAATTTAGGTATTGATTTCACCGGCGGGACTTTGATGGAAATAACCTTTAAAGAGAGTCGTCCCTCTAACCAAGAGATAGCCAAAGCTCTGAAAGATTTGGATTTAGGGAAAATTGTTGTTCAGCCATCGGGGGAGCAAGCAGCGATTTTAAGATTTAAGGATGTAGATGAAAATACTCACCAAGAGATACTTAAGAATTTAAAAGGATCTTTTAAGAATGAAAATGAAGAAGAAATATTATCAGAAGAGAGATTTGAATCAATTGGGCCGGTCATTGGCCAGGAATTGAAAGGTAAAGCTTTTTGGGCAATTAGCATCGTCCTTGTTGCTATTATTTTTTATATTGCCTGGGCTTTTCGGAAGGTTTCATATCTTGTTTCCTCGTGGAAGTACGGATTCGTAGCTATTATTGCTCTACTACATGATATTCTTATAGTGCTTGGGCTTTTTTCTGTCCTTGGACAATTTTTCTCCATAGAGATAGGCACTCCATTTGTGGCTGCACTTTTAACAATTCTTGGTTATTCAGTAAACGATACGATTGTTGTTTTTGACAGAATCCGTGAAAATTTATATAAATATGAAGTAGGGAATTTCCAAGATTCGGTTAATGAGAGTGTAAATCAAACCATTAGGCGATCTTTTAATACATCATTGACTACTCTTTTGGTCTTACTGGCTGTTTATTTTCTAGGAGGCACCAGTATTAAATATTTTATTCTTGCCTTAATAGCTGGGGTAATTGTCGGTACTTATTCTTCTATATTTATCGCCAGTCCTCTTTTAGTAGCTTGGCAGAGATTTCGTAAAAAAACTGTAGAAAGGAAATGATAATGTCAGGGTAGCGGGAAATAGAAATGTCAGGGTG
>CAYRSW010000008.1:0-23542 GCA_964427335.1 uncultured Candidatus Saccharibacteria bacterium
TTGGACATTTTATTAGGTGAATTAGAAATTAGATGAGTTAGGTGAATTTATCAGGATTAATTAGAACAATTAGAATGATTAGAAATTTATGAACTTGAGAAATATCAAAAACCTTCCTAATACTCCTGGTGTCTATTTAATGAAGGATAGGCAAAATAGGATATTATATATCGGCAAAGCTTCTTCGTTAAAGAAAAGGGTTTCTTCATATTTCGAGAGACCCCTAAACAGTCGGTTAGAAAAGATGTTTGGCAAGGTAAAGAAAATTGATTACCAAGCAACGAACTCGGTTATTGAGGCGCTGATTTTGGAAGCCAACCTGATTAAGAAATATCAACCTAAATACAATGTTAAGCTTAAAGACGATAAGAGCTTCGTTAATATTATTATTTCTAGAGAGAATTTCCCACGGGTCTATGTCGACCGTCTTAAAAAAGCGGTAAAAGGAAAAATTTTCGGCCCCTACACCTCAACGAAATCTGCCCATCAAGCTCTAAGAATCTTAAGAAAGATTTTTCCATTTAGACATTGCCGGCGATTACCTAAAAAGACCTGCACTTATTATCAAATTGGACAATGTTTAGGACCATGTATTGGCGCTTGCTCTAAAGAAGATTACAAAAAAATAATTCGTCATCTCACATTGTTTTTACAAGGCAGGAAAAGGGGATTAATTCAGACCCTCAAAAAAGAAATGAACCTGGAAGCCAAAAGGGAGAATTTTGAAAGGGCAGCCGTTTTAAGGAATAGAATTTATGCTTTAGAGCATATTCGAGATGTGGCACTGATTAGCGATGATGCCCGGGAATCAGTGGACGGGGTGCCCTTTCTTATTGAGGCCTACGACATTTCTAATATCAGTGGTAAAAGCGCTACGGGCAGTATGGTTGTCTTTACCAATGGTAAGATTAATAAGGATGAATATCGGCTTTTTAGAATCAGAAAGGTAAAGGGTATAGATGATATAGCTTGTCTTAAAGAAGTTTTAGCCAGAAGACTTAAGCATAAAGAGTGGGGATTGCCAGATTTAATCATTATTGATGGGGGTAGGGGACAGTTAAATGGATTTTTAGCTGTGCTACGTGAGTTCGATTTAAGTATTCCAGTAGTAGCTATTGCCAAGGGTCCCAAAAGAAAAAAGGCAGATTTGTATTTCTCTAAAAAGTTACCCCATCTTGATAAGAAGATACTTCTCCAAATCCGCAACGAAGCTCACCGTTTTGCTATCAAATACCACCGATTCTTGAGAAAGAAACACTTTTTAATTGTGACGTCTTCAGACGCGATGGCGAGGTAAGACGTCACAATTTAGAGTCGCTTTTTCGTTTGCTTGACATTTTTGGTCGGTTTGCTATACTTTAACAAAGCTCTTTGAGAAGGGAATTCCAAAAAATTTAAAGGGAGGAAGAAAATGAAGAAACTCAGAGAGATAGTAAAAGTCATAGGCCTGTCATCCTTGGCAGTAGTAATAGGAATTGTAGAAATATATCTTATTTATAGCCTGATATATACTCCTGGCTGGATGGCTAAAGCCGGTGTTTTGATAGCTAAAATTAATCCATTTGGTGTTCTTATGGCTATGTGGGGGATATTCATGCTCGGATTGCTGATTTGGTTTTTTATTTACAATTGGAAAAATCCAGATGCTTATGAATACTTCGTGAAAGGATTAGTAACGGCGGTAGAAGGAGATAAAATAGAACAACGAAATAAATTGAAGGAGCTCGAGGAGCGACTTGGAAAAATCGAGAAGAAATAAAGATTCAATTCTTAAGCAAAGTCCTTTGAGAGAAAAAATTTACGGAGGCATAAAGAATGAAAAGAATAGGGAGTATTATAGCTATAGTAATGCTGGGGATAGCTATTGTTGGCTTTGTGACTTTGTATATCTTGCCCGACAGACATAAAGCCTCAATTACTGTGATTGGAGCGGAGATTTTGGAATTCGAGAATTCTGATTCTCCTTATCCAGGGCCAGACAAGGGACCGTGGGAAGTAACATTAAGAAGAATAGATACTAAGGAGATAATGAATATCAAATTTAATGAGCAATTTAGACTCTCAAGTGGAGAAGGGCTGCCAATGTTTTGTAAAGAGTTAGGTGTTATTTACTTAGATCGTACAGAAATCGGTGAAGGAAGTGTCTATCGGCTTAAATATACTGGGGTTGGTGAAGTAAAAGATCTAATACATATAGAATTAATCCAGAGCAGAAAAGAGTTGGTTAGAAAGATAGCTTCTAGTGACGAGATGCCGGATATTAGTAAGTACCATTTTGACTATTCATTCAGCAAGCAAAATTATAAAATAGAAAACTTTTATCGATTCAGTACAGAGGGTGCCCATATCAAATATACTGCTTATTATGATACTACTTCAGGGGAAGATGTCCGAAAAGCTTTACAGGCTCGCTACATCATCGAAAAACATTCTAACCCCGTCGAGATTTGGGGAAAGACACGGATAACAAAGGTGTGGATGAAGACAGATGATAACTGGAAGCTTTATGATCTTGGAGAGAATAGTAGGGGGAGCGTATTTGTTTCCGAAGAAGACGGTTCCGTAAAATTTGAACTTTGTATAAGAGAAGGGGATGATTGGACACTTTTGCACACTTCATAAGTTTGATAAGAACGATAAGCGAGACATAGATGTTTCCAAAGAGAATGGACAAGTAAAATTTGAGTTGAGATAAAAATAATGAAAAATAAATAAAAGGAGGAGGGGCGAAATGAAACGAGAAGAAAGGGAAGAAAAAATTGCCATGATTGGCAGAGGTTTTTTTAAACCCTATCCATGGACAAGGTTGAGGACAGCGGCAACAACGCCTCCTTTAGTATTGGGAGGTTCGTTGCTAGCTCTTGGGATAATATTTCGGGGTGCTTCCGAAAACCCAGTAGGTATTTGGATAGGAAGTATAATTATTGTTATTATGCTTCTTGATGTCATCTTTGATTATTTCTGTTATGAGAGACCAAATTTTGTAGTGAAAGGTTTTCCTAAGTTAAGGGTTATTGAATTAGATCCTCTTGATGGAGAGGTTGCTGTTTTGGGTGCAGACCGTGAGAGACATTATTTAAAGCCGGATACAGCTATTTATACCGGAGAAGAAAAATCTTATGTTATATTTTCTGGAAGATTAGACAATCTTTGGGTAAAATCAAGATTCGGGAAAGATATTAAAAAAATTACTACCTTTCCTGGTCCAGAAAAAACTAAATAAAATTCTTAAAGCCCTGTGAGAAATTGCAGGGCTGTTTGTTTTGAGGTATAATAAAAGTATGTTCACAGTTAAAAAGTCCATTCTTAATAAAGTCTTTAAAAAGAGAGGCCCCGATGTTCATAAGTATGACTTTGGACATCTTTTGGTTATTGGTGGGAGTAAGCTCTATAGTGGGTCTCCTGCTTTTGCCGCGCTGGCTGCTTATCAGGCCGGGGTAGATGTGGTTACTGTTGCCGGGCCAAAACGAGCAATGGATATTGTGGCTGGTTTTGCGCCAGATTTAATTACTTATCCTTTGGAAGGCGATTGGCTTGCTAAGATTCACCTAAAGGAGCTACTTGAACTCACTAAGGGGAAGACTGCGGTAGTTATTGGTGGGGGATTAGGCAGAACTGCTGGTATACTTAATACAATAAGGGTGTATCTGAAAAAGATTGACATTTCTTGCGTTATTGACGCTGACGCTATTCATGCTATGGCTCAAGAAATCGCGAACTTAAGTTCGCTACTCCAAAAAGAAATAATTGCTAATAAATCCTTTGTCATTACTCCTCATCTTTATGAGTTTTTTGTTTTAACCGGAAAAAACATTGGAAAAGCCGATTTAAAAAAGAGAATAGAAGTAGTTAAAGCTGCGGCCAAAAAACTAAAAACCACTATCTTGCTTAAAGCAAATATTGACATAATTTCCGATGGTAAACAGGTGGCTCTAAACAAGACAGGTAATCCTTATATGACCGTTGGCGGAACTGGCGATACTTTAGCCGGCATTTGCGGCTCTTTACTTGCCCAAGGTATTGAGCCCTTTACTGCCGCTCAAGCCGCCGCTTATATTAATGGCAAAGCAGGGGATATCGCGGCTTCTGAACTTAGGGAAAGTTTTATGGCCTCGGATTTAATAGAAACTATTTGTGAAGTAATATGATTCCATACTGGGTTTACGACAAAATAATCTTTGGTCCGATTACTATTTATACCTGGGGCTTGATGATTGGCCTTGCTTTTATTGTTGGGCTAATTCTGGCTTTAAAAGAGGCAAAGAGAAAGGGGGTAGATTCGGATAAAATTATCAATTTAGCCATTTTGGTACTCATTGGCAGTTTCTTGGGAGCACGTTTAGTTTATATCTTTCAATACCTTGATTACTACCTAGCTAATCCTTTGGATATTTTTAAAGTCTGGCAGGGAGGGATAGTTTTTTATGGAGGGCTGGGCGGAGCGCTTCTTTTTGGTTGGCTTTATATTAAGAAATCAAAGCTTTCTTTTTGGAAAGTAGCTGATATTATTGCTCCGGCAGTAGCTTTGGGAATCTTTATTGGGCGGATTGGCTGCTCGTTGATTAATGATCATATGGGGGCTGTGACCACACTGCCTTGGGGGATTCAATATATTGACGGCACCTTAAGGCATCCGGTAGCCGAATATCTTTCTTTAAATGGACTTATTCTATTTTTATTTCTTTGGACAATAAGAAGAAAAATAAAGCAAGTGGGTATACTTTTTTTAATTTTTCTTTTGTGGTATGGAGCAACAAGATTCGTTCTGGGTTTCACCCGCTGCAGTGATTTAGCTGGCTGTGATTTAAGGTGGTGGGGAATGACGATATCGCAGTGGGGATCTATCGGGACATTAATAGTCGTGGGGATAATTATAAAATTAAAATGCAAAACATCAAAGACACTTCATCGTATCCAATCTTAGTAATTGTTTTAATCGTTATTATTGCTATTGGTATCTGGTTTATTGTTTCTTCGGAGTTTGTCCGAAAGGACAAAGAGAGTAATTTAGAAAGAGAAGAGAGCCAATATTACTACGAAGTGGATGAGCAAAAATCTCCCCCTTCGGATGAAGATTCTCTAGAAGAAGGAGACGAGGCACCGGATTTTAGATTGGAAAGTGTTGGGGGTGAATTTATTAGTTTAGGAGATTTAAAGGGGAAAGAATTTTTGCTGGTCTTTTTTAACAGTCGATGCGGATTTTGCAAGAAAGAAATGCAAGACCTGGTGGAATTAGCAAGAGTTGGGAAAGAGATAATTGCTATTGCTATTTGGGGAGATGAAAAAGATGATTTAATAGAGTTTGCCCGGGAGCTAGGGGTAGATTTTCCAATTCTGATAGATAAAAATGACGAAATTGCTGGTAAATATTTTATTAAGGGAACTCCGACTAATTTTTTGGTTGATAAGAATGGGGTGATAGTCGAAAAACATAGAGGATACGCGCCAAGAATTGAATTAGAAAGGATACTTAAAGAGTTTTGACCGCAAACACGAGCCCGAAGGGCGAAGTGTGAGCGGTGACAAAACCTTTACCCCGCCCCCATTTTGCTTTATTGTCTTTCTTCCATAGAGCAAAATGGGGGCGGGGTGCTCAATTTTAATCACGAAATTTTGTTCGTCCTACAGACTCCAAAATTTCGATAAAATTGGCATGAAATGGTATAAACTAACCCAAAAAGAAATCTTTGAGAGGCTCAAAACCAGTAAAAATGGGCTTTCTCTTGAAGAAGTAGGAAAGCGTCTTAAAAAATTTGGACCAAATGAGCTTCCTAAACCTAAAGAATTAACCCGGCTAAAACTAATTTTGAGTCAATTTAAAAGCCCGCTCATTTACATTTTGCTTATTGCCGGGGCAGTTACTCTTATTATCGGTGAATTTTTAGACAGCATTGTTATTTTTGCCGCCGTTGGCATTAATAGCGTTGTTGGATTTATTCAGGAAAACAAAGCCTCCCAAGCTCTTAAGAGAATAAAAGAGACCTTGGTCCCTGAGGCAATAGTGATAAGAGATGGACAGGAAAAATTAGTTAGAGCATCTTCTTTAGTTCCCGGGGACATTATAGTTTTAAGATCAGGTGATAAAGTTCCGGCTGACGGAAGATTAATAGAAGCAGTAAATTTAAAAGTAAACGAAGCAGCTTTAACCGGCGAATGGATGGCTGAAACGAAAGAGACAAAAACCTTCGAAGAAAATACCCCTCTTGCTGACCGAACTAATATAATTTATATGGGAACGATAGTGGAGGAGGGCGAAGCAAAAGTAGTGGTAACCGAGACTGGGACTACCTCTGAAATAGGGAAAATTGCTCTAATGGTTCATGAAACTAAGGAAGAAAAAACGCCTTTTCAAAAGAAACTAGCTCATTTTAGTAAAATTGTCGGGTTGGTCATTGCCTTCTTGTGTTTTATTATTTTTATAGAAGGAATTCTTACCGGAAATACTTTTGTGGAAATGTTTACCACTTCGGTGGCGGTAGCGGTAGCGGCTATTCCCGAAGGGTTGCCGGTGGCGATGACAGTAATTTTGGCTATTGGCATGCAAAGGATACTTAAGAAAAAAGGGTTGGTGAGAAAGTTAGTGGCGGCGGAAACCTTAGGCGCAACAACGGTAATTTGCACTGATAAGACCGGAACTCTTACCGAAGGGAAAATGAAAGCCAGTGACGTTTTAACAGCCAATGAGGAGTTTTTACTTGATACAAAAGTAAAAGAGATACCAAAAGATGTGAATTTGGCTTTAAAAATTGCCTCTATCTGCAGTGAGGCATTTATTGAAAACCCCCAAGAATCTTTAGAAAAATGGATAGTCAGAGGTCGGCCAACCGATAGAGCATTGCTGCTAGCTGGAATGAAGATAGGGCTTAATAAGAAAAATTTAGAAGAAAAGGAATTTCCTAGGATTTCAAAACTCCCTTTTGATCCTAAGCGAAAATTTATTCTGAGTCTCCATAAGCAAAGTAAAACCAAAAATATCCTGTTTATTTCTGGGGCGCCGGAAAAGGTTTTAGGTAGTGCCAAGCATTTAGAGACAGATGGAAAAAGAATAAAATTAAGCCAGTCTAGACAAAAAGATTTAGAAGAGAGATACCAAAAATTAACCAGGAAGGGTTTAAGAGTAATTGCCGTAGGTTATAAAATCACCAGTATTAGCGAGATTAGCGATGAATTAGCGGATATTCGCGACTTGGTTTTTGTTGGCTTTATCGGACTGCGGGATCCCTTAAGAAAAACAGCAAAGAAGATGATTAAAGTTTGCAAAAAGGCAGGGTTACGGCCGGTTATTGTAACCGGTGATCATAAGTTGACAGCCAAAGCGGTAGCTGAAGAGATAGGAATATCAGCTCGAGAAGAAGATATTTTAACAGGGCTTGATTTAGACAAAATAAGTGATGAAGAATTATCCCAAAAGATAGGAAAGATTAATGTTTTTGCTCGAGTAGAGCCGGCCCATAAAGTTCGTATTGTTAATGCTTTAAAAATTCAAGGAGAGGTGGTGGCAATGACCGGTGACGGGATAAACGATGCTCCGGCCCTAAAGCGGGCTGATATAGGAATTGCTTTAGGTTCTGGAACCGATGTGGCTAAAGAAACTTCAGACCTTGTTATTTTAGATGATAATTTTGGTATTATCGTCGCCGCCATAGAAGGAGGACGGGTAATTATTGATAATATCAGAAAGGTAATTACTTATCTTCTTTCTGATAGTTTTACTGAGATTATTTTGGTTGGTGGGGGGTTGCTTCTTGGCTTTCCTTTACCTCTTTTGGCCGTTCAAATTCTTTGGGTAAATATAATAGAAGATGGTCTTCCAGATATTGCTTTAGCTTTTGAGAAAAAAGAGAAAGATGTGATGGCCCAAAGGCCGGAGGGGCATAGAGTGCCTTTACTTACAACAGAAATGAAAGTAATAATTTTTGCTATTGGAATAATTACTGATTTAATATTATTGGGACTTTTCTTTTGGCTTTGGAAAACTACCGGAGACATTATTTATACGCGGACAATGATTTTTGTTGGTTTAGGAATAAATTCACTTTTTTATGTTTTTTCTTGCAAGAGTTTGAGGCGTTCTATTTGGCATATCAATCCCTTTTCTAATCTATACTTAGTTGGAGCGGTAGCTTTCGGATTTTTAATGCTTTTCGTTGCCTTATATGTTCCAGTGTTTCAGACACTATTGAGGACTATACCCCTTGATTCTAAAGATTGGTTAATTCTTATTAGCCTAGGTATCATAAATATTATTGGCATCGAAATAGTTAAGTGGCACTTCATAGTTAAAAATAAAATTTAAAAAAATATGCCTTGGGTTTATATTATAATTTTCATCATTTCTGTTTTTGTTTTAGTTAAGAGCGGAGCTATGTTAGTGAAATCTCTGGTGGTTATTTCTCGCTATTTAAAAATTTCTGAATATGCGACTGCCTTTATTTTTATGGCTATTGTTACTTCCTTGCCAGAATTATTCGTTGGTGTTGGTGCTGCTCTTAAAAAAACCTCTAGTTTGGCTTTAGGAACTATAATTGGTTCTAATATTGCCAATCTTACTTTAGTTTTGGGCTTGGTGATAATTTTTGCTCGGGGGATTAAAATTAAAACTAAAGTTACTCGGCGAGAGGCATGGAGTGTTTTTTTCGTCGCTACTCTGCCCTTACTTTTAATGTGGAATGGTCGGCTTTCTCGAGTAGAGGGGCTTATTCTTTTGGTAGTGTATTTTTTATATCTCCGCCGGTTGATAGGCCAGAGAAAAAGATTTGTTAGAGCTTTTAATTCTTTCGAGCATGATTGGCAGGGATTTAAAGTTTTCCTAAAGAATATATTTCTTTTCCTACTAGGGATAGCTTTGCTTTTGGGTAGTGCCTGGCTGCTTATAGAAAGCGCAACGCAGATTGCTTTTAGTTTGAATCTTTCATTAGTATTTATTGGTTTGTTTTTAGTAGCTGTCGGTACTTCTTTACCAGAACTTGTTTTTGGTATAAAATCAGTTTTAGCCAAACATGAAGCAATGAACTTGGGTAATCTCCTTGGAAGCTGCGCCTGCAATTCTGCTTTGATTTTAGGATTAGTGGCAATAATTCATCCAATAAAAATAGTCCAGTTTAATATATTTTTAGTCAGTATTTTCTTTATGATTGTTACTTTTTTAATTTTTAATTTATTTATTAGAACCAAAGCCAAACTTTCCTATCAAGAGGGATTTATTCTTTTGGGAATTTATTTAGTTTTTTTGATGGTTGGGTCAATGGTTAAATAAACCCTGCATCAGAAAAATCTTGGTGCGGGGTAAACTCTTGCCCCGTACCAGAACTTCGTTCGGTACGGGGCTGCGCCCCGAACCGAGCTTCGCTCTGGTTCGGGGCTTGAATTTTTAATTTATTCATGTTAGATTGAAGTCATGGAACAGTTTATTATTCCTTTTTTAGTTTTAATTATTATAGCCTTGGCTTTAATATTTTTTTTATTGCTCAAAAAAAGGGGGTCGTCCGAAAGTGAATCTTCAATAATGCTCCAGGAGCAATTAAACGAGCTTCGTCAAGTTTTAGATAGTAAGCTCGGCGAGTCAACCAAGAGCATGCAGCTCCAGTTTAATCAAAGCGCCAAGATTATCCGCGATGTGACGGAAAAATTGACTAAACTTGATGATACCAACAAACAGGTAATTGGTTTTGCCGAACAACTGCAGTCTTTAGAAAATATTTTAACTAATCCCAAGCAGCGAGGGATTTTGGGGGAGTATTATTTAGAAACACTTTTGAAAAATATTTTGCCGCCAAGTTCCTACCAAATGCAGTATGATTTCGGCGACGGAGATATCGTTGATGCAGTGATTTTTGTTAAAGATAAACTTATTCCGATAGATTCTAAGTTTTCTTTAGAGAATTATAATCGAATTGCTCAAGAGAAAGATAAACTAGAGAGAGCTAGATTAGAAAAGCAATTCAAAATTGATTTAAAAAATCGAATTGACGAAACAGCTAAATATATCAAACCGAATAAAGGAACAATGGATTTTGCTTTTATGTTTATTCCAGCCGAAGCGATTTATTACGATTTATTAGTCAACCAAATAGGCGCTATTAAGGTAGCCACCCGAGATTTGATTGAATACGCCTTTAAAGATAAGCATGTTATTATTGTTTCACCTACCTCTTTTCATGTTTATTTTCAGCCCGTTTTGCAAGGCTTAAGAGCCCTGCAGATTGAAGAGGGGGCCAAAGAAATCCGCAAAAGGGTAGAGATGCTGGCAAGGCACCTAAGAAGTTATGAGGAATATCTGCAGAAGTTAGGCAATAATTTAGGCACCACTGTTAATATGTACAACAGTGCTTATAAGGAGTTTGGCAAAATTGACAAAGATGTGACCAAAATTACTGATGGAAAATCTGAGGTAGAAATTAAACAAATAGAAAAACCTTCTGTAGAGTAAATGGAAAACAGCAGCCAAAATTTAAAAACTAAAATTATTGTAAATCTGCTATTTGATAGAATCAGGTTGTTTTTTTTAAGGCCTTATTGGAAAGATAGATTAATTTTAACGATTTTAGTTTTAAGTTTTTTGATTAATGCTGCTCTCTGGATTTTTTTAAAAGTATTTATAAAGTCGGGACCCGTTCCTCTTACTCTCCACTATACCATTTATTTTGGTCCGGATTTATTAGGCGAGGCCTGGCAAGTTTTTACTATTCCTTTGGCAGGGTTCGTGATAATACTTATTAATATTGTTCTGGGATTTTTAATTTATCCTCGAGATAGGACTACTAGCTATTTTTTGGTGGGAATTCTGCCTATCATCCAAGTTTTTTTGTGGGTTGGCGGGGTAACGCTGGTGATGATAAATTCATAAAATATGCTGTATATTAAACCTTTTCTTATTGCCCTAGGGCTTGTTTTATTTTTGATTCCTTTTAGTCGGTGGCTTGTTCATAAATTAAATTTTCCTGCCAAGAGAATTCCTCGTTGGGGTGGGGGAGTGATTATCTTGGTTTTTATTTTGGTTCTTCTATTAACCCCAGAGCTTGTCATTGAAAGACCGCTTAAGGGAGTAATAATTGCCAGTTTGGTTATTTTAGTCGTCGGTATCTGGGACGATATAAAAAAACTTAAAGCCCTTCCTCAATTTCTTACTCAAATTATTGTGGCGTTCATTATTATCTTGGCCGGAGTGAGAATTGACTATATCACTAATCCTTTCGGCGGCGCCATCCGATTAGACCAGCTCCAGTTTACAGTTTATGGTTTACAGTTTACGGCTCTAGGTTCTCTTTTTATCATTCTCTGGATTGTCGGGATGATTAATATAATGAATTGGTTGGATGGCATAGATGGACTGGCCGGCGGAATAAGTATAATTGGAGCAACTACTTTGTTTTTCTTAAGCATTAGCCACTTAGTTAATCAACCACCAATTGGAATTCTCTGTATGATTTTGGCTGGTGCCACTTTGGGCTTTTTGGTTTACAATTTTCCACCAGCTAAGATTTTTGTGGGTTCATCTGGCAGTATGTTTTTAGGGTTTATGCTGGGGGCTCTGGCAATTTTTAGCGGCGGGAAAATTGCTACGGCGCTTTTAGTTATGGGTTTCCCCGTTCTTGACGGATTTTGGGTAATCATTCAACGCTTAAAAGCACGTGTTTCTCCCTTCAAAGGAGACAAGCGTCACCTCCATTACAAACTCCTAAATCTAGGTCTAACCCAGAGACAAATCGTTCTTCTTCTTTATTTTGTCTGCGCTTTATTTGGCGCAGTCGCTTTATCAGTACAAACTCTGGGCAAGCTTATAGCTATATCTTGTTTAGTCGGATTAATGATTACAATAGCTTTCCTTATCATCCGACATCGAAGATTAGCAGATATTTAATAAGCCTTGAGTTTTAGCTCAAGGCTTATTTTTGTTTATTCTTTCTTAATTTTAACTTGCTTTTACCTTTTTGAGGTCTTCGTAAATCACATAGCAATAGATAGCTGAGAAAGGAGTAAAGAGAATGCTTAACAAAACTGGCGCCCATGAACGGAGAATAGTGCTAAGGATCATATAAATAATCAGCAGAAGGATAACTCTACCAAATACAGACCACCAATGTCCCTTGACTAATTCTTTGCTTCTAGAAAGAGCTTTTGTGCCTCGCTTGTCTTCACAGATTACGGCGTACAGAGAAAAGTGAAACTTTATAGCGAAATAAACTGCTAAGGGAATACCAATAAGTACGCCAATTACCATCAAACCAATCATTGCAACTGGTAACGTGGAACCAGTTGACAATGTAAGGTATGAAATCAGCATTATTACAAGTGGTACAGTAAATATCAGTAGACATGCAAGAATAATTAAACTTATGAGAATTGAAACCCACAAACAAGAAAGTAATTTTGACCAACCTTTTTTGAAAATATCTTCCACTTCCCACTTACCGGAACTTTCTTTTGCGGCAAAGATTAGGGTTGCTTGTCCCCAAGTACCGATTATTATAGCAGCCAGTATTAAAACTACTGCAAAGCAACCTAAAGCTGAACTCATGGCTAGTTCGCCTGAACCAAGAGTAATTCCCGGCAAAGCAGAAAATCCTGCAAAGAGGCCGCTAAATACTGCCGCCAGAGTAGTTAGTCCGAAACAGATGACTCCAATAAGTATCAATTTCCAAAAATGTTTCCAATAAACCTTCCATGTCTTTCCAAATAAATCTCCGATACTCATCAAACTTTCTCTCATCCTTTCCCTCCGTCTTCTTATTGCCCTCTAATTTTTAAAGGACTTTTCTTTATTGAAACTTAGCATATGGATTTTAACCTGTCAATAGACATTGCAATTATTGTTATATTGTTATATTGTTATATTGTTATTAAATTCTAAGGAAAAGATGTCTACATTTGCTGTCATAAGAACCGGAGGGAAACAATATAGGGTTTCCAAAGGGGATAAAATTAAAATAGAGAAGTTAGACGCAAAAGTTGAAGATAAAGTAACTTTTGACGATGTTTTATTGGTGGTAGAAAAAGGGAAGACCAAGATTGGTACTCCGAAGGTAAAAGGTGCCAAAGTGGAAACAAAAGTATTAAAACAAGCAAAGTATAAAAAGGTGGTGATTTTTAAATATAAAGCCAAGAAAAGATACAAAAAAAAGCTGGGACACCGCCAGCCCTACACAGAAGTAGAAATCACTAAGATTGTTTATTAATTTATTTCTCTTCGGCCACTTAAGGCGCTAGAGAGTGTTGCTTCATCGGCATATTCCAGATCTGCTCCAGTTGGTAACCCGCGCGCTAAGCGGGTTATTTTTATTTTATAAGGATTTAAAGCCCGAGCCAGATACATAGCCGTGGTTTCTCCTTCGGTAGTGGGGTTAGTAGCTAAAATTACCTCTTTGATATTTTCTTTTTTAAGACGTGTTAGCAACTCCTTTATTTTTAAATCATTGAAACCTTTTCCCTTGGCAGGAGAAATAGTCCCTCCTAATATATGATAGAGTCCCTTATACTGACCGGTGGCTTCTATGGGGGGGACGTCTAAAGGGCTTTCTACCATACATATTTGAGATGTGTTTCTTTTTGGATCTTGGCAAATATTGCAAAGTTTTGAGGAAGCATCTGTGATATTAAAACAGCGTGAGCAGTATTTCGTGTTTTGTTTTAATGAAGCCAACGCAGAGATTAATTTTTCTAAATCTTGAGAGGGACAATTTAACAAATATAAAGCAAACCTGGCTGCCGTTCGGGGCCCAATGCCGGGTAATTTATTGAGCTCTTGGGTAAGATTTTGAATAGACCTAGGCAGACTCATCTCTTTTTATTTCTATACTTTTAAAACTGACGCAATTCTCATTAAAATAAAGCTCCACTTTTCCTATCGGGCCGTTGCGGTGTTTGCCAATAATAATGTCGGCGATATTCTGCCTTGAAGCATCTTTCTTCTCTTTATCTTCTCGATAAATAAAAAGAACCACATCAGCGTCCTGCTCGATAGAACCACTCTCGCGAAGATCAGAAAGTCGTGGTATTTGAGGGGAGCGACTCTCTACGGCGCGAGAAAGCTGTGAAAGGGCTAAAACCGGTACATTTAATTCTTTAGCTAAACTTTTTAATCCCCTGCAAATTTCGGTTATTTGTTGGACCAAAGATTCTCTAGAATTTGTAGATTCCATTAGCTGTAAATAATCAATAATAACCAGCCCCAGTCCATGTTCGGCTTGCAAGCGTCTAGCCATAGTTCTCATCTCCAGCACTTTATTTGACCCAGCATCATCAATATAGATAGGAGCTTGAGAAAGTGTATCCATGGCGTGAGCAATTCTGGAAAAATCGTTATCTTCACCTTCAAAAGAAAGCCGACCTGTTCTTAGTTTCCATAAATCAACTCCGGCTTGGGAAGAAATAAGTCGGTCAACGATCTGTTCTTTAGAGGTTTCTAAACTAAATACACCAACCGGTATCTTCTCTTTTGTAGCCACATGGCGAGCAATATCTAAGGCTAAAGTAGTTTTACCCAAGCTAGGGCGAGAAGCCAAAACAACAAAGTCAGCTCTTTGCAAGCCCCCTAAGATATAATCTAACTTATAAAAACCTGTCGGTATCCCCCTTAAAGCCCCATCTCCCTTATGGAGTTTGTCGATTCTTTCAAAGGCCTCTTCCAAGGCCGGCTTAATTGGGACAAAATTTTGATGAAGATATTTTTGAGAAACATTAAAGATACTCTGCTCTGCTTCATCTAAAACTTTTTCCGTATCCTCACTTTCTTCATACGCTTTTAAGGAAATTTCACTTGCTGCGGCGATTAATCTTCTTAAGATAGATTTTTTCTGAATAATATTAGCGTAAGTTGCTACGTGAGCTGCTGTGGGAACAGAATTAACGAGAGTTGTTAAATAACTCACCCCCCCTACCCCCTCGAGTTTGTTAGCTTCTTTTAGTTTATTAGAAGCACTTAATACATCAATTGGTTCATTGTGTTCGTAAAGCCCAATCATTGCTTCGTAGATTGTTTGATGCACGCCCCGATAAAAATCTTGGGGTTTTAAAATATCGGCTATTTTAATAATAGCGTCTTTATCAAGCATAAGACACCCCAGCACTGATTGTTCAGCTTCAACATTCTGGGGAGGAAGTTTCTGGGCAATTGGCTCTAAAGTTTGTTTATTTTTCTCAGCCATATTTATCACATTAATATACCATAACAATTATTTTTTAGCAAAACTAATTTCTTTTATTTTAGCTCCCCTTGCCGTATCTTCCACTTTATAACCTTTCTTCTCAATCTCTTTTCGAATTTTGTCTGCTTTTCTCCATTTCTTTTCTTTGCGAGCTTTCTCTCTTTCTTTGATAAGTTTTTTAATCTCGGCTGGGATTTTAGGAATAATAATTTTTACTGGCAATACTCCAAAAACTTGGTCAAAGTTCATTATTAAATCATAGAAGACTCCAGCTTCAGCTGGGTTTAACTTATTTTCATCAACAAGCTTATTTCCTTCTTTTACTGCCTCAAACATTACGGCAAGTGCTCGTGGTGTATTAAAATCATCATCCATATATTTTTCAAAATCTTTTTTGGTTTTATTAATTAGCTTTTGGATTTTCTTGCTAATATTTCCTTTCAATTCTCTCTTTTTAATGACTTTTAACTTTCCTAAAAACTCTTGAATTCTCTCTAGTCCCTCTTGGGCTTGTTTTAATCCCCGAAAAGTAAAATTAAATTTAGAACGATGGTGAGCCCCAAGGATAAGAAGGCGGAAGGCCAGGGGATTATGGCTTCTTTGTTCTAAGTCCCTTAAGGTATAAAAGTTTCCTTTTGATTTAGCCATTTTCTGGCCAGCCACTAAAAGCCAACCGCAGTGAATCCAAAAACGGACGAATTTTTTGGCGGTGGCGGCTTCGGATTGAGCGATTTCATTTTCATGATGAGGAAAAATATTATCTTCTCCTCCGGTATGGATATCAAAACTAGGACCCAAGTATTTCATGCTCATTGTTGAACATTCAATATGCCAGCCAGGATAACCTAGGCTCCAAGGAGACCTCCATTTCATTAAATGCTCTCGTGGAGCTTTAAGCCAGAGAGCAAAATCAAAGGGATTGACTTTATCTGGGTGGATTTCAAGCCGCGCGCCGGTTTTTAATTTCTTAAGAGTATTTCCAGAGAGTTTTCCGTAACTTTTAAATTTCGTTAGATTAAAAAATACTGAACCATTTTTTTCATAAGCGTAATCTTTCTTAATCAATGTCTCTATTAATTTAATCATTTCCTCTATATGCTCGGTAGCACGAGGAAAAACATGAGCTGGCTTAATGTTTAACTTTTTCTCATCTTCAAAAAAAGCTTTAGTGTAAAACATGGCAATTTGTTTTGGGCTCTTTTTTTCACGCTTTGCGGCAATAACCATTTTATCAATATCCTCTTCGGTTAAATGTCCAACATCAGTGATGTTTTTTACCTGCTTTACTTTATACCCAAGATACTCAAAATAGCGCCTGATAACATCAGCCATAATAAGAGCCCGAAGGTATCCAATATGAGCAAAGCTATAAACCGTCGGCCCACAGTTATACATTCCAACCTTTTTACCTTTTGGGGACTTAAAAACTTCTTTTTTCTTTGTTAGAGTATTGTAAATTTTTAGAGCCATTTTTTCTTTTTAAAATAGATTATCATAGCAACCACCGTGATAATCATTGATAAAATAATTATCCAAAAAGTATAGGGATTTTCAACAAAGGGAAGGTGGCGAAATACATTCATGCCAAATATCCCAGCAATAACCCCCAAGGGAAAGGTGATAAAAGAGATAACGGTTAAAATTCGCATGATGCTGCTGGTTTTATAAGAAAGAAGGCTCTGGTTAGTGCTGTCGAGTACATCAATCATTTCTCGATGAATATTTAAAATACGGAAGACCTCTTTTTGAGAAGAGATAAGTTCTGCCGAATAAAATTTAATTTCTTTCTCTTTGGGAAAAAATTCGGATAGTTTTTCGGCCAGGACTTCTAAAATAACTCCTTGGGGCCTAATTATTCTTCCAAAATCAATAATATCTCTTTTGACTATAGAGATTTCACTGACTATTTCTCTCTCTTTTTGTTTAAAAACTTCCTCTTCAATCTTATCAATATTTTCAGCAATGTGGTCCAGCATAGGCAGACAAGAATCAATTAAGTTATCCAGCAGATGAAACAAGAGATGACTAATAGTCTTTTTAAGATACCGTTTCCTTAAAGTATCATGCAAGAGACAATTGTCAAATAATTTTTTAAGTTCCGGCAGTTCACCTTGATGACTGGTAACTAAAGTGTCTTTAGCTAAAATAATGTCTAATTCTTTGGCGATGGTGCAACGAGTCTTTGGGTCAAATACCGGAAAGTGAAAAACAATAAATAAATAATCATCAAATACTTCCGCTTTGGCTTGTTTGAGAGGGGGCAGATATTGGTGGATAGTACTCGGATGAAGCTTTATTTTTTCTCTTAAAAAATCTAGGTCTTTTTCTTTTGGATTCTCTATATCAATCCAAGTAAGTTTGTTATATTTGATTTGTCTCATGTTGCTTTTATTTTACCATAGCCAAGAATCCTTGACAACTTTTTAAGGATAATTATACTGAAATTAGCACTCTCACTTGACAAGTGCTAACGACGGAGGTAGCATTAATATATATGCTAACAAAACGCCAAGAGCAAATACTAACTGCTGTAATCAAAGAATACACGGAAAGCGCCAGTCCGGTTGCTTCAAATACTTTAGTTAAAAAGTATGAATTCTGCTTGTCTCCAGCCACCATTAGAACAGAGATGACTCGTTTAGAAAAAATTGGGTTTCTTTATCAACCCTATACTTCAGCCGGTAGAATTCCTACCGATAAGGGTTACCGATATTTTATAGATAAGTTGATGGAAGCTTACACTTTATCTTGTAAAGACCAAAATCTTATCCAAAGGGAACTACTTGAACTAAAAACAAAATATAATCGGCTAGTCAAAAACACAGCCAGGATTCTTGCGTCTTTGTCAGACAACTTAGGTTTGAGCTCGGTGCTAGATTTAGAGCTCTTCCACGGAGCAGGGATAAATAAACTTATTGCCGAACCGGAGTTCACTGATTCCAAAGACTTTGCTCAAATGACCGAAACTCTGGATTGGTTTGATGAGAACATTGAAAGATTATTTGAAAGTTTGACTACTCAAGCGCCCCAAATTTACATTGGTCAGGAAAACCCCCTAATAAAAAATTTACCCACCAAAAAACCAAATTATAGTATGGTGATAGCCGGTTTTCAATTTCCTTCCGGAGAAAAAGGACTAGTAGCCATTATTGGGCCCAAAAGAATGAAATATGCGCGGAATGTTTCGTTGGTTCGTTATGTGACTGAATTGTTATGTGGAGGAGCAGTGGTAGTAATTTTTGTACAATTAATATAAATATGCCTCGTAAGAAGCCCCAAAAAGATCTCGAAAAATTTAAAAAACAATCGGAAGAACATCTTAATGGTTGGAAGCGGACTCAAGCTGATTTTGAGAATTATAAGAAAGAAGAGATAAAACGAACAGGGGAGCTTAAAGAATATATTCAAAAAGATTTTATCTTACAGATTTTGCCCATATTGGATAATTTCGACCTAGCTTTAAAGCATACCCCGAAGGATTTAGCTGAAAATGAATGGGTTAAAGGAACAATCCAGATAAAAAATCAATTAGGAGAGCTGCTTAAACAGAATGCTGTTTCGGAGATAACTACTAAAAAGGGAGACAAGTTTAATCCAGAACTCCATGAAGCAGTGAGAGCGGTAAAAGGCAAAGAGAAGGATGTTATTATGAAGGTTTTACAAAAAGGTTATCTCTTTAATGAGAAATTATTAAGGCCTACCAAAGTCGAGGTAGGGGGATAATTTAACACATAAAAATTTCTAATTTCTAATTTCTAATTTCTAAACAAATCACAAATCACAAATTCCAATGTTTCAAACGTGTTTGTAATTTGGAAAATTAGAATTTAGAATTTGTTTAGGATTTAGGATTTAGATATTAGGATTTCTCAAAGATTATGTCTAAAATACTTGGTATCGACTTGGGCACTACCAATTCAGCCATGGCTGTGGTTGAAGCTGGAAAACCCAAAATTATTGAAAGCAAGGAGGGAGCAAGAACTACACCATCCGTGGTAGCAATATCTAGCTCCGGTGAGAGATTGGTTGGTCAAATTGCTAAACGTCAAGCAGTAACCAACCCAGAAAACACTATTTTTTCTATTAAAAGGCTCATTGGTCGAAAATACGAAGACGAGGAGGTCCAGCAAGATTTGAAGTTGATGCCTTATAAAATTGTAAAGTCAGGTGTCGGAATAAAAGTGAAAATGGGGGATAAGGAATATTCTCCGGCAGAAATTTCAGCCATGATTTTACAAAAAATGAAAACTGATGCTGAAGAAAAATTGGGCAAAGAGATTAAAGAAGCAGTTATTACCGTGCCGGCTTATTTTGACGATTCGCAAAGGAAAGCAACTAAAGATGCCGGCAGGATTGCCGGGCTTGAAGTAAAAAGAATTATTAATGAACCAACAGCGGCGGCGTTTGCCTATGGGTTTAATAAAACAAAAAAAGACCAAAAAGTTGCAGTATATGATTTAGGTGGTGGTACATTTGATATCTCTATACTTGAGATCAATTTCGAGGAAGGAGAAAATACTGTAGAAGTAAAAGCTACTAACGGAGATACCCATTTGGGTGGGGATGATTTTGACCAGCGAATCATAAACTGGATAGTGAATGAGTTCAAAAAAGACCAGGGTATTGATTTATCAAAAGACCAAATGGCTTTACAGCGGCTTAAAGAAGCAGCTGAAAAAGCAAAAATAGAACTTTCCACCACCCTAGAGACAGAGATTAATCAGCCGTTTATTACTACCAACGCATCTGGTCCAAAACATCTTAATTTAAAACTTACTCGGGCTAAATTAGAAGAGTTGGTCGGTGAATTGGTGGAAAAAACAGTAAAGCCCTGTGAGAACGCTTTGGCTGATGCGAAATTAAAACCAAGCGATATAAATGAGGTAATTTTGGTGGGAGGACAAACAAGAATGCCTTTGGTAGTGCAAAAAGTAGAAAAACTTTTTGGTAAAAAACCAAATATTAGTGTGAATCCCGACGAGGTAGTCGCCTTAGGTGCAGCTATTGAAGGTGGAATTTTAGGAGGTGATATTAATAAAGAGGGCAGTATTCTACTCTTGGATGTTACTCCACTTACTTTAGGAATTGAGACATTGGGTGGAGTACGCACTCCTTTAATTGAACGAAATACTACCATTCCAACAACCAAGACCCAAATTTTTTCCACTGCTTCAGATAATCAACCGCAGGTGGAAATTAATGTACTACAAGGAGAGAGAGAAATGGCTGCCGACAATAAGACTTTGGGAAGATTTATTTTAGACGGTATTCCACCGGCTCCCAGGAGTATACCCCAAATTGAAGTTACTTTTGATATTGATGCCAACGGGATTCTTAACGTAAAAGCAAAAGACAAGGGTACCGGACGAGAGCAGTCAATTAAAATTGAAGGAACTTCCGGGCTTTCTGACGAAGAGGTTGAAAAAATGAAGAAGGATGCAGAAGCGCATGCCCAAGAGGATAAAAAGAAGCGAGAGTTAGTTGAGGTTAAGAACATTGCCGACACGTTAATTTTCACTACTGAAAAAGCTCTGAAAGAAGCGGGGGATAAGATAAGCCAAGATAATAAAAAGTCAATTGAGCAAAATTTGGAGGCATTAAAGAAGATAAAAGATGGTGACGATATAGAAGCCATAAAAAAAGCAACCCAAGAGTTAAGCCAAGCTGCCCAGAAGATAGGTGAAGAGTTATACAAAGCTCAGCAACAACAAGCCCCGTCTGGTACGGGGCAAGCTACTGCTTCAGGAAAAGCGAAAAAAGAAGAATCGAAAGATGACAAAAAAACCGTAAAGGGAGAATATGAGGAAGTGAAGAAGTAAAAATTTTCTTTGAAAATTTTTACTTAAATTTCTAATTTCTAATTTCTAACTAAAATCGATGAGGAAATTAACTATTCCTATTGTTATTTGTGCCATTAGCGTTGTGACGGCTATTATTTCTTGGAATTTTCTATTTAATTCCTTGTATGGATTGGAAGAAGGTTGGGCGGGAATTTGGATAAAACCGATGATTAGTTTTTTAATATTGGGGGTGATGTTGGGTTTGACTTCACTTCTTATAGAATCAAAAAAAATTCTTATTCCTACTTTTTTACTAACCATCTTTTCTTTTTTTCTGGTGTTTCACTTTAACAAATACGTCCTCTTGGGTCTCGTTTTATTTTTAGGGTTATTGTGGCTAGGATGCAGAAGAATAAAAGATGAAGCAGAGGTTCGGTTAAAAATAAGGATTGGTAGGATTCTACAAAAGGGACTACCGCTAATCCTTACCGGTTTAATTATAGTTGTATCCGTGGCTTATTGCTTTACACCCTCTGCTCAAAAAATAGAAATTAAAATTCCGCCAAAACTTTTTGAAATAATTCAGAAGCCCATTGGAGAAATCCTTTCCTCTGAATTTCCTAAGGAAAATTTGAAAGAGTTGCCCGAAGAAGTTAAAAAAATTATTGACGCTAAAATAGAAGAATTTACTCGACCTTATCAAAAATATATCCCCTTAGCTCTGGCAATCAGTCTCTTTTTCTTTCTAAGATTAGTAGCAATTCCACTCGGCTGGTTAATAATTCTTTTAAGTTGGACAATATTTAAGTTACTGCTTGCCTTTAAAGTAATAAGGATAGAAAAAGCACAAAAAGAGGCGGAAATGATAAAAGCATAACTCACACAACATGAAACATGTAACATGTAACAATTTTGTTATGTGTTGTGTGTTATGTGTTACATAAAAAGTGGCAAAAGATTATTATAATATCTTAGGGCTTTCCCGGGATGTCTCTCAAGATGAGATAAAACGGACATACCGAAAACTTGCTCACAAGCATCACCCTGATATGAATGGGGGAAGTGATGAGAAATTTAAAGAAATAAATGAAGCTTATCAGGTTTTAGGTGACTCCCAAAAACGTTCCCAATACGACCAATATGGTTCTACCTTTGAGGATATGCGTTCGCGAGGTGGTTTTTCTGGATTTGAGGGGTTTAGAGACTTCTCTAATTTTACCGATGCTTTTAGAGGAGGCCGCGGCTTTACATTTGATTTTGGTGATTTAGGGGATATTTTCGGGGACGTTTTTGGTTTTAGTCGAAAAAGTACAGGAAGGGGGAACGATATTTCTATTGATACGGAAATAGAATTTGCCGAAATGGCCACTGGCGTCCAAAAAGAGATTGAAATTTTAAAAAACGTAAAATGCCCTCACTGTTACGGCAATGGAGCAGAACCGGGTACTCCTATTAAAAACTGTCCTGATTGCGGAGGTAGCGGTCAGATTCGGAAAGTAAGACAAACCCCTTTTGGCATTTTTAACCAAATAAAAACTTGTCCCAGCTGTCAAGGAGAGGGAAAGGTTGCTTCAAAGAAATGCAGCCAATGTCAAGGCAGGGGAATAGTTAAAGAGCGAAGTAAAATTAAGATTAATATTCCTCCGGGTATTGATAAAGGAGAAGTAATTCGGCTTACCGGTCAAGGGGAAGCCGGCATTAAAGGAGCAAGTCTTGGGGATCTTTATATTAGAATTTATGTAAAAAAACATCCTCAATTTAGGCGCAAAGGAAACGATGTTTGTTGCAAGCTGCTAATTCATTTTACTCAAGCAGTTTTAGGTGATAAAATAGAAATACCTACTCTTTACGGCACTGTAAATCTAAAAATTCCCTCTGGTATTGAATCAGGAAAAGTAATGAGACTTCGAGGAAAAGGAATTCCTGAGCTTCATGGTTCGGGTAGGGGAGACCAATTAGTAGAAGTGATTGTGAAAACCCCCAAAAAACTTTCAAGAATTCAGAAAAGATTATTAGAGGAGTTGAAAAAAGAAGGAATATAATGTAAAATAAATAATGAAACATGCCTACTGCTATCACTAACTTATTTAATAACATTAACTGGTCAGCTCCCACTTGGGATTTATTTATTGTTATTTTCTTTATAGTGGCGGCTCTTCTTTATGGATTAAGTTTAGGGCGCAATAGAATCTTAGTAATTCTCATCAGTGTCTATATGGCACTTGCCTTGGTTAATGCCTTTCCTTTTTCAGAAAGATTACTAGCTGAGCTTAAGTTGGGGGACTCTTTTGTTTTAAAGGTTACTCTTTTTGCTAGCATCATTTTGATTTTGTTTTTTCTACTTTCACGCTCTGCCCTAAGTTCTGCATTGGTATCAAGAAGGAGAGATGGTTCATGGTTTCAAGTCATTATTTTTAGCTTCCTTCATGTTGGGCTTTTAATTAGTCTGGTGCTTTCGTTTGTCCCTAAGGATTTTCTTGAAAATCTTAGCCCGCTTACTCGTAGAATTTTTGCTACTGATACCGCTCGATTCCTTTGGCTGCTCCTGCCAATTATTGCCATGTGTTTAATAATGGGGAGGAGAAAGAGAAAAGAAAGGGTAGAGTGATTATAAATTGT
>CAYRSW010000009.1:0-1423 GCA_964427335.1 uncultured Candidatus Saccharibacteria bacterium
CATTAATACCGCGCCTCCTCAATTCGGCTGAAATATAAGTCTTACCAGAACCGGACGGACCAATAATTAATATTTTCTTGTTCATATTTTTACCCCATTAAACTATTCTCTAATTTTTACCCGCCTAAGTTTTCCTTTGAGAAATTTTGGCGGGCCCCAAGAGCATATTTCCTCGTGCTTTGAATAATATCCGCGTGTTTTATAATTTTTATATAGTTTTAAGCAATTAAAATGATATTCCGTGTTTACCAAAAATATCTTTTATCGCGATTATTTGTCCATCGTGAGGGTGGCTTGAACTTTCTGGGGTCGCTGGCAAATGTATAGAATATATTCCTTTGAACTCCGAATCTTTGAGCTCCTCAAAGATTCTTTTTGCATAATCCTCGTTAAATAAAGGACCTATATCACCAGTGATTAGAAGTACTAATTTCTGTTTTACGTCGGTCGAATAATGGCCTTCCTTCTCGCGTATCGCCTCAACAACCCATTCTTTAGTCTTCCAATCCATCACTGGCCCCATTACTACGTTTTGATTTTTAATTTTACTTTCCCTCTGTAATGCCGCTTTTATTTTTTTCAGTCGCCCTTCGCGAGTTCTTACTTGGATATTGAACTGTAGGTTTGAGCCAGAAATTACATAAACATCAACTTCGGGATCTACTTTATTTTCATTCTTATTCAACTGCACCGAGTAATCTAAACCACAACGCTTGTTCAGACGGTCAATAAAAAATTTACTATATTTTAATTCTTCTCTTTTGTCCATATTCTCCTAATTTTTGCCGGCTAAGTAATTTTAGTTTAGATATGGCGCCTATTACCTAATCCCAAACAAAGTTTTGATAAGTTTTTGGCTATTGTCCACCAATTTACCGCCCAACATTCCGAGCATAAAGTTACTTCTTCTTGCTTCTATGCTTATTTACTGCCTCCCTCAGCGCCTCTCTGTTTTTTTTAAATTCATTATTTCTAATCTTTTTCATAAAGATAGTGCGTTCTTCTTCGGTCGAAAGATTCAGAAGTTCGAAATACCATGTTCCAGGAATTGATTCATCGATTTGTTCGCAATCAGGAAATAATTTTCTGAGATCTACCAACTTACCTATATGTCGTACTGAAAGTGGGGACTCTAGCAACTCCCCTAGCCGTCTCCTCAATATAGTTTTCAGATTATACCTTCTTCTTTCTTTAGAAAGACCGTCTTCAAATCTTACTATAAGATCACCTATCTCCCAATAAGTGATTGCTAGATCTTCTCCAGAATTCTGCCAGAGCTTTTGGCATTCATTAACTAATTTTTTAAATTTCTTTTCATAATTTTGTTCGTCCTTAATTCTTTTCCGGAGGTCATCCAAAGAAGCATTGCTGTCAAGCCTGCAGCCTTCTTCGTATAGTTTTATTTTATATTTTTCTAATCCTT
>CAYRSW010000009.1:1433-20168 GCA_964427335.1 uncultured Candidatus Saccharibacteria bacterium
TATTTTCTAAATCTAATGGTAAGTAATTCACTAACAATGCATTTTATTAAATGAAGTTTAAACACTGAATCAAGTTTACTAAGCTCAACAGCTTTGAAAGATGGGTGGGACATATTCACCACAACAGCGTATTCATCCTCATCGTAATAGGTTTCCGGGAATGTTTCTCCTTTGTTCTGAGGCTCAAATTCAAAAAATAAACATCTCTTTAATCCCTTGCGTCGTCCAAGCATATCTCCGGGTTGCCTTGGTTCAGGGTCAACATCAAAAGAAGCGAAAGCCCTGTGGAGTTTGTGACCCGCAGAGTCCTTTAGTAGAGCTTTTACAACATAATTTCCGCGAGGTGCACTATTCGCAATATGATATGAAAAGGAACTTTTATGCTTATTGTCGACAGTGTAATTCAAGATTTCGTCCTGATTCAACACCTCGCTATGAGTTGAATCTATCACTGTTAGATGAAGGCCACAATCAGGAAATTCTTTTTTGGAAGGATTTTTTGTCGTCGCCGATATCTTTACTACTTCTCCACGCGAATATTCTTTTTTATCTGCCGTCACCCATGAAATATAAGGCTCTTTGTGTTTTATCTTCTTCCCCCTTTTTCCTTTGGGCGGTATTGATATTAATTTTCCCTGGGGATCTAAGTCAGAAAAGTCTTCCCCTAGACATCTATTAACTAGATCTACTACATCTTCTGCAGTTTTCTGCACTTTTTCGTCAACCTCTTTTTTTCTTTCAATAAGTGGCTCTAAAAATTTAGAAATAGTTTTCCTAAGATAAGCCTTGGTTTCCAAAACTAAGGGTTCATTACTCCGAAATTCACTATGGTTTGGATGTTCATACGGGGCTAAAAAACTAACATCGCAAAACCCAAAGACTCTCTTTGAATGAGGTCCTAAGCCCGTGGGAAGATAACGCCTTATGGTCTGGACCCCCACATTCATTGCTATACCACTAAAATTATCAGGAAATTCCTTCTTGGCGAGGTAAATTGTAATATTTGAAATTGTGCCTTTTTTATTACCTCTTTTTACTACAATCGGTTCAAATTCTTTTGATTCGGTATGGGAAGGCAGTTGTATAGGTTTTATTACCCTTTCTTTTTTACCCCGATAAATAATTTCAACGTTTTTCCTCTTCAGCAATTCGTTCCATGTAAGCTGGACAAACCTAATCATTTTCTCATCATCTTTCAGCTCTTTTGCAATTTCGTCTTTTACATTATATACCCGGATAAGTGTTCCTCTATGCTCGAGTTCATTCTTTTCGAAGGAAGCATACTGTCCCCTTAGCCAAATACTACATTCGTGACCTTTCTCGGTAATTGTTTCGGTAACAACGTGCTCGCCACATGCAGCAAGAAGTGCTTTTCCTTGACCCCGACTTCCCAGATTCCTAGCTACCTCTTTCGAGGTAAATCCTATGCCATTATAGAACTCCCAATCTTCTACTCCTGTGGTTCCAGAATCTTCTGCGCTAAAGATCTTATTTTGAGAATCATAAGAAAGAACAATCTTCCACGACTGACCATTACCAATTCGTGCATCCCAAGCATTCTGTATAGCTTCTTTCTGAAGCCCATCAGCAAGACTATCATATTGCCCAGGAATATTCTCCTGCTCAAATCTGTTTGTGTCAACCTCCTTTTTAGTTAAATGCAAAGAAGAAGGATCGATTTTGATAGATGTGTTTTGGTTTTCCTTCATATTTTTTAAATCCTACCCTCCGTGGATAAATTTAAATTAATAATTTTATAACCTAAAATCTCTCTTTGGGGATTTGAATTTGGGTTTAATAATTTTAAGCTGTTCTTCAATAGCTCCAAAGATTTTATTAACATCTGAATCGGAATATTTATAGACATTCCGATTCGCACAATGCCCAAGTACTCGGATTTTCTCAAGCACTGCTTTTGTTCGCTTAATGGCTACTCTCTTGAATCGTTTATAGCCATCTTCTTTTATTTTTTTTACTTTGTCGGTATTTGTCATATTTTTAAAAATTGTTAACTATTCTTTAATTCCTTATACTATTCTTATTTCCATTATAAGCGGTGGAAAAATTTTGTCAAGAGTTCTTCTGAAAATTTTCAAAAAAGCCACCAAAAGACGGCCTTTTGAAAAAGCCAATTCTATCCCCCACGGCGTTACCCACCTATCTAGTCTTTTGTTATCTCATAGTCTACCGTTTTACAAATATACTCCCTATATTTTTCAACATATCTACAATTTCTCCCACACTCGATTAAACCCCCAGAAGGTACACGCTCTAATTTTCTATTCGCCCACCCTATACATTCATTTAATGAGTCTAAAACTGGACCATATTCCACCCTGGGATCATCCCCACTACATCCCAAAGCAAGAGGAGCAACGCATTCTGGGGGACGATAGCTTCCTTGCCAAGTATCCTTTACTCTCAAGTAACAGCCACTTGAGAAAACAACCAAAGCTATAAGAAAAATAAAGATTCCAATTCTCTTAATTTTTTCTTCCATAATTGGATAGATTATTTTGCTTTACCAAATATCTCCTCCAGCTCCAGATAATTAAAATCGACATCTTCGCTTCTACATTTCCCACAAATTACAGGATAGATATCAGTGATATTGAAATCTTCCTTTTTAATTTCTTCCAGATGGCCACTACTAAAGTTAACCCTGAAATTCTGATTGCCCAGGACAATAAAATCTTTTGTATTGTCGCATTTTGAACATTTCATATTTTTGTTTTTTCTTAATTTTTTCTTTCATCAAGGCAAACTTTCACACGCTGCACCGTCTTTATCTCCATCAAGACGATGTATATCATTACTAACTCCTCCGCAGGTTTCAAAAGCTCTTTGGGCCTCTGCGTGAGTGCTAAAGTCAGAACAATTATAGGCGTTATAGGAGCAAATGACTCCGCTGGTAGGAGGCGCCGTCTCTTCTGGTGGAGGTGAAGCTACTGGTGTTTTACTATACACCGTGAAATAAGTGGTTTCAGAAATAGTCTTTCCGCCCAATGAAGAAATAACAACTATCCTCCAATCCCCCGGCGTTGTCGCTGTCCCCACTTTCCAAGTCCAAGAGACCTCTCCGCTGCTGCTCGCTGTTTTGGGATAGAGCCCTGAAGCTTTGCTGGGCCCCGATTTATAATAGACCGTAATATTACAACTAGCATAGGGTAAAGTTTGAGCCACTAAAGTAGCGTATGAACCTCTTGAAATAGGCGAGGTTACAGATTTAATCTGAATAAATAAGACCTGTTCTTCTGATTTTTCTGTCTTGGGTTCGGGTTCGGGTTCAGGCTCGGGCTCTGCTTCGACTTTCGTTTCAAATTCAGCTTCGGGTTCTTCTATAACCTCCGCTTCGAGCTCTGCTGTGGTTTCCGTTCCGACATCTGCTTTAACTTCTTCTTTCGGTTTCTCGACCTCCACTTTATCTTCCGTCTCCTCTGGAACATCTTGAGTTGTCGCCTCTTCCTGAATATCCACCGTTGTCTCCCTTAGAGGTTCACCAATAGTGGCCTCTTGCGAAGTCTCGCCACAGCCACCAAAAAGCAATAATCCTAATACCAATACAGAAAGTAATAAATTTTTCTTAATTTTTTCTTTCATAGAATACAATTTACCGCATTTTTCCAAACCTGTCCAGCGTTTGACGAAACTCCCAAAATTTCAAAAAAGCCGTCGGGAAGAGTTATCCACAGATTAACTCTTGTTCGGTCGATGTTCGGTATGTTATAATTTAATTATAGAGGTTCTAAATACTAAGTCAAACATGCTAACTAAAAGACAAAAACAAATTCTTGATTACATCAAGAAATACATAAAAGAAAACGACTATGCCCCCACCCAAGAGGAAATTCGAAGACATTTTAGATTAGCTTCAAAATCTACTGTTCATGAACATCTTGAGGCACTAAAATCCAAGGGATATTTAGATAAGCTGGACCATCAAACAAGAGCAATCCAAATTTCAGAAAATAAAAAACTTGCCGACTTAATAGACATTCCCCTAGCCGGCACTATCGCAGCTGGTCAACCAATGGAAGCAATAGAGAATCCGGAAATGATTACGGTGCCAAAAACAATGCTTGCTAAATCAGGCAAGTATTTTGCATTGCGAGTTGAGGGAAATAGTATGATTGACGAAGGGATATTTGATGGAGATAAAGTTATCATTCGTGAGCAAAAAGTCGCCGAGAATGGTCAAACCGTTGTGGCTATTATTGATGAGGGTGAGGCCACATTAAAAAAACTTTACCGAGGAAAAGACAGAATTCGACTTCAACCGGCGAATCCTAGTCTATTCCCAATTTACCGCAAAGAGGTAGAAATAAGAGGGATTGTTGAAAAGATAATAAGAAATTTAGAATTGCCGGCCGAGAAAAAAGTTACAGGTGATTCTAAGTTTAAAAGAAAAATTGATTACTCGTGGGA
This sequence comes from uncultured Candidatus Saccharibacteria bacterium, assembly GCA_964427335.1. Lineage (GTDB taxonomy): Bacteria > Patescibacteriota > Minisyncoccia > CAYRSW01 > CAYRSW01 > CAYRSW01. Next base: position 5,859 of record CAYRSW010000009.1, read on the forward strand.
CTTTCGAGGTGAAAAAACAAAATCCTTTACTCACGGGCTCCACACCTATCCAGCAATGTTTATCCCCCAAGTTGCCAGAAGACTGCTGCAAACATACAGCAAAAGGGGTGACACTATTTGTGATATATTTTGTGGATCAGGCACTGCTCTAGTTGAAAGCAGATTGCTTGGGAGAAATTCTTACGGCATAGATTTAAACCCGCTGGCTATCTTTTTAGCAAGAGCAAAAACGAAAGAGATAAATCCATTAAAACTAACAAGGAGATATTTTCAATTGCTAAGCAGAATTGAGAAGATAAAAAATGATAATATTCAAAAGCCAAACTTCTTTAACATAGAATTCTGGTTTAAGGATAAAGTAATTTTACAGTTAGCTAAAGTTAAGAAAGCCATCAATGAAATAAAAGAAAAAAATGTTAGGAACTTTTTTATGGTTTCTTTCAGTGAAACCGCCAGACTCGCCTCTAATACAAAAAGGGGGGAATTTAAACTTTTCAGAATACCAAAAGACAAACTAGAGACTTATAATCCAGATGTTATTGATATTTTTAAAAAGAGAACTGAATTAAATATTAAAGGAATGGCTGACTTTTATAAAGGGCTAGATAAAAACACATGGACCAAAATAATTTACGGCGATTCTTCAAAGAACAATGGAATAAAAGAAAAATCTATCGATTGTATTATTGCCTCTCCGCCTTATGGCGACAGTCGAACCACTGTGGCTTATGGCCAATTTTCAAGATTGTCAACTCAATGGATCGATATTTTAGAAGATCCCAACAAAGCTTCGGGAGTTGATAAGGAATTACTTGGCGGAAAGGCCTCAAAAAGCTTAGATTATAATCTTAGTTCCAAACATTTAGATCGAACTTTAAATAAAATAGCCAGAAAAGACAAGAAAAGAGCTAAAGATGTTTTAAGCTTTTATATTGATTTGGAAAAGTGTCTTGGGCAGGCCTACAAGATACTAAAACCAAATAAATATTTTTGTCTTGTTATTGGCAATAGGCTCGTAAAACAGGTTAGGATTCCCACGGATTTTATCATTGCTGAATTGGGAGAAAATATCGGCTTTGCCTGCGAAAATATCATCGTTAGAAATATTCCAGGGAAAAGAATGCCAATAAAAAATTCACCCACAAATATTGCCGGTGAATTAGAAGAAACAATGAACAGAGAAAGTATTGTGATACTAAGAAAGGTTAAATGAGTTGCCGATAATTATCAAAAAGTTGCAGAAAATCTCTTTTATTTATTCTAAACCCTGTTCCATGGTCATGATATTTTCCTTTACGTTTACCACTTCTATAAATGCCAATACGAATATCGACTTTTAGCTTGTCGTTCTTAATGGCGGTTTTAAATTTAGTTATATTCAAATTTGATAATAAATGGGTTTCAATATAATGAAAGCGCTCATTTCTAGTCTTTCTCTTCCCTTTCGTTTCGGCGAGTACAAGTAGAATCTTATTTGATTTAGATTTCAAAACCTCGTCAAAGATTGATATCGGCCAGTGGGCTTCGATACCTTTTTTATTTTCAAGAATCACCTTATTGCCTCTAATGCTTATTTTAAAGCCCTGGGGATTATACCTTGACCCATAAATCGTGGAGTGAAGACTATAGCAACTTTCTTTGTCTTTATATTTATAGTTTTCAAACAGAACCCTATTCGTTCCCTTTGGGTCGGGGGATTTGGTGGCAATGGTCAACATGCTCTCCGAACCCATCCTCTTGGCTTTCAGTTCAACATCGCCAATATCTGGCAATCTAAGATTGTTTTCTTTTATTCCCAACAAATCTTCTAGCGTCTTACCTACTCCAGTATCGTCCAATCTGTGGGTTCTAACAAAACCCATTTTTTTGATTTTTTCTAATTTTTTTATTAATTGTTCTAAAGTCATAAGATATTTTTATGGCCAAAACTACAACACAACTTAGCACACTTTTTCAACCTTGTCTAGTTTTTAATGATTTTACTGAGGCTTAGCTTCAGTAAAATGGAAAAACAAAAACAGCCCCGTAAGGGCTTTTTGCTTTCTTTAATTTCTTCTTTCACATTAAGGTAAACTTTCACACGCTGCACCGTCTTTGTTTCCATCAAGCCGATGTATATCACTACCAACTCCTCCACAGGCTTCAAAAACTCTTTGGGCCTCTGCGTGAGTGCTAAAGTCAGAACAATTATAAGCGTTATGGGAACAAATTACTCCGCTGGCAGGAGGCGCTATTTCTTCTGGTTCTTCTGCCTCGGGTTCAGGTTCGGGCTCGGCCTCTGCTTCGGGTTCTACTGCGGTTTCTATCTTAATATCTGTTTTAACTTCTTCTTTTGGCTTCTCGGTCTCCGCCTTATCTTCCGTTTCCTCTGGAATATCTTGAGTTATCGTCTCTTCCTGAGTATCCCCTGTTGCCTCTTTTAGAGGTTCACCAATAGTGGCCTCTTGCGAAGTCTCGCCACAACCACTAAAAAACAACATCACTAATATCAACATAGAAAGTAATAAATTTTTCTTAATTTTTTCTTTCATAGATTAGTTAATCAGTTTATCTATCCAAAGTATAAGCTCATTATATTGCCAATGTATCACAGAGCATATCGTTAGTCCAGCAAAGATTACCCAAATGTATTTCTTACTAAAAAAGCAGCCCATTAAGAAACCTAGAAAAGTAAGAAAGGGAATTGGGAGTAAAAAACTGCCAAAGGCAAGACCCCATTGATTTTCTCTAAAGTAGAAGAGTTTTATAGCGAGTTCACTTATCCCAAACATAAAACCAAACAATGCTCCTTTTTTCGCAAGATTTCTGTGATTTCTCTTGTAAATTGCCGTAAAGATAATGGCAAAGACGGAATACTTGATAACTTCCTCTACTGTTGACTCTAACCAGATAGGCAAACCTATTTTAAGAACTTTATAAAAAAATCCCAAAAAGCCAAGAGTAATTAGAGCAGCAAGAATGCCGCCGATTATAATTATTTTTTTCACGTTGCGGAGGATTTTTATTGGCGAACAACATAAAAGGTCGTCCGCCACGACAACCCTTTCGGGTCATCCTACACCCTTTCGGATATAGACCTCCGCAACGAGGATGGACAGACGACCGTCTATGCTGCGGAGGATTTTTTACCATACCTCAAGTAAATAACTATGAGGGTTAGGCAATTTATTTCAATAATATTTTACCACAAATCTTCAAAAAATAAAAGTGCTCAAAATTTCAAAAAAGCCGCCAGAAAGACGGCTCCGTGAAAAAATTTTATTTTGGCTGTTTTCTCTAAACAAAAAGTCCCATTGATTGAGACTTTTAATCAAAAAATGCAATTAAACGTTTGTAAAGAACAGGATCTCTGGTTAATTTGACAAAACCTCGACTATATCTATCTTCATAATCACCCATGTTTTTCTCTTTATATACCAAATACTTCTTCTCAATGGTCTTGCTCCGTGAAAAATAAACATCTAACTCTCGCTGAATTAATTCCAAAAATTCTGGAGATAACCTATGGGATAGGTTTATCTCATCAACGCTCCTAATTTCTGCGCAGCCACTAATGTTAGCTTCAACTAATAATTTAGAAATATAGCCAGCACTAAAGAGCTCGCCATCTTTTCTGTTTATAATTTTTTTCTGACCAAATATTATCGCTAGCCCCTCATTTAAGTCACCGTATTCTGCTTCTATGTCCTTTCTCTTTGAGGTAACCATCTTAAAGAGAAAATGAACAATTTCATGGAATAGAGTATAATTTAAATATGTCAGGCCAGAAACATAAATTCTTTTTCCTGAATATAGTTCAATTCTCTTTCTAGTTCCAAGTTTCGCTCTCTTAACATCTTTTAGGGGTAAATGAATTTTGAAAGCAATAATTCTGCTTTTGGCCCTACTGTTGTAACAAGTGGTCAGACCGGCCCTTCTGTTTCCACGAATGACAAATAGATTCGGATTCGGTTGAATAATCTTATGCTTGTTTATTTGCTTTAAACATTTCTTCAGAAGACTTTCGGCCCATTGATGAAAACAAAGCTCTTCCGGGCTTAAGGGCTGTAAAGCCTGCCCCATTATCGTCTGTTTTTTCTCCACTTATCTCTCCTCTTTTATATCAAGGATTGTCGTTTTTCAAAGTGCTCGTTGCATTTTTACACATTTCCCTAAATTTGTCCAGCGTTTGATATAAAAACCTCCCAAGATTTTAACCTTGGGAGGTAATTTTAAGATTACAAGGAAGCTTAGGGAGTTCATCAGAAGACTCATTGGGGTCGATGAACTTGGCAGGATCCACTCCCCTCTTTATCAGATATTCTTTCCATTCTGGTTTAGACTGAGGGAATGGATAGCCAAACGCTTCCATACGCCTCTGCACCATCTCAATTTCACCATCATCTGACACATCAGAAGACACAAATTCTTCAGGACCATTTATCCAATCAATAAGCCTTTGTATTTCCTCTGCATTTTTCCTCAAAAACTTCCTTCTCTCCTTCCTTCTCTGAGCACTATTCAACATAACCTCCTTTTTAGTTTTTGTTTTATTTATAAAAAACCATTATCTATTTTATTATAGCACACTCTTCTAAATTTGTCCAGAGTTTGACGGAACTCCAAAATTTCAAAAAAGCCGCCAGAAAGACGGCCTTTTGAAAAAAACGATTCTATCTCAAATTTTTTACAGAGCACACGACCGTGGGGCTTATAAGAAAAAATCTAAAGTGCTGCCGAGCTATTGAACTATAAACTAAATGCCCACTCATCCGAGCGGGCATTATTTATTGGATTTAATCTTCTATTAATTTGATGCCGTTGGCTTCTAATATTTCTTTGTTTCCTTTTAGGAAAATTCCATTTTCAATAAGAACATCCATATCATTTATATATCTTTCTCTGGCTGGGTCGCCCCAGTAATCATACGGGGAAAAACGAATGGTTCCTTTTTTGAGTTCAAATACCAAAGCATACGAACAAGGGACTATAAACTCATCGGGAAAAGCAAACAATTCTTGAGGTATCTTATAGATATCATTCACAATCAGATATCTTTTGGAGGGACTGGCCATGAAGCCAAAAACCTTTCCCTCAAACCTTACGTTCTTAATTATCTCATCATCTAAAACCTGTGGACCTACTTCCACTTTTATCTCTTTCATTTTCTCCTCCTTATTTATTCATAGCTACTTCTCAAGGTACTTTTTTGTAGCCTAGCACATTTTCCTAAATTTGTCCAGAGTTATTCGGAAATTAGCTCTGGCTGGTAGGAGTCGTTGATTCGAATGTCAATGGGTTTTACTTCTTTGATTTTGCCCTCTTCAAGAATTACTTCCAGAATTTGGCCGCGGCGAGTGGGCTCGGAAAAAGTTTGATCAAAAACAAAATTGCCTAAACTGTAAGCAATCCAGCCATCTCCGTACTCCTCTATCTTTTGGACTACGTGAGGGTGATGACCAATAACTAAATCCGCGCCGGCATCAATAGCGCTTTGGGCAAAATTTATCTGGCGGCTATTTGGCTGGTAGGCATATTCATATCCGGAGTGCATAGAAACGATTACTAAATCGGCTTTTTCTTTTGCCTCTTTTACTTTCTCAATCATCCGTGGAATTCTCATAAAAGCCGTGCCCGGCCGAGTTTCGGCTGCCTCATACGAAACGGAAACAACATCACTATCGTTGAAAGCAAGAAAGGCAATCTCAATATTATCTAGCTTCAAAATCTTCGGCTCAAGCGCTTGACTGATATTCCCTCCAGCCCCAACATAAGAAATACCCGCCTCGTCAAGATACTTAAAAGTATCTTTAAGTCCTAACTCCCCCCAATTCGGGGTATGATTATTAGCCAAAGATAAAATATCAAACCCAGCCCAGGCAAGACCACGGGCCACTTCCGGGTCTGCCCGAAAAACCATCTCACCGCTTATAATCGGTCTTCCAACAGTAACAGGACACTCAAGATTACCAAAAAGAAGATCGGCCCAATGAAGATAGTTCCTAATTTTCTCAAACGGCCACTTGAAATTTTCCCCCTGCTTCATCTTTTGCCCGACGCTTCGAGAAAGCATAATATCTCCAACAAACATTAAAGTAGAGGTTTTCTCAACCGGCAGTCGGTTAAACCCAATTTCTTGGATATTGACCGGTTCTAACTCGTCGGCTAGTTTCGACGAAAGATTAAGCCCACTTCTTAAAGAAGTGGGCTTAATAAAATTAAGGCCTGAAATATTTATGTAATAAATCAAAGATACGACTATTGTTCCTAGAATTAAGAACTGAAATAGTCTAGTTTTATTCATTTTTACTTTAAAACGCCTTAATAAACAAAGCTCAAGGCCATTCTTATTCCTTACCCTCAGAGACAGATTCTCTTAATTTTTCTAAAGCATCTCTGGCTATATCTCTTCCTCCCAATCCAAAGGCAAGTCCCCCGGCAATAGCAACCATAGCGACAAAAGCAGTAAAGAGCGTCTGAATCAAGGACTTAGCAATGCCTAATTGAACCAGCACAGCTAAAAAGGCAAATATCAAAACTGCCCATTTAGTCAACGCTCCTAAAAATTTAGCTGCTTTAAAACCACTGCTTTTAGCCACTCCAAATACCAATTTCCTCAAAACATCAGCAACAAGCACTGCCACCACTAAAATTATCACTGCCACGATAATATTGGGAATATAAAGAAGAACTCTAACTAAAAATTCAGAAACTTTAACCAGTCCCAAAATATCAGTAGCGGCCATTAAAAAGACAATAATGAAAAACCATTTCACTATTCCTCCGCCAATTTTAGCTACGTCAAATTCTATCTTTGCCTTCTCAAACCCCTTCTTTAGTCCCAGTTTTTCAAAACCATGATCTACTCGTAAGGCCTTAAGGATTCTGACTACTAACTTCCCCAAACCTACAGCGATTATCCAGCCAATTATAAAAACAACAATAGCGCCAATAAGATTAGGCAGAAATTCAATAAAAGCAGTCCAGAGATTAATCAGAGAATCACTTACGGCCCCTCCCCAGGTTTCAACTCCTTGCATTTTATTTCACCCCCTTTCTCTATAAGTAAGTTAACATCTACATTATAACAGAAATCGTAATCAAGCGCTTGTGGATAAAATTACTTTATATCCTCTGCTTTTATTTCCACTTTATCCCCCCTCTTAATTTCACCTTTAAGTATCCTCTTAGCAATAAGGTCTTCAACCTTTTTCTGGATTACTCTTTTCATTGGACGTGCCCCAAACTGGGGCTCATAACCCAACTCGGCAATCTTTTCTGTCACCCCCGGTAAAAATTTTATTTCAATATCTTTATTTTCTAAAAGCCGCTTACGGAGTTCTCCTAAAAGCAGCTCCGCTATCTGGACCAAATGCTTGTGACTTAATGGCTTAAAAATTATCACCCCATCAAAACGATTGATAAACTCCGGCTTAAATATATGATGCGTTAGAAGCCAGTCCACAAGTTTCTTGCGAAGGACTTGAAAGTTATAACCTTCTTTAATATGCTGCCTGATAAATTCTGCTCCGGCATTAGAGGTAGCAATAATAATGGTATGAGTAAAACTAATCCTTCTTCCTAAGGCATCGGTCAGCCATCCCTCATCTAACACCTGAAGCAATAAATCCAAAATTCTGGGATGAGCTTTTTCCATTTCATCAAATAAAAGCAAAGAGAACGGATCTTCTCTTACGGCCGTAGTCAGCTGTCCTTCCTCCCCTGTCTCGCCGGAACCAATGAAGCGTCCCGGAGCACTTTGCTCTTGATATTCAGACATATCTAATCTTATCATTCGCTCTTCCGAGCCAAAATAAACTTTGGCCAGGGTCTTTGCTGTTTGAGTCTTGCCAACGCCGGTTGGTCCTAGAAACAAAAAGGAGCCAATTGGTTTCTTTCTCTCTCTTACCCCCATTCGTTCTCTGCGCATAGCATTAGCCACGATTCTCACTGCTTCCTCCTGATTAATTATACGCTCATGGAGCAACTTTTCTAAATTTAAAAGCTTCTCCCTCTCCTTCTTTCTAACTTTTCCCACCGGAATCTCTGTTTTTTGGGAAATAACTTGAGCAACATGCTCTTCCAAAAGCACCCGAGAACCCTCTTTTCTTGCCGCATAGACTATGGACTCCTCCAATAAATCAACCCCTTTTTCTGGAAAAGGTACGTCCTGGATATAAACTTCCGCTAAATCGACTATCTCTTTTAGAGATCTGAAGGGGCAAAAGCAAGAATATTTTGGCTCTAAATTCAAAGCAAAATCCTCTAAAATACAAAGAGTTTTGTCTTTCTCAAGCGGCTTTACTTCTACCTTCTTAAGCAATCCTGAAACCGCGGGGGCTCGCTCAATATTGCGATGAAGGCCCTGATAGGTGGTAATTCCTATTAATTGGAAACGGGGTGATTCCAGATATGGTCTCAATATCCCTGAAAGATCAGCCCGGCCGGGACCTTCTTCTGAGCCAACTATATCGTGAAGCTCGTTGATAACCAAGACAACATTGCCAGCCCCAAGAGCCTCATTAAGTATCCTTTCCATTAACATTTCGGTTTCATCCGGACTTTTGGCTTCAGCTAATACTGACTTCATATCCAGTTCTAACACTCTTTTGTAAAATAAAATGGGAAATGTCTTTTTTTCTTTAATTTTCTGGACGAATTTATAAACAATAGTTTTCTTTCCGACGCCAGGCTCCCCAACCAAAATCACATTATTTTCCCCGGCTCTGGCTAAAATCCTTTCTATCGCCTCAACCTCTTTTGGGTGGGCAGAGAAACTAAGCTGGCCAACCAACGAATTTAGGTCCCGAGAAAATCTGTCCAGAGTAGGAGTATAAGCAAAAGCCCAGCCGGTGGCCAGCCCCGAAACTAAACCAAGTCTTTCCCACCGCCACCACTTTCTTCTAGCATCAACTTCTCTCGTTAAACGCTCTTCCCAGAAAATAATCTCTTTAAAATCTTTGACATCCAGATCCACTTCAAATAAAACTCGTTTTAAAATCTCTTGAACTTCTGCTAGTCCGCAAAGCAAATCTCCTAAGGTTATTCTTTTGTGTCTGGAATTTGTCCCGGACTCATGGGCTTTCTTAATAACAGCTAGAAAATCTTTGCTAAAACCACCCTGAAATTTGGTGTTTCCAGTAACGCTCTTGGCTATTTCTTTTAAGCTTTTCTTTAATGCCTTTTTATCAACAGCCGCCCTTCTAAAAATAAAATTTGTCCGAGGATTCTCAAGAATTGCAGAAAAAAGCGAAAGTGAGTTTACTTGGGGAAATTTTCTGGCTTGGGCAAAATCTTGAGCAATTCTGGCCGCACAGGCAGAATCAAAATCAAGAAAACTGGCTAAATTTTGAGTTCTTGCTTCCTTGAGAGGAAAAGTAAGCCGTGGGATTTTAAGTTTGTAATTAAAAAACAGCTGCCAAAGCCAGTTCACGATAAAAAGAGAAAGGGTTATAAGGATAAATCCGGCACCTTTCCCTCCAGCGAGGGACCAAAGGCAAGTAAAAATAAATAAAGCAAATAATAAAATTTTGGTTACTCTCAAAAGCCAATTAGGTAAAGCTCGGGACACATGGACTGCCTTAAAAATGGCTGTCTTTTTTGGCTCAAAAATGATTTCCATGATTAAATTAACAAAATAAGACCAGTAATAATCCCTATAATCAAAAGTGGCGGCAAAACCAACCACAAAATAAAAATAAAAAACCCTACGACAAAAATAATAAGCTCTGCAATAAGCCCGACAATTATCAAGATGGTTCTTAAAAACATTCCCATAAACCGGGAAAAGAGATTAAAAACAGAGGTCTCAAAAAATTCCTTTATAGAAAATCCCCGACCCCGAAAAACAACAATCCTTTTCCAGGGCAAAAAATACGTTCTGGCTAGAAAAGAAATAGAGAAAAAGCGAAAATTGAACCTCAAGAAATTCTTCCAAATACCAAGAAGCTTACCCGGTGCATCCTTATAGTGCCAGGCAAGGTAAAGGAGAAGCGTATTACGGCTCAAAAAAGAATACTCTTTCGCCATATATTTATATTATACCTCATTTAAAGTTTTAATAAAAGAAAAAAGCCCCTAATAAATCAAGGGCTGTCAAACCAAATTATCCACAGTTCAGGATTCTTCCTTTCCTTTCTCCGCTATTTCCTTTCCCGCGGAGTATAATTCTTTTCGAATGTTACGCAGTGCAAAGCGGTTCCCCTCCCCTGACACTTTCTCATATTTACCTTCTCTGTCTTTCTTCATCCCCTTTAATTTAAATCTCTCTCTATTAAAGTAAAAACTGGCACCAGAACCACGTTTATCTTGAACACCAATATCTATACCTAATTTATCATAGAATTCAGAAGGTATTTTTCTCCTCCCCCATACATCTTTACTCGCAGCAATAAAAGCAAAGAAAGTAATATCATCTTTTTTAACGCCCGATTCTTCAAATCCTCGTTTCATCATATCAAAAGTTAAATGTAGTTCTGTTATGTAGTCATCAATAATTAAATATGGCGGTCTTGTAGTTTTTACCACTTCTGCTATTCGTTCGAAAATCAACTTTCTCTCCTCTTTACTTACTATTCTAGCGGCTTGGATATATCTAACTTCGGGCTTCTGCTTTTCAGTTAAATCTTCAGTTAGACCCCCGACAAAATGTTCTAACAATCTCGCTCCGGTTGTTAAATATATATAAGTTTTGAAAGGCTTTTTTTCTTTCTGCGCCTTCTCGATTATCTCTCGCAATTTAGGCCCAACCTCCTCCAATATCTCTCTATCCTCTTTGGCTAAAAAACCAAGATTCGGCTCTTTTTCTTCTTGTTCAATTGTCCGTCTTATTTCTTGTTCTCCTCTCATGGCTTTGAGTTAATGGTGGAGACGAGGGGATTCGAACACCTGACCTTCGGTATGCAAAACCGATGCTCTTCCAGCTGAGCTACGTCCCCAAAATCCTAAATATACCATACCAAAAATCAGAGAAAAAGCAAGTCTTTGAAATTAGAAAATATTCGCACCTTGTACCTTGTAAAAAAATGACCCCATCGCAATTGTTCATGCGATGGGGTCGACGAAACGGTAAGGTTCCGTTCGTGAACTATAGTGGCTTGACGCCAACCGCCTGTTTCTTAAAGGCGGTGGGTCGAGCTCTGGTCTGGAATGGAGTACCAAGCGATTCATATCGTACGACCTCGCCTGGAACCAGGAAAGCTAGTCGATTACGCTTCGTCACTTGTTTCCAATAAACACGCGCCTCACCCTCCGGAGTCGTGATTGCCCCGATACCTCCTCGAGCCAAATTAAACCAAAGCACGCGGGCAGTGTTCGGAGCCAGATCGTCAACGGTAGGCTCTGGCTCAGGTTGATATTCCTTAACCGGCGCGAGACCCTTCACTTTGTCTCCAAGAAGCTTGCCGAGAAGTTTAACTATCGACGGCCACTTCTCGTCGAATCTAGGGCAGACGACTTTCTGTCCGTCACTATAGCAACATACCGTATAGGTTTGCTGAATCGTAACGAAAAAATCACCGCCCTGGGAAATTAGAGCAATTTCCCAAATCCGGACGTTGCCGTCAGAATTCAGTTCGAGGAGGCGGAGATTGTTATCGGAGTATTCGGTATGATACACCCCTTCCAGGCTGGTCTTGATTTGGACCCTTGCCTTGTAGTGCTTCCCCTCCTTGGGCGGCCTCGCCAGTAATGCCCAGTCCTTCTTCGGCACCACGTTCTTCTTGCCATCCACGGTGAAGCCGTAGATGTTACAGCCAGGCAGGACATAAACTTCAATCAAAGCCTGACCAGGAACTAACTTGCCCAGATAGCCATCGTCCTGAACTTCCAGAACGTTACCATCCATACTAACTGTAATGGACACTCCATTAATTCTGTCCATTTCGGACCTCCTTCTGTCTAAAATTTAAGGTACTATTTCCCAATAAAACCACCTTATTGGTTTCTATTACTATTTACAGTATAACAAATTATTCCAAATTTGTCAAGCAGCGTAATAAAAAATACCGACTTGCGGTATTGAAAACGAAAGTGGGCTTGGGAGGACTCGAACCTCCGACCCCGTCATTATCAGTGACGTGCTCTAACCAACTGAGCTACAAGCCCTTAAACTAGAATTACTCTAATTGCTCTAATTAATCTTAATGAATTCACCATTTTATAAATTCACCTAATTCACCTAATTTCTAATTCACCTAATAAAATTCATAATGTCTAATTCAAAAAATTATTTCTCTAGTTTATTTTTTGCTTTCTTAATAATTGTTGTAAATATCAAGTTAAGCTCGTGACCCTCTTTCCAGAGCTTACGACCTTCCGAAGCATACTCAGGAGACGCTTTTGATGCCATGCGCAAAAAATGTTTTGATTCTTTTGCTTCCTTATTTGCAATGGCCATTTTATGGATAAAGTCCTTATTACTTTCAGCGCAATCAGCTTCACAATAATTAGAGCCAACGGCTGTTCCGGCGCCAACTAGCTGAGGAATAATTCGTTTCGTAATATCATTTTTTGGTAATTTTTTTGCAAACTCAATAACATCCTCTCCAAACTTAGCTGTTCTCTCTTCAAGGTCATATTTTTTGGATTTTTTATTATTTGGCATTTTATTAGAAATTAGGTGAATTAGAAATTAGGTGAATTTTTATATGGTTAATTAGAATAATTAGGTCAATTTAAATGAAATACTCTCCACCATTTCCTATCATGCCAAATGTCTTCAAAGATTACTCCCCCGCCTAAACCAGCTATAAAAAGATTCTCGAAAAAAGATTGGGCGAAAAATTTTAAACAAACTAACCAAACTATACCAAAAATCCAATGGTGTAAATGAATCTTAACACCTTTTATTTGAAAAATCAATGGTCTGGACCGGCCGCGGAAAATTTTGCGAGAAACATACCTGCCCAAAAAATAGCCGGCTATCAGTCCCAAACACATCAGCACCGAAAAATAAGCCGTAAAGCAAGCTAAAGAAATTCTAGAAATAATACTAAGTTTCCTAGTCATATCAATTTCATTATATAGAAAAATCTCTTAAAAAACAAGTGGCTTATATATCAATACTATTGCTTAATTTCATCAAACGTGGTATACTTCAAAAATGCTCTTTAAAATAGATTAACGAAGGAGGATAATTTTGCTAATAATCTTTGACTTTGATGGAGTTTTAAGATTTACTTCTTGGGAAGCATTGTTTAGGGCCAATATTGCCATTGCTAAGTGGGCCGGTAAAGACTATCGAGATTTCTTTCGAAACATCGAGGAATTCAAAAAATGGTGGAGTCCAGATTGGCGAGAGAATCGTCGGAAAATGGGTATAAGGATTAACAAAAAAGGCTCCCCGTTTCATAAGATCTACGATCCTTACGTCTTTATTTTCTCGTGGGTAACTGATGTTCTTGAGGAGTTATCAAAAACACATACCCTAACTATTCTTTCGTCAGCTTCTGAAGAAAGCATCAAAAAATCTTTAGGTTCTAGACTAAAATATTTTAAACTTATTGTTGGTCATGAACAGGTAAAAAAACTCAAACCTCATCCAGAAGGCATTAATTTTATTCTTAAAAAAATTAATATTGATCGTTCAAAAACTTTAATTATCGGTGATTCATATGTTGACGTCCTGGCCGGAAGAAATGCCGGCATTAAAACAGGAGTAGTCAGTTGGGGACTAGATAAATGGAAGGAACTACTCAAACTCAAACCTGATTACCTATTTGAAAATCCAGAAGATTTACTCTCAATTTAAAATAAAGCCACGTCCTGAAAAGCGTGGCTTTTTAACTTTATAAAAGGTTCTCTGTTCTCTGTTTCTATTCCATCTCATGCGGTCTAATTTTCTTTCTGGATTCTTTCTTTTCTGAAATTCTCTTTTTCTTCTCCACCCCCCTTTCGCGCGCAGCTCGGCTTGGTTTAGTAGGAATTCTTTTCTTTTCTGGCTTCAAAGCTTCTTCAACAAATCCATGTAATCTTTCTATCACATCCTTTTTATTTTGCGCCTGCGAACGCTCACTTTGGGCCCAAAGTATAAATTCCCCTTTTTCATCAATTCTGTTGTGCCATCTCGCCTCTATTTTGGCCTTTTCTTCATCGTCAAAAGCTTTGGACTCAAAAACATTCCATTTTAAAGTCACTTTTGAAGAAACCTTATTAACGTTCTGGCCGCCTTTGCCCGAACTTCGAGAAAAGCTAAATTCAAATTCATCTTCTGGAACTCTACGCATTTCTTCCTCCTTAGGATTATTTTCAATTTTATCTTCAAAAATTTTTTCTTTTTCCATTTTTTTATAACTCCTTATTCTTACTTACCCACCACCGATCTTTTTTATC
>CAYRSW010000010.1:0-3499 GCA_964427335.1 uncultured Candidatus Saccharibacteria bacterium
AATAAAACTAAATTTTTAAAAACATGAAACAAGTACTACAAAACTATAAAAGTGGAAAATTAGAATTGGCTGAAGTGCCTATACCTTTATGTGGTGCTGCGGGCGTGTTGGTTAAAAATAAAAATTCTTTAATTAGTACTGGCACAGAAAAATTAATGATAAGCTTGGCAAAAAAATCTTTAATTAGCAAAGCAAAAGAAAGGCCGGATTTGGTGAAAAAAGTTATCAACAAAATTAAAACAGAAGGACTGCTTGAGGCCTATCGTCAGTCAATGGCTCGTTTAGACGAAACTATCCCTCTGGGTTATTCTTCGGCTGGAGAGGTAATTGAGGTTGGCAAAATGTTAGATGAGTTTCAGGTGGGAGACCGAGTAGCTTGTATTGGGGCAGGAGTTGCAACTCACACTGAAGTGATTTTTGTGCCCAAGAATCAATGTGTAAAAATTCCCGATGAGGTAAGTTTTGAAGAGGCCTCATTTGTCGCCTTGGGAGCAATAGCTCTTCACGCTGTAAGAGTAAGTGAGGCAAAATTGGGGGAAAATGTTGTCGTTATTGGCTTAGGTCTTTTAGGCCAACTTGCCGTTGGGCTCTTAAAAGCATCTGGCTCAAATGTTTTGGGGGTGGATATCAGCCGCGAAAAGAATAAATTAGCCAAAACCCTAGGGGCAGCGAGTGTTACTACTCCTGATAATCTTATTGAGGAGGCAGCCCGTTTTACAAAAGGACGAGGTGCGGATTCGGTGATAATTTTTGCTTCTACAAAATCAAATGAGCCAATTGAACAAGCAGCAGAAATTGCCCGTGAAAGGGCCAAAATTGTCGCTCCGGGAATGATTAGGTTTTACCTCCCCCGAAAGCTATTTTACGAAAAGGAATTGGAGCTGGTTATCTCTCGTTCTTCAGGACCAGGAATTTACGATAGAAAATACGAAGAAGAAGGTATTGATTACCCCATTTCTTATGTCCGCTGGACTAAAAGAAGAAATATGGAAGCTTTTTTGGAAGCGGTTAAGGCAAAGGCAATTAACCTTGAGCCTTTAATTACTCACCGTTTCAAGATTGAAAACGCCTTAGCTGCTTATGAGATGATTTTAGAAGGAAAAGAGAGTTATATTGGGGTTCTTTTAGAGTATCTAGAAGCCAAACCCACACAGAAAATCTCTTTTACTAAAAAAAGTTCAAAAGCTTTAGCTGGCAGAATAAATGTCGGACTAATTGGGGCCGGCCTCTTTGCTAAAGGAACAATACTTCCTATTCTCAAAGACTCCAAAGATATTAACTTAAAGGCAGTAGCCACTGCCGGAGGGATTAATGCCAGAGAGATTGGTAAAAATTATGGTTTTGACTATGCAACAACTAACTATAAAGAAATCCTTGGGGACAAAGATATCCAAGCAGTTATTATTGCTACTCGTCATAATCTTCACAAGAAATTTATAATTGAAAGTTTAGAAGCCGGTAAAGATGTTTTTTGCGAAAAACCACTTTGTATTAACCAAGAAGAATTGGAAGAGATTATAAAGACCTATGGCCAATCAAATAATCGTTTAATGATAGGATTTAACAGGAGGTTTTCACCTCTCGCCCGCTTTGTTAAAGAAAATTTACCTGAAAGTTCCCCATTAGTAATAAATTGTCGGGTGAACACTGGCTTTATGCCTAAAGAAATTTGGGTACATAATCCAAAAATAGGGGGAGGAAGCATTATTGGAGAAGTATGTCATTTTATAGACCTTATTCAGTATTTTACCGGGTCTTTACCTTGGGAAGTAAGTGCTTATAGTATTTCGTCGGAGGGAAACCAAATTATACCAAGCGATAATGTTGTTATTAATCTCAAGTATCAAGATGGTTCTATAGCTGCGATTTGCTATACAGCCTCAGGTAGTAAGTCATTTCCCAGAGAAAGAATTGAAATTTTTGGCGGAGGTAAAGTGGGAGTAATTGAGAATTTTAAAAAAGCTTCAGTTTATGGAAAGGGTAGAACTAAACATAAAAAAATCTGGGGCACAGATAAAGGACATAAAGATGAGTATCAGATATTCTTTAAGGCAATAGAAGAAGGAGGAGAAATCCCCGTTGATTTTAAAGAATATATTGCCACAACGCTCGCTACTTTTAAGATTGTTGAATCTCTAAAAACCGGCAAACCCCAGCAGATTAATTTATGAAGATTCTTCTTTTAACTTATTATTTTCCACCGGAGATTGGGGCAGCCAGTCATCTTTTTTATGAACTAGCGGAATCTTTGGCAGAAAGAAAACACGCTGTTCAGGTTTTAACCGGTTTTCCTGCTTATAATTTTAAAAAAAGACCCCCAAAATATAGGAGTAAGTTTTTTATGAAGGAGAAAATAGACGAGGTAGAAGTGATTAGAATTGGCGGGGTTCATATTCCTTTTTCTCGAAAAAAAGCTTTCTTAAGAGGTATTGAACATTTTTGGCTGGCATTCGTGTTCTTTCTTAGGGGTCTTTTTATTAATAAAACAGATTTAATTTTACTTTACTCCCCTCCTCTCACACTAGGAATTACCGGATGGCTCTTAGGAAGAATTAAAAAGGTTCCTTTCATTGTTAATGTTCAAGACCTTTTTCCTCAAAATGCTATTGATTTGGGACTTCTTAAAAATAAATTTTTAATTAAGGTTTTTGAAAATTTAGAAAAATTTGTTTACAAAAAAGCAAACTTCATCACCGTTCATTCAGAAGGAAACAAAAAGCATATTATTCCGAAGATTAAAGATTCTAACAAGGTGAAGGTAATCCCTAACTGGGTGGACACAGATTCTATAAAACCAGGAATAAAAATCAATGACTTTGCCAGAAGATATAATTTAGGAGATAAATTCATTGTTTCCTTTGCTGGAGTAATGGGCTATTCTCAAGGAGTAGGAATAATAGTCAAAGCTGCCAAGCTTTTAGAAAAAGAGAGTAAGATTTTGTTTATACTGGTTGGTGAAGGACCAGAAAAAGAAAAATTGAGAGTGGAATCCAAAGGGCTTAAAAATATCAAGTTTATACCTATGCAGCCGAGGATTATTTATCCTCAAGTTTTAGCTGCTTCTGATATTTCTTTGGTCACTCTTAAAAAGAATGTTTTGACTCCAGTCGTTCCTTCCAAGATTTTAAGTATCATGGCTGCAGGGCGGCCTCTTGTGGCAAGTCTATCCCTAAATGGTGATGCTCCTAGACTTATAAGAATGGCAAATTGTGGGATTTGTGTTGAAACTGAAGATGCTCAAGCACTTGCTCGTGCTGTATTGAAGTTGTATAATGACAGTAAGCTGCGCGAAACTTTAGCTAAAAACGGGAGGCTCTATGCCGAAAAACATTTATCTAAAAAGATTTCTATAGCAAAATACGAAAAATTATTTAAAGATCTAACCAAAACCCATGTCTCTAAAAAATAAACCAACCAAAGAATTACTCAAGATTTATAAAGATAAAACCATCCTAATTACTGGAGGAGCTGGCTGTATTGGCAGTAATCTATCTAGAGC
>CAYRSW010000010.1:3509-20059 GCA_964427335.1 uncultured Candidatus Saccharibacteria bacterium
AAAAATCATCATATTAGATGAATTATCAGCAAGCTGCCAGTGGAATATACCCAAGGATAAAAAAATAGAATTTATTAGGGGAAGTGTTTTAGACGAAGAAATTTTAAAACACGCTTTTTCCCAAAAGCCAGATTATGTTTTCCATTTTTCCGCTCTTTTTGCCAACCAAAACTCAATTGACCATCCAGAAAGTGGCTTGAAAGTAGATGGCTTAGGTATTTTAAAAGTTCTTGAACACTCTCGAATAAATAAAGTCAAAAGATTTATTTTCTCTTCCTCTGGGTGTTCAGTTTATGGCTCTCAAGCACCCTTGCCATTAAAAGAAGATTTTATTTCTATTCATCTTGATACACCCTATATGATAACTAAGCTTTTAGGAGAGCTTTATTGTAATTTTTTTCACAATCACTACCACCTTCCTATTGTTGTTCCAAGATTTTTTAATGTATATGGGCCAAGAGAAGTCCCTGGAAAATATAGGAATGTTATTCCCAAATTTATTTATTGGGCAATGAAGGGAAAACCGTTGCCTGTCCTGGGCACAGGTGAGGAGACTCGAGATTATACCTATGTTGGTGATGTTGTTAGGGGATTAATAAGGATAGGTGTTATAGAAGATGCAATTGGTCAAGCTATGAATTTTGCTTCAGAAACGGAAACCAAAATAATTGACATTGCCAATATAATAAACAAGTTGACTGGAAATAAGGCAGATATTGTTTATAAAGAAAGACGAGATTGGGACAAAATTACTCGTCGACGCGCCTCTATCCAAAAAGCAAAAGAGATAATTGGCTATAAGGCCGAAACTAAGATGGAAGAAGGCATTAAAGAAGTCCTAAACTGGTTTAAAGAGAACTGGGATAAAATCAAACGAGATGCGCGATTTTAAAAGTAAAACCAATGTCATTTTTGGTGTTAAAATAGATAATTTGACAATGGACGAAGTCCTAGAGAAAATAATGGGTTTCTTAGTAGATGGTGGGCAGCACTATGTTGTACTTCCCTACTCTGAATTTATTGTCCGGGCTCAAAAAGATGGAGAATTCAGAAAGATTTTGAACGAAGCAGATTTGTCATTATGCGAAAGCAAGGGACTGTGGCATATTTTGCGGTTTTTAGGTAAGCCCTTTAAAGAGAATATTGCCGGGGTAGATTTAATCTGTGAATTAGGTCACAGGTCACAAGTCGCAGGTCACGGGTTATTTTTATTGGGAGGGAGAGAAAAGGTGGTTAAAGAAACTCGAGAGAATCTAGTTGAGAGATATCCTGACCTGAAAATTGTTGGGGCGGAGAACGGTTATCAAGATTTAGAACAAGTTATTGAAAGAATAAATGAAGCCAAGCCCGATGCTTTGCTGGTGGGATTGGGTTTTCCCAAGCAGGAAAGATGGATCTATAAGAATCTTAAAAAAATGCCCTCGGTTAAGGTAGCGATTGGAGTGGGTGGCGCTTTTGATTTTATTTCCGGCCGCACAAAAAGGGCTCCAAAATTTATCCAAAACATCGGCCTAGAATGGCTTTGGCGCTTAATACTTCAGCCCTGGAGGATAAAAAGAATCCCCAAGGGAGTAATCGGATTATCTTACTTAGCCCTAAAATCAAAAATGGGCTTGATTAAATAAATAGAATGGTGATATAATATATTTGTCAATCAATAAATTAGCAATTCGCAGATTGGCATTACATTCGTATATTGGCATCATGTTTATATGGAAGAAGAAATTGACTTAATTGACTATATAAAAGTAATTATAAAAAGATGGAAGCTGATCCTGGCCATCTTTCTAATCGCTGTTTTTGTTGGTGCCGGCGTAAGTTTTACTATGCCCAAAACTTTTCAAGCTCAAGCAGTGATAAAGATAGGTCAAGTTCAAGGTAAAATATTAGAAACCATTTCCGAAACCATTGAAATATTAAAAAGTAAGTCTGGTGGTAATATCACTTTTTCTAATCCGGCTGGAACAAGTTTGATAAATATTAAAGCCCTTGGGAAAACACCACAAGGGGCTTTGGATGGAATAAATAATACTGTTGATTTTTTGCTTTCTCGGCATCAGGAAGTTTACAACGAAGCAAAACTATCATTAGAAGAAGGAATTACTGACCTCCAAAAACAGCTAGAACCGATGCAATTAGAAATTGAAGATTTAGAGAAAAAAATAAAACTTGAGGAAAAGACTTATAGCGAAGCTCGGGCAAGAATTTTGCAGAGCTATATGTTAAATTTAGAACAAGCAAAAAGCAGAAAACGATTATTAGAAAAAGAGATAATAGTAAAGAAAAGAAGTGTAGATACGAATTTTGAGTCGACTCAACTAGAGGTTTCCCCCACTCTCTCTCAAAACCCAATAAAACCAAATATAAAATTAAATTTACTAGTCGCCGCTGTATTGGGAATTTTTATCGGGGTCCTCGTTGCTTTTGCTCGGGAGTGGTGGGAAAAAGAAAATAAAACTATTAAGAACATTTCTCAATAGATACTGTTCTTTGGAAATTATGTTAAACAATACGATAATTCTTCGTCTTTTATTAATTATACTCACGATCGTTGAAATAATTAATTGAAAATTCAATAATTAAAATCACCCAAGCTCAAATTATGCTTTATAGAACTATTTTTTCCGTTTTTATTCAAGATAAATAACTAAACGGGTAAATAAAGAAATAAAGCTTACCTACTCTATCCTCTATCTATTTTTTATCTATTCGTTGCTGAAAATTTTTCTCAAAGAAAAGTCCTTTTAATATTTCATTTCCGTCAATGTTCTTTTGATCTATAACCATGGTGACAATATTTTGCTTTAGTTTATAACGTTCTACTAATTCCTGAAATTCTGGATCCATCTCAAATGGACAAATCCAAACGCTTTTTTGGAGTTGTTTAAATCCTAAAAATCTTAAATGCATTCTAAAATCATCTCTTAACCTTCTTCTTTTCTCTGGGATATCAAACACTAACAACCTCCATTTTTTATCCCACTTTCTATTCTTTTTACTCTTCTTTCGGATAAGATGCAATAATTTTATTCTGGCTTTAATAATTCTTAAGCGCCCTTTCTCTGTTAATTTATAATTACATACCCCATCTTTGTTAATAGTGGACTTAATATATCCTCTTCTTTCTAACTGATTAAAATTGTTTCTCCACATCTCTTTGCTTATCTCTCTATCTGCTTTGACACTTTCCCAATACTGCCTTTGGCCATCAGCCAGAGACGGATAGCTCATCGCATCAAGCATATCACTAGCCACCTCTCCCAATTCAGCTAATTTTAAAAGTATTATCTCAGTAATAGAAAGGGCCACCTTTGCCGCTTTAGAAGTCTTTTTGCGCTGCTTGGATTTTCTAGTTTTGGGACTCTTCTTAGATTTCTTAGTTTTAGCGTTTTTCTTGTTTGTTTTATCCTTAGTCATTTTTTCTTTTTTAATTTTAGAATTTTAAGTAAAATTATTAAATTATTATCCTAACTAATAATACATCAATCCATTAATTATAGCAACGATCGTTGAAATAATTAATAGAACAATCCTTATTTAATAGAGTTATCTTCTTAAATAACTGAAAAATAAAGAAGAAAGCTTAATAAGTTTCATTAATTATACTAACGATCGTTAGTATAATTAATGAAACTTCTCTCTTCTGTCTCGTCTGTCTTAAAAGATCTTTATTTGAATAGTAGGTGGGGGTCCTGAAATAATATCATACTGAAAGATAAAGACCGTTAGAAAACTACTCTCTAAGGGGATGAGTAGAATAAGGGGATGAGTAGAATTTTCACGCAGGATTTAAGTAATTTATTTTTTATTATCCGTATTTAGACCAGCAGCATCTTACCACTACCGCATAGACAGGGTTCATTCCTGCCTGTTTTTTTACCCGCCCACCACCTTTTGAATGAGTCTTTGAGTAAGTTCTTTTACAAAACCACCCGAAGAACGCAACACCTCACCAGGAACCATAACCTTAAAATCATAACCCATTTCTGCAAGTATTTTTTGTCGCCAGGGAGACGACGAGCCTAAGATAATTCTCATAAAAACTAATAGAAAAATCCTCTTAATCCTTAGCTTAATTTTTATAATCCAGGTCAACTAAAGGAGAATTTACTTTTAAGAAACTCCGCAAATTCCCCCATCTCTTTCCTATATAAAGCTAAGTTTTTCTTTTTTACTTCTTCTGGCCAAGATTCTTGAATATCAGCTGGATGTCCGGTTGGCATATCTTTTGGTTGGATACGACTCTGGTTCCAGGGTCCCTTCTTAATTCCGAGGCGCATCGCCCCTTTTTTCTTAGGACGTGATTCGTAGAATTCGTTCAGTAATTTTAAAAGTCGTTGATGTTCTAATTCGTTTTCTTGTATTTGCGCTGCGACCATTCCGTGATATTCTTGTTTTTCTTCTTCCCGCATTGGTTTGCCATCTTTAAGCATGGCACGGGCTTTTTCCTTAAGTTTGTTATAGCGAGGATCGCTAAGTAATTTTTCTGCCAAAGGTGATTCTACCTCAACCCACGGGTATGGCAGGGCTTGATCTAAATGTCCTTCGCAAGAACCGGTTGTTCCAAAACCATTAGCTTTTAACGCTACGACAGTAAATTTTATTTTCTCATCAATTTTTTTTCCTAGTTTATCTGTTAAACCCTCAACTTCTTGCTCAAGCTGATGCCATTCTTGTTCTTTTTCTGTTCTTTTTTCGATTCTTAGTTGAGATTCGAGTTCCATGGTTAAAATATATTATTTTCCATGACCCTCCTTCACTAAGGCTTCGGAAGGGCACAGCATTTTTTATATTTCTTCCCACTACCACATGGGCAGGGCTCGTTCCTGCCTATTTTTTTATTAAGACGCTGATTTGACGCTGATTTTTCTTTACCGCTGACAGCCCCTCGACTTCGCTCGGGATGAAAACGCTGATTTTGTTTTCCGTTGATAAAACGCTGATCGCCTCGCTCCATCGGTGATTCTGTTTTTTTGACCACTCCTACCTTATAGATAGTTCCTACTATTTGGCTCTGAATTGCTCCTAATAGTCTTTCAAACATTTTATATCCTTCTCTTTTATATTCAACCAGAGGGTCTCGCTGGCCGTATGCTTTTAACCCTATTCCCTGCCTCAAAGAATCCATATCAGTCAAATGCCTCATCCAGAGCACATCAATGGTTCTTAAAAGCACTGCTTTTTCAATTTGTCGCATCACATCTTTCTCTACTTCTAATTCTTTGGTCTTATAGGCCTGATGGGCCAAATCAATAAGATAGCGAGCAACTTCTTCGCGCAGTTCGTTTGGGTCTTTTACGAATTTTTTACTTCTAAAATCTGTAAGTTTAGCATGAGCCTCTGACGGTAAAGGAAAAATTGTATTTATCACTTCATAAATTTCTTCTATATTCCACTCATCTTTATGTTCAAGATGAGTATGAAACGAGACGATTTTACGTATCTCGCTTTCAATCATTTTTAAGCTTTGAGCCTTGAGCTCTGAGCCCTGAGCTTTTAATATTTCTCGTCTCTTTTTATGTATAACCTCCCTGTGCTTATTCATTATATCGTCATATTCCAGCACATGTTTTCTTAAATCAAAGTTGTAACCCTCAATTTTTGCCTGGGCTTTTTCAATGGCACGGCTGATTAATTTATTTTCAATGGGTTGGTCTTCAGGGATTCCAAAGGTGGTCATCAAGTTTTTAATTCTTTCAGAACCAAAAATTCTCATTAAATCATCTTCCATAGAAACAAAAAATTGAGAACCTCCCGGATCTCCTTGTCGGCCGGAACGTCCTCGAAGCTGATTATCAATCCGTCTTGCTTCATGGCGTTCAGTACCAATTATGTGAAGTCCACCTAATTTTACCACTTCGTTATGTTCTTCTTGCCAAGCCGGAGTCCCCTCGCCGGTTTTCCCCCCGAGCACTATATCTACACCTCTACCGGCCATATTAGTCGCTACGGTGACGGCCTCTAGTTTTCCGGCTTGAGCTAGAATTTTTGCTTCTCTTTCATGGTGTTTGGCATTAAGAATCTCATGCCCAATACCTTCG
Source organism: uncultured Candidatus Saccharibacteria bacterium (assembly GCA_964427335.1). Lineage (GTDB taxonomy): Bacteria > Patescibacteriota > Minisyncoccia > CAYRSW01 > CAYRSW01 > CAYRSW01. Next base: position 9,551 of record CAYRSW010000010.1, read on the forward strand.
CGCCCCAACATCGCCCCTAAAAGTTCATTTTTTTCAATAGAAACAGTACCTACCAAAACCGGCTGTCCATTTTCGTGGCGCTTTTTTATTTCTCGAACAACTGCCTGAAATTTACCCTTTTCGGTTCTATAAATACTATCGGGTAAGTCCTTCCGAATCATCGGTTTATTAGTCGGAGTTACTACTACTTCCAGATTATAGACCTTAGAAAATTCCTCAGCCGAACTAACGGCTGTTCCGGTCATGCCAGCTAATTTCTCATACATTCTAAAATAATTTTGAAAAGTAATGGTAGCCAAAGTTATGCTTTCTCTCTTTACCTCAACCCCTTCTTTTGCTTCAAGGGCCTGATGGAGACCCTCTGAATAGCGTCGTCCAAACATCAGCCGGCCGGTAAAATCATCAACAATAATAATTTCCCCCGCTTTTACTACGTAATCCTTATCTTTTCTAAATAGTGCATGAGCTCTCAATGCCTGCTCTAAATGATGAGTGGTGACTAAGTCGTTTTTCTCCCAAGGATCTTGCCCCAAGATTTTTACAATTTTATTTTGCCCCTCTTCAGTAAAAGTACTGGCTCTCATTTTTTCATCAACGTTGTAGTCCACATTTTCTTTAAGCCGCGGAATAATCCTTGAGAACTGCTGATAAAGCTTGGTTGACTCCATATCTGGCGCAGAAATAATCAGAGGGGTTCTGGCTTCGTCAATCAAGATACTGTCCACCTCATCAATGATTCCGTAGTGTAGGTCCTTCTGGGCCATCTGCTCTAAATTCTGGACCATATTATCCCGAAGGTAGTCAAACCCGAATTCATTATTGGTGCCGTAAGTAATATCGGCTTCATAAGCTTGTCTCCGAGGCACTTCTCTTAGATTTTCCATTTCTATAGTCATTTCGTTTTGGTCTGGTTTTACTTGAGGGTCAAAGATGTAAGCTTTTTCGTGCTGAATGCAGCCAACAGAAAGCCCAAGTATTTGGTAAATAGGACCCATCCAGTTGGTGTCCCTCTTGGCTAAATAATCATTGACGGTGACCAAGTGAGCACCTCTGCCCGTTAAAGCATTTAGATAAAGAGGTAGGGTTGAGGCCAAAGTTTTTCCTTCTCCGGTTTTCATCTCGGCGATTTTCCCCTGATGGAGCACTATACCGCCGATAAGCTGAACATCAAAATGCCTCTGACCTAAAGTTCTTTTAGCCGCCTCTCTTACAAGAGCAAACGCTTCTGGTAAAATATCGTCAAGAGTCTCTTTTTTCTCAAGCCGCTTTTTGAATTCTTCGGTTTGTTGGCTAAGTTTCTCACGCGAATTACCCTCGAATTTCTTTTCGAGGCCATTAATCTTATCAACAATCGGCTGGAGTTTTCCCAAAACCTTCTTATTTGGGTCGCCAAAAATTTTAGATAGCATTGCCATTTTATATACCCTCCCGTTTTTCTCTTTTTCCTTTCTTTTTCTTAAATCTTGCTAACGGTGAAAGGCGCATTATTTTTTTGAAAGTCCTTGCGCCTCTTTTTAGTTTTGCCTCTCTTTTTCCTTTATATCTCTTAAGCAATCTCTGGAGTTCGTCTTTTACTTGATCAATGGTTAAATTTAAATCAGAACCCTTAGCAACGGAGCGTACGCCCTGGCCTGGCAAACGAATATTTACCTCTACATAAAAAGCATCTTCTCTCTTTCGATGACGAAAACTAGGTTTTCCTACTTCCACCCAGGCCTCAACACAACCGTCAATATGCTGGATAAATTTATCAAGTTCTCCAATCTTTTCTTCAATGTACTGACGAAGCTGGGGTGTTAGCTCAATATTAGTAGTTTTGATGTTGATTTTCATATGTATTCTATTTCTTCTTGAAGCTGTACGCCGAATTTGTTTCTTATTCTTGCCTTAATAAGACTAATAAGAATAATTACATCTTCGGCTTTAGCTTTGCCGGTATTAATAATAAAATTAGCGTGCTTTTTTGAAACCATCGCTCCGCCAATTTGTTTGCCCTTGAGGTCTGCTTTTTCTATAAGTTGGGCAGCAGGTTTACCCCTCACCTTTTTCAGAAAGGTGAGGGGTTTATTAAGTTTAGTGCGGGCCCCGTTAGACTTAGTAAGTCTAACGGGGTAAATGTTTTTAAAAATACAACCAGCAGAATGTTCCTCTATAGGTTGAGTTTTTTTTCGGTGAGTTAAATACTTTTTTACTCTTTTTTTAATCTCGTTTTTGTCATCTTTTTTGAGCTGAAGTTCCACTGAAAGAATCGTATCGTTATTGTGCTTGAAGATGGAGTCGCGATAATCGAAATCCATTGCTCTATTATTGTATTGTTCTATTGCTATATTACTCAATCGCGAACTAAAGTTCGCTATTCCTGGAGTTGCAGTATTAGATAACTTTAAAACTTTTACTTTTTTGACTATGTCTGACATTGAGCTGCCGAAGGCCCCGGCGTTACCGCGAACCGCACCGCCAACCGTACCTGGAATTCCTACCGCCCACTCCAGGCCGGAAAGATTATTCTTAGTAGCTAGGTCTACTATCTCTGACAATTTTACCCCCGCATCAGCAACTATTTTTGTATTTTGTATTTTGTATTTTGTATTTTGCATTTTGATTACTAGACCATCAAATCCTTTGTCGGAAATAAGAATATTACTCCCTCCCCCTAGAATAAAATAGGGAATGTTTAACTCTCGAGCTGCTTTTACTGCCTTGATAATATCTTGGGTGCTTTTTGCCTCATAAAAATACTTAGCCGGCCCCCCAATACCGAAGCTAGTATGGGGGGCTAGGGTAACGTTGTTTTTAATATTTTTAATTTTTAATTGTAATTTTGAACTTTGCATTTTGAACTTTTAACTTAAAGTAGCTAATTCATTAGCTACTTTATATATATCCCCTGCTCCCATTACTAGCACTACATCATTTTTTCGAATATTTTTCAAGATTAGATTTTTAGTCGCTTGAAGATCTTTGCCGTAAAGAACAGTCTTGCCTCTTTTTCTTATAGCTTGAGCTAAGTCTCTTGAACTAATATTTTGATTGAGTTGTTCTCTTCCAGCCACATCAAAAATTTCGCTTAAAATCATCAAATCCGCTCTATCAAAAGCAGCAACGAAATCTTTAAAAAGTTTTTTAGTCCGGCTGTGTTGGTGGGGTTGAAAAACAGCTATAATTTTCTTTCTTGGATAAAGTTGGTGCGCTGCTTCAATAGTATTTTTAATAGCAATCGGATGATGGGCGTAATCGGAAATTATTGTTGCTTGCTTATACTCCCCCACTCGTTCGAATCGCCGCCAGAGACTGGAAAATTCAGAAAGGGATGTTTTTATCTTTTCGGTCGGGATTCCAAGCAAAAGACTTACGCCAATAGCACCCAGAGCATTATAAACATTAAAAGTGCCCGGCAGACGAAGATTGAATATCCCTAGAGATTTTCCCTTAAAACTCACTTTAAAATTCGTAGTATTCGAAACGGTAATGTCGGTGGCTCTAAGATTAACATCGGGTTTCTGCCCAAAAGTTACAATCTTTACTTTCTTTAGGTCTTTTATCGCTTTCAATACATTCTTATCATCCCCATTTATTATCAAGGTTTTTTTAATGTGGCTGGCAAACTCTCTGAAAGCACTAATAATATCTTCCAAATTATTGTAATAATCAAGATGATCTTTCTCAATATTGGTAACCACTGCTGTATGAGGATAAAGATTTAAAAACCCCCGCCTGTACTCGTCAGCTTCGGCAACAAAATATTTACTTTTACCCAACATTACATTACCATTAAAAGCTTTTAGTTTAGAGCCAATGATTACTGTTGGATTGAGCCCCGCTTTTGTCAAAATAAAACCAGTTATAGCGGTGGTGGTGCTTTTACCATTTGTTCCGGCTACGGCAATACCAAATTTACCGTGCATAAGTGTTCCTAAAAATTCAGGATAAGCGAGCATTGGAATTTTAAGTTTTTTTGCTTTTAAAAGTTCAGGATTTTGAAGAGGGATGGCTAATGAATAAACCACTAAGTCAATATCAGAAGTTATGTTCTTTTCATCATGTCCGTTCGATACTTGGCAGTCAGAACCACTAACAATTTTTCCCTCCAAGGCCATTAATTTAGCGGTGGCACTTACTCCAATGCCACCGATGCCGATGAAATGAATCTTTTTAATATTATTTATTTGCATATTTTATTATCTCTTCAGCGATTTTTTCTGCTGCATCGGGCTTTGCTAATTTCCCGGCACTCTCCCTCATCATTTGGCGTTGCTCCGGGTTACTTAACAAGTCAAAAATTTGTCCCATAAAAAGATTGGGTCGCAGGTTTTCTTCCTCTATAACTATTGCTGCTCCAGCCTTTCTGAAGTAACTGGCGTTTTCTTTTTGATGGTCGTAAGCAGCCAGGCTAAGGGGTATGAGGATTGATGGTTTTCCCAAAGCAGCAATTTCGGCAAGCGCATTTGCCCCACATCGACTAATAATTAAATCTGCCGCCGCATAGGCCTCTTTCATCTCATCTTTCAAAAAGGGGTAGAGATGATAGGATTGCCTCTGCCCTTCATTTAAACGCAAATCTGTCTCCTTTTTAACCCACTGGTAATTGTTGGTACCGCACTGATGGATAATCTGGCACCTTTTTAAGAGCTCTGGTAGAGTTTCTATTATTATTTCATTGAGCCGCTGGGCGCCTTGAGAACCACCAGTAATAAAAAGAACAGGTAAATCTGGCTTTAGCCTAAATTTCTGATAAGCTAATTCTCGGGAGCCATTCAAAATCCCACTTCTTACAGGATTACCAATTAAAATAGTTTTTTTTGAAGAAAAATAATCTTGGGCCTTAGGAAAGGAGACAATAATTTGGTTGGCGAATATTCCCGAGATTCTGTTCACCAATCCGGGTACTGCATCTGATTCATGAAGAATTATCGGAATTCGATAAATCCAGCTTACTAATACCGAAGCTACTGAACCGTAACCCCCCTTACCGAAGGTAATATCAGGCATCCAAATAAAAATCCACCAGAGTCCTTGGACTAAACCGATGGGAAATTTGAAAAAATCTAAAAAGTTTTTAAGCGACCAATATCTTCTGATTTTGCCAGCAAGGATAAAGTGACAAGGAATTTCCAGATTTTTAAAGGATCCTTCAGAGGATTTCCTGCCTGCCGGTAGGCATGGGGTTTTTGGTCCAATAAACAAAAGCTCCGGCTCCTTAAGTCCTCTTGCTTGACTAATCTTTTTTATTTGCGAGACGATGGCTAAAATGGGAAAGATATGTCCACCAGTGCCACCACCGGTTAAGAGTATTCTCATAATTTTATTAGTGCCTTCTCACAGATTCTGTTGTATGCTTTGATATATTTAACAATATCCCTACCCCCGCCAACGACACCACCAATGCGGTTCCGCCGTAACTAACAAAAGGCAGCGTTATGCCGGTCAAGGGAATAAGCGAGGAGACGCCACCCATATGAACAAAAGCCTGAAAGACAATCCAGGAGGTGATACCGCAGGCCAGGAGTTTACTAAAAAGATCGGGAGAATTCTTTGCAATCCTAAATCCTCTTAAGGCAAATATTATAAATAGAATTACCAAGCAAACTATCCCTATAAAACCTAGTTCTTCTCCGAGGATGGCAAAAATAGAATCCGTGGCTGGCTCCGGGAGAAATAGATATTTTTGGCGGCCCTGCCCTAAACCTAAGCCCAAGATACCCCCAGAACCAATAGCCAAGAGTGCTTGATTTATTTGATAGCCGATTCCCCGAGGATCAATTTCTGGATGAAGATAAACAATAAACCGGTTAAGTCGGTACGGCGCAAGTTTAACCAGAACAGCCAACCCCCCTAAGCCGCATAGTCCTAAGAAAATTATATGAAATATCTTTGCTCCTGCAACAAAAAAGAGAACCACTGCGCAAATAAGAATTAAACCCATTGTTCCGATATCCGGCTGCAAAGCTATCAGTCCCCCCACTATCCCGCTAATTATTAAGAAAGGCATTACCCCCTCCCTGAAACTTCTTATTTCTTTGCCCTTTTTTTCTAACCAAGCGGCTAAATATATGATAAATGAAATTTTAGCCAGTTCTGCCGGTTGGAAAGAAAATCCTCCAATTGCTATCCAGCGTTTTGCTCCACCCAAACTTAATCCTATAGACGGCACAAAAACAAGCACTAGAAGCACCAAGCTCATAATAAAAAACAGAGAACTTAATTTTTTTAGATTAGAATAATAAAATTTGCTCAAAATAAGCATCAAAGGAAGTCCAACCAATAGTCCGTAAAGTAATTGGTGTTTGAGTAAATAACCGGTTTCGCCGAATTTTTCCCAAGAAATAACACTACTAGCAGAAGAAATCATTACCAAGCCAAATACGAACAGGATAAGAACTATGACTAGAAGAGTATAGTCGGGTTTATGCATATTTAGATGTTAGATTTGAGATGTCTTACCGCTTCCACGAACTGCTCTCCTCTGTCAAATTCATGTCTAAACATTCCGAAGCTGGCACAAGCGGGCGTTAGGAGTACTATATCGTCAATAGTTGCTTTAAGAGCTGCCTTTTGAACCGCTTCCTGCATACTCTTTGCTTTTTCAATTGGTAATTTTCCCTCAACGATTTTTTCCAACTTTCCACTGGCGCTTCCTGCCAAAAGTATTAGAGCTTTTACCTTTTCTATCATTTCTTTAGCTAAGGGGGTAAATTCCAAATTTTTATCAGCGCCTCCTGCAATGAGAACAATTCTTTTTTTATATAAATTCAAAGGAAATGATGCTAAAGCGGCAAGCGCTGCTTCTGGAGTAGTGGCAGTAGTATCATTATAAAATTTAACTCCATTAATCTCTTTTATAAACTCTAACCTGCCCTTTAGCCCCTTAAAATTCTTAATGGTTTTTTTGATACTCCGAGCCGGCACTCCATAGAGCGTTCCTAGAGTTACTGCGGCTAAAATGTTGCTGACGTTATGCCAACCAGGGATTTTAATATCACTTAAGGAGCAAATCTCTTCTTGACCAAATAAAATTGCATCCCTTTTTACATAAGCACCGGTTTTGTATCTGTCGCCTATTACTCCGGCGCTGTGGGTAAAGAAAAAAACCTCTCCTTGGGTCTCTCTTGCAAAGCTTCTGGTGAGAACGTTGTCGTAGTTTAATATAAGGATGTCTTCTGAAATTTGCGAAGTAAAGATAAGCTTTTTTGCTTCAATGTAGTCGCCCATATCTTTATGTCGGTTCAGATGGTCGGGGCTAACATTAAGAACTACACTAATATGGGGGCTTATTCGGTGTTTCTTTAAGCCTTCGAGCTGCCAGCTAGAAAGTTCTAACACCACCAGAGTATTTTTTTTAATTTGTGAAAATTTCTCCAAAACAGAGATTCCGATATTTCCGGCTAAAATCACATCTCGATATTTCTTTTTCAAAATTTCGTAAGCCAGCGTTGACGTAGTTGATTTACCTTTGGTGCCGGTAATGCCAATTAAGTTTTTACAGAGCCCTTCACATAGTTTAAAGAACAAACCGACATCTGTTTCCACAGGAATATTATTTCTTCGTGCCTCTTCTAAGTGTTTAGAAGTATTGGGAACTGCGGGAGATTTAAGGACCAAATCGCAATTTTTAAAATCCTCTATCCGGTGTGCCCCGAGCACATATTTAATTTGAAGACCCTTAAGAGCTTTTAGAGATTTTTTTAAGTCTCCTCGCTTTTTAATATCTGTGACGAGAACTTTAGCTCCTGCTTTTGCTAAAAATCTAGCAGTTCCAATTCCTCCCCCGTGAAGCCCGAGGCCCATCACTGTAATTCGTTTACCTTTTAGGTCTTTTAAATTCATCAGAGTTAGCGAGATTTCAATACCCTCCCAGCTAATTTTCCAGTATGCTTTCCTTTATCAATCACAACTTCACCATTAATAACCACATATTCAATACCTTGAGAATACTGAAATGGATTTTTAAAGGTTGCTTTATCAATAATGGTCTCTGCGTCAAAAATAGTTATGTCGGCAAAGTATCCTTTTTTAATTCTACCTCGATCCCTTAAGCCCAGTTTTTCTGCAGGGCCTGCGGTTATTTTATAAATTGCCTCCTCCCATGAAAGTAAATCTTGGCGGCGCACATATTCTCCCAAGAATCGTGGAAAAGCACCGAAGCATCGAGGATGAACTAAATCACCACGCCGAGCATCCTCCATATCCGCAGAAAAGCCGTCAGAACAAACAAAAGAAAGAGGATGTTTCAAGCCCTCCCTAACATTATCCTCACTAAGAGAATCTATAAAAGCAATAATATGTGTATCGTTAGCTATGAGTGTATCTATTATCGCCTCTTCGGTGGTTTTTAATTTTTCAGACCTTTTTGCAATATCAGTGATTTTTCTACCAACTAAGGTTTTATCTCCTAAACACATAGCCACTGTAATTTTATCGTAATCAAACTTATCTTCCTGCATTTCTTTGACTACTTTTGCTCGAATAACCGGATCCTTTAATCTTTTTACTAATTCTTCTTTTCCGCCTTCGGCCACCCAATCCGGAAGAAGGATATAAAGCACTGAACCGGTAGTGGTATAAGGATAGATATCAAAATTAATGTTAATTCCATCATCCCTCGCTTTCTCAATGAGTTTAATAGCTTTTTCCATGTTTGGCCAGAAATATTTACCCATTGCCTTCAGGTGAGAAATTTCTATGGAAACCTTTGAACTTTCGCCAATTTTTATCGTTTCCTTTACTGCCGGCAAAAGCTCTTTGCTTTCTCCTCTTATATGGCTGCTATAAATTCCGCCAAAATCTTTGACTATTTTAGCTAAGTTAACGAGTTCTTTAGTTGAAGCTGGTCGGGCATGGGAATAGACAAGCCCACTAGACATACCAAAAGCCCCTTCTTTAAGAGAATCCGTAAGCATGTTTTCTATGATTTTGGCCTCTTCGTCGGTGATAGACCGTACCTCGTCTTTTAGCAATCCTCTTCTTAAGGTGGCGTGCCCCACAAGGGTGGCAAAATTAACTCCTATTTTTCTCTTTTCAAGCTCCCCGAAGAATTCAGCCATGGTTAGCCAATTTACATTAACCTCACTAATGTCTGCCCATTTTTGGATAGATTTGATGGATTCGCCGCTTACCAGCGGTGCCAGAGAAGAGCCGCAGTTACCTCCCAAGATAGTAGTAATTCCTTGGCTTACAAGAGAAGTTGCCTTTGGAATAGTAAATAAGGTCCAATATCCATCAGAATGGTTGTTGATGTCAATAAAGCCCGGAGAAACACAAAGACCCTCGGTATCTAAAACCGTGCCAGCACTTGAATCTTTCAGCTTTCCAATTTTTGCGATTCTCGCTTTTTTAATTCCTAAATCTGCTCTGAAAATTTTATCTCCCGTGCCGTCAATGATAGTACCGTTTTTGATGATTAAATCATACATATTTTTATTTTTTACCCTATTAAACCTATAATTAATCCAAGCGTTGCCATTACTCCGGCGATAATCCAAAACCTCATCGTCACTCTTGATTCCGGCCATCCTCGGGCTTCAAAATGATGATGAAGTGGCGTAGAAAGAAAAACTTTAGCGCCTCCTAGTTTCCTAGAGGCAACCTGGATTATTACTGAAGAAGATTCTATAACCAGAATAAAACCGATAAGAGGAAGAAGCAATACTGAATTGGTAAGCATTGCAATCACTCCCAAAGTTACTCCCAATGACATTGCTCCGGTGTCACCCATAAAAAATCGAGCCGGATAAACATTAAACCATAAAAAAGCAACCAATGCTCCGATTATAGCCGCACAAAGCATAGTTAACTCAATTTTCCCTTGTGAAAAAGCGATCACTCCGTAAGCGCCAAAAGCAATTAGAAGCACTCCTCCAGCTAAGCCGTCCAGTCCGTCAGTTTCATTAACCGAGAAGGCGGTAGCAACAATTATAAAGATAAAAAGTGGAATATAGACCCAACCAATAAAGAAATTGCCCAAAAAAGGAACATTAATTACATCCCAATCCAGTTTAAAATAGAACCACCAAGCTCCCCCTGCAGCTACGGTCGTATAGAGAAGCAGTCTATGCCACATTCTCAATCCCCCGAATGGACCGATTTCTCTTATATTTATAACATCATCAAAAAGCCCGATAGCAGCACCACAAATCATTGCTCCTAAAGGAAGAAGGGTTTGAGGTCGGGTAAGAAAGTTAAGAATCCCAAGAATTGAACCATCAAACCATTGAAAGGCAAGCCAAAAAAAACCAGCAAGACCTCCAACAGTTAGCCAAACCAAGAGCCCTCCCATTGTGGGAGTGCCTTCTTTTTTTTGATGGAGCTTACTAAAAATAGGGGCTGATTTGCGACTAACTTTTTTACCCAACTTATATTTATGAAGAAACCTATCCAGTTTTGGGGTCCAAGCCATTGCTACTAAAAAAGAGATAGTGCTGATGGAAAGTATTCGGACTATACTTAAAGCGTTATCCATAATTTTATTCTACCATATTGCCCTCTTTTCTACCATTCATAGGCCTCTAGTAC